>JAUHXL010000022.1 GCA_030426945.1 bacterium
TCGTCGAGCCGCAGCTCGCGCCGGGCCAGATCCCGTGCGCGCTGTGCGGCCGGCTGCGGCGCGGCGTGCTGAATCGGTGGTGCGCCGAGAACGGGTTCACCAAGCTGGCGCTGGGTCACCATCTCGACGACGCGGTCGAGACGTTCTTCCTCAACCTCCTGTACCAGCGCCGGCTGGATCCGCTGAAGGCCGCGACGCCGGCGAGCGAGCATCCGGTGACGACCATCCGACCGCTGATCCTGGTGGAGGAGCGGCGGGTGAAGGCCTGGGTCGAGCAGCACGGCATCGCGCCCGTTCCGTGCCCGGTGTGCGATACGTTCCCCGCGTCCCGGCGGCGCGACCTCAAGCGGCTGATCGACGGCTTCGCGGGCCTGAACGCCGACGTGCACGCGTCGGTGCGCGAGGCTTTGTACGGTCGTGACGAGCCGAGCCTGGCGGTGCTGCCGTGAGCGACGCACTCTATCTCGAGCTGCGCAGATCGGTGCAGCACGCCGAGTGGCGCTGGGTGCGGCCTCATCACGAGGCCGGGCGACTGGTCTTCGTGCGCGCGCTCGATATCGTCGAGGTGGGCGTCGCGCTCGCCAACGACGACCAGGCGGCCGTGGGATCCTGGCTGGCCGAGGGTCGCCTGCGGCGCGGGGAAGACGTCGACACGTCGGCCTGGACCGACGATGATCGGCTGGTCTTCCTCATCGTCCAGCCCTTCGTGGTCGCGCTGCTGCCGGACGCGTGAGCCGGACCGGATCGAAACGATCCCGATCCCCTCGCCGCGCGGCCTCACATGCCGTAGAAGGCGAATCGGTGCCGAGCATGTGACTCTCGGGCCGAGGTCGGGTCGAAGTCGCCTGGACCGGTCCAGATCAAGGTGGGAGGGAAGACCGTGAAGTCGATCTCGAGGCGGATGGTGCTGGTGGCCGCGGCGACGGCGATGCTGGCGACGCCGGCGGCGGCGCAGGTGCGCGAGGGCAGCGTCGAGCTGGGGCTGGGCGCTGGCTATCAGTGGTTCGGCGAGCAGGAGAACCTGGAGCACGCGCCCTACTTCGTGTTCCGGGGCGGCTACAACTTCAACACGATCTTCGGCGCCGAGCTGTCGGTGGGCTGGACGCCGACCGAGCTGTACGAGGCGGTGCAGGGCGAGAAGTCGTCGGTGGACGTGTGGGACACCGACGCCGACTTCATCGTGCACCTGCTCGAGGGTCGCTTCGTGCCCTTCGCCAAGGTGGGCGCAGGCTTGCGCATCCACCAGAACGACAGCTTCCCGAGCGATCAGCAGACCGACATCGACTGGACGGTGCATTACGGCGTGGGCGCCAAGGTGTGGCTGTCGCAGCACGTCGGCCTGCGCCTCGACGTCGCCCACCAGTTCCTGCGCGACGCAGCCCCCTACGAGCTGAAGGGCGTCGCCGAGATCGACGGCATCGACAACTACTTCAACCACCTGATCGTCGCCGGCGCGCTGACCTTCCAGCTGGGCGGTGACGCCCCGGACAAGGACGGCGACGGCATCGACAACGACGTCGATCAGTGCCCCGACGACCCGGAGGACAAGGACGGCTTCGAGGACTCGAACGGCTGCCCCGATCCCGACAACGACGCGGACGGCATCCTCGACGTCAACGACCAGTGCCCCGGCGAGGCCGAGGACAAGGACGGCTTCCAGGACGAGGACGGCTGCCCCGATCCCGACAACGATGGTGACGGCATCGCCGACGCGGACGACAAGTGCCCGGGTGAGGCGGAGAGCCAGAACGGCGTCGACGACGAGGACGGCTGCCCCGAGGCGGACAGCGACAACGACGGTCTCGTGGATCCCCGCGATCAGTGCCCGCAGCAGGCCGAGGACAAGGACGGCTTCGAGGACGAGGATGGCTGCCCCGACGACGACAACGACAAGGACGGCGTCGCCGATGCGGCGGACAAGTGCCCGATGCAGCCCGAGTCGGTCAACGGCTACCTCGACGACGACGGCTGCCCGGACGAGATCCCGGTCAAGCTGAAGCAGTTCACCGGCACCATCGAGGGCATCCAGTTCGAGACGGGCAGCGACCGCATCAAGAAGCAGTCGCTCGGCAAGCTGCGCAAGGCGGTGACGGTGCTGCAGGAGTTCGGCGACCTGAAGGTGGTCATCGAGGGCCACACCGACAACGTGGGCAAGGACGAGCTCAACCAGGATCTCAGCCAGCGGCGCGCCGAGTCGGTCCGCAAGTACATGATCGATCAGGGCATCGACGCCGGGCGCCTGACCGCCCAGGGGTTCGGTCCGTCGAAGCCGGTGGCCGACAACGACACGAAGGACGGCCGCGCGAAGAACCGCCGCGTGGAGTTCCGCCTGACGAAGTAGGTGCGAGGCGGGGCGCGGGTCGGCGATGCTGCCCGGCATGGCCGATCCGATCCTCGACTTCGTCGTCACCCGCCTGCAGGCCCAGGCCGACCCCGAGCGGGCGCCGGCGATGGCCGCCTACATGAAGACCGACATGCCCTTCTTCGGCGTCGCCGCCGCGCCGCGCCGCAAGGTGGGCAGCGCGGCGGTGAAGGCGTTCCGCCCGACCGACCGAGCCGACTACGAAGCGAAGGTGCGGGCGCTGTGGGGCCACACGCACCGCGAGACGAAGTACGTCGCCGTGCAGTTCGCGGCCCAGAAGCGGTGGATCGACGTGGCCAGCCTGCCGCTCTATCGGCAGCTGGTCGTCGAGGGCGCGTGGTGGGACTTCGTCGACGAGGTGGCCGCCAGGCTGGTGGGGGGCGCGCTCGCCAACGCGCCCGCCGCCGTGTTCCCGGTGCTCGACCGGTGGATTGACGACGACGTCATGTGGCTTCGGCGAACGGCGATCCTGGCGCAGCTGAAGATGAAGGAGCGCACCGACGCCGAGCGCCTCTTTCGCTACTGCCGCGCGCGCATGCACGAGACCGAGTTCTTCGTGCGCAAGGCGATCGGCTGGGCGCTCCGGCAGTACGCATACGTCGACCCCGACGCCGTGCGGGCCTTCGTCGACGCCGAGAAGGGCAACCTCAGCGGCCTGACCTACCGCGAGGCGACGAAGCACCTGTGACCGGTCACCCGCCGAAGCGGCGGGCGCTGACCCACGGCGGCTGCTCGCCGTGCAGCATCAGGTTCGCCAGCAGCTGCCCGGCCTTGAAGCCCCAGCCGATGCCGTGGCCGGTGTAGCCCCCGAGCAGGTAGAGGGACGTGCGGCCGGGCAGGGCGCCGATGATGGGCAGGCTGTCGGCGCTGAACCCCATGGTGCCCGACCAGCGGTAGTCGATGGGTGTGTCGGCGAGGGTCGGAAAGTGGTGGCGCAGGAAGTCCTCCAGCGCGCGCTGGATGTCGGGATGGACGACGTCGGCGGTGCCCACCTCGCTGTCCTTGGCCAGCTGGCGGAAGCCGCCGATCAGGACGCGGCCGTCGGCCAGCTGGCGGAAGTAGTCGAGCACGAAGTTGGCGTAGCAGGGGGCGGCGAGGAAGGGCGCGACCGGCGCGGTGACCATGATCTGGCCGCGCGTCGGGTAGATCTTGTCGGCGAACCAGGGGTGAAGGTCGGCGGAGTAGCCGTTCGTTGCCAGGACCACGGCGCCGGTGTGGAAGGTGCGGCGGTGGGTGTGCACCGTGACGCCGTCGGGCGTCTCTGCGAGGCGGTGCACCTCGTGGTGGGTGAAGACGCGGGCCCCGCTGCGCTCGAGGATGCCGCGCACCAGCTTCACCGGGTGGACCTCGCCGTCGTCGAGGTACAGCGCGCCGCCCGGGAAGTGCTGCGCGCCCAGGTGGCGCGCCACGTGCGCGTCGTCGACCATCTCGACCCGAACGCCGTGGCCGACCAACCGCTGCGCGGTCTCGGCCAGCTCGCTGAGCTCGTGGTCGCCGCCGGCCAGCGAGTACGTGCCTCGCCGCTGGAAGTCGCAGGCGAGGCCCTCGCCCACCAGGTGGCGCTCGATGAGATCCAGGTTGTCCTGCGACAGCCGCCAGAGGCCGAGCGCCATCTCCTCGCCGTGGGTGCGCACCTGGCGGCTGAAGTGCTCGACCGACCCGCAGGTGACGAAGCCGGCGTTGCGGCCGCTGGCCCCCGCGCAGACGTCGCCGCGATCGAGCACCACGACGTCCAGGCCGCTGTCCTTCAGCCACCACGCCACCGAGGCGCCGCTGATGCCGGCGCCGATGACGACGACGTCGGCGGTGACGGGCGTGTGGTCGGGACTCTGGTCCTGCCAGTAGGGGACGGTCATCTGGGCCTCGCGGCTGAGCGTGCGACGACCACAAGTAGCCGGACCGCTCGTCCGCGTAAATGGTCTACGAGCTTCCCTGCCCAATCCCCTCTCGGTGGGGCGTCGAAGTGCGCGTCGAGGTCAAGGCGCGGAGTCGGGGCAACGCCGGGCACGTCGAGGTGGGGCCGACGAAGGCACGGGTGGCGCAGCGCGCCTACGGTCCGCGGGGTCGGCGCGCGCTGTCGGAGTCCACGCCTACGGCGCGTAGGCCTTCAGGGGGGCCCCGTCGAGCGCGCTGAGCCACGCCAGCAGCGCGCGGGCGTCGCCCTCGGTCATCGCAGCGAGCGCCGGCATCATCAGGCCCGCCGCGGCGGCGTTGGCCCGATAGCGCACGTGGAAGAGCAGCTTGTTCTGGCTGGGGTGCAGCAGATGCGCCGGCATCGGATCCACGAAGTCCCACCCGGCCTTGGCGCCGGCCCGGCGCGCGCTGTGGCAGTAGATACAGGCCCGCCGGAACTGAGCCAGGCCGGCGACGACCTCGGGCGCGTCGCTCACGCGGTACTGAGCCAGGTAGGCGCCCAGCTGTACGAACTCGACGCCGACCAGCGTGTCGACGTGGCGCCAGGGGGTGAAGTCGCCGGGCAGATCGGGCGCACCCGGCACCGCGGGCGACGTCGCGACCACCTTGTTGGCCCCGAAGACCAGCGGGCGCACGTCCACCTCGTCCTGCCCCTTCTTGGCGACGGGCGGGAAGGTGGTCGTGAAGCCGCTTCCGTCCTTCCAGGCGGTGGCGACGAAGACGTCCGCCGTGCCGGCGACGGGCACGGGTACCAGCATGCCGTTGGCGAAGTGGAGGACCGCCGCGTCGGCGCCTCGAGGTGGGTGCAGGGCCTTCAGCAGCGCGTCGAGGGGCAGACCGCGCACCGTGCGTTGGGCGTCGGCCTGCAGATCGGCGCGTTCGGTCTCGACCAGGGGAAGATCAGCCAGGCGCACCGTCGCCACCGGGCCTCGGTCCGCGAAGCCGCCGGTGTGATCGCCGGGCTGGCGCTGCCAGACCTCGACGGTGGTGCCGAGGGGCTCGGCGGCGAAGGCCCCGCTGGTGAAGAGGAGAAGGACGGCCAGAGCGCGCATCGCACACCTCCTTTGCGGGAGGCTGCGATCAGCATCGGACGTGCCACGGCGCGGCCGCGGGTCCTGGTGGCATCGGTCACCGCCTGCGCCCAGCCCCGTTCCCGCGCTGTGACGCCCGGCTCAGGGTGCCGAGCGCGGCCGGAGCCTCATGCGCAGCCCGTCGGCCGGACGCAGCGTCACCTGAGGGGCCAGCGTCGGGGCCGCGCCGGCCACCGGATCCAGGTCGTAGCGCTGCAGCAGCGTGGCCAGCACGAGCACCATCTCGAGCTCGGCGAAGCGATCACCGATGCACTGGCGCTGGCCGCGGCTGAACGGGAAGTAGGCGAAGCGGCCGGGCGCTGGGCGGTCGGGGCCGAAGCGATCAGGATCGAAGGTCTCCGGGTTGGTCCACAGGCGGGGGCTGCGGTGGACCGCCCACTGGCTCATCAGGATCATCGTGCCCTTCTTCACCCGGTAGCCGCCCAGCTCGTCGTCGGCCTCCGCCATGCGCTCGACGATCCACACCGGTGGGTACAGGCGCAGCGCCTCCTGCACCACCTGCCGCGTGTAGGTCAGCGCCCGGTAGTCGTCGGCCAGGGGCGCGCGCGCGCCGAGCACGGTGTCCAGCTCGTCCTGCAGGCGGCGCCGGATGGCCGGGTGCAGTCCCAGCAGATGCAGGGCCCAGGTGAGACCGTTGGCCGTCGTCTCGTGGCCGGCCAGCAGCATGGTCAGGGTCTCGTCGCGCAGCTGTTGGTCGCTCATGCCCTCGCCGGTCTCGGGATCTCGGGCCGCCATCAGCAGGCCCAGCAGGTCGTCGTGCTCGCCCCCGACGGCGCGGCGCGCGCCGACGAGGTCGTCGGTGACGCGGCGGAGCGTACGCGCGGCCCGCCAGAAGCGGACGTTGCCTGGGGTCGGCCAGTACTGCGGCGCCGGCACCGGGGCCATGATCAGGCGGTCGATCTCGGCCATGCCCACCTTGAGCGCGTCGCCGATGGCGGCGGCTTCGCCCGTCACGTCGGTGCTGAAGAGGGTCTCGCCGGCGATGCGCAGGGCGAGGTGGTTCATCACGGCGTGGACGTCGACGGTCTCGCCGCGCGCCGCCGGGCCCTCCCAGTCGCGCACCAGATCGACGGAGGCGGTCACCATGCGCTCGCCCAGCGCGGCGATGCGCTTGCGCAGGAAGGCGGGCTGGGCGATGCGCCGTTGCCGCAGCCAGTGCTCGCCCCGGCTGGTGACCAGCCCGTCGCCCAGCAGCAGGCGCAGCAGACGGTAGCTGCGCGTCGACTTGCCGTAAGCGGCGGCGTTGCTGACCAGCACGCGCTCGATGGCCGCGGGATCGGTCAGCGAGAGCGTCTCGATGGGGCCGAAGCGCAGCCGAGCGATGGGGCCGGCCTCGGCGCTGGCGCGCACCAGCAGGCCGAGGGGATCGCGGCCCATCTCGGCGGAGTGCCCCCAGACGAGGGTGCCCCCCGAGGCGAGGGGGGCGCGGTCGAGGTTCGGGGCGAGCGAGGTGTCGACGTGAACGGACATGGCGTCTCCTGGAAATCTGAGCGATGACTCAGGTAGAATGCCGAGCGATTGCTCAGGTTTCTACTCGCTTTCTCCTGGAGCGCCCATGAGTCCGCCTCAGCCCCGCCGCAAGCCCACCCAGGCACGCGCCCGCGCCACGGTCGACGCGATACTGCAGGGCGCCGCTCAGGTTTTGGTCGATCGAGGATTCGACGGCGCGAGCACCAACCGCATCGCCGAGGTCGCCGGCGTCAGCGTCGGCACGCTGTACCAGTACTTCCCCAACAAGGAGGCCGTCGTCGTCGCCCTCATCGAGCGGCACTGTGACGAGCAGATCGCGCTCCTGCAGGCCATGGTGGGGGACATGGTCGCAGCCCCGCTGCCGAGCGCCGTGCGGACCTACGTCGCGGCGCTGATCGCGACGCACGATCGGGACCGCGAGGTGCACGACGCCATCTTCCGCCAGGCGATGCACCTGGGCCTGCCCTCGCTGCAGCGCATCCACGACGGCACGCGCACCATCGTCCGGGCCTACCTGGAGGTGCACCGGGGAGCCATCCTGCCCGACGACCTCGACCTGGCCGCCTTCGTCCTGGTCAGCATGGTCGAGGGGATGATCGATACCGCCTTCTTCGTCACCGCGCCGCCCAACCGCGAGGCGCTCGCCGAGGAGGTGAGCCGGGTCGTGTTGCGCTACCTGCTCGGCCACGCGGACTGACGTCTGGGGCGGGGGCGACGACGAGGCGTTGACCGCGCCGAGGTGGCCGTCTATGCCTGACGCCGGGCAACCTGCATGTGGAGCCGACGATGAAGAGCCTGAGGCGGCGCGTGACCGAGCTGCGGACGATGTTGCAGACGGCCGACGACTTCTCTCCGGTGTTGAGCGCCTTCTTCGATCTCGTCGACGACGAGGCGTTCATGGGCCAGGGCCGGCCCATTCGGGATCCCAAGCTCGAGGCCATCGTGGCGCGGGCCGGCACCCAGATGGTCTCGTCGACTGATCCGGTGCCGGTGGAGGTGATGGTCATCCGGGTGTCGGAGCTGGGCATCACGCACGGCATGTTGAACGTCGGTGGGCGGCCGGGTGGCTTCTTCTACTTCCCGTCGCTCGATCAGGGGCTGGCGAGCGTCACGCTCACTGAGGGCACCACCGCCATGGCCCGCTTCACGGTCCGCCCCATCGAGAGCGACGCCCCCGTGCTGGTCGCGGGCAGCGACACGGTCCACTGACGGCGCGCCTTCGCGGCTCGAGCGCGACGCGCGTTGGCGGGCACGGCGTGGACGCGTAGGGAGCGACCCAGGCCGGTCAGCCGATGCGCGTGCCGGCCAGGCGGCCCTCGTGGTCGAGCAGCCAGCGTTTGATGGCGACGCCGCCGGCGTAGCCGGTCAGGTGGCCGTTGGTGCCGACGACGCGGTGGCAAGGCACGATGATCGCCCAGGGGTTCTGCCCGTTGGCGGCGCCCACGGCGCGGGTCGCTGTGGGCTTGCCGAGCGCAGCGGCCAGCGCCGCGTAGGTGGTCGTCTGTCCGAAGGGCACATCGCCCAACGCCGACCAGACGGACCGCTGAAAGGGCGTGCCCTGCGACCCGAGTCGCAGCTCGAAGGTGCGTCGAGCGCCCGCAAAGTAGGCCCGCAGCTGCGCCGCTGCGTCGGCGAGCGCCGTGGGCGGTTCACCGACGTCCGGCGGGCTGTCGGCCGCGAAGGCGATGGCGGTGAGCCCCTCGGCGCCGCCCTCCACGCGGAGTGGCCCGACCGGGGTGTCGATCACCCAGCGCACCTTCACTCCCCGTTGCAGCCAGGGTCGAAGCCGTCGGTGGGCGGCCGACGGCCGTAGGTCAGCTCGAAGCGGCGCTGCCCGTCCGGACCGGAGGCGTTGCGAGGAACGAGCACGTGCAGACCTCCTGCGGCGTCCCCGCGGAGAGCCAGCCGACCCGCATCGACGTCGATGTCGGTCAGGACGGCATGCGCGGACCACGCCGCGCCGGCGCGGGCGCCGACGAACAAGGCCGAGGAGCCGGGCGCGTCGGGCGCCCGACCGAACCACGCGACGCGCGGCGTGCGGTCGGGCGCCAACGCCACGCCGGTGGGGCGGGCGACGCCGCCCGCGAAGTCCGCCACGCGGCTGGGGGCGCCCCAGCTGCCCGCGGCGCCGCGGCGCGCGTGGCGCACCACGCCCGCGTCGAGATCGATCCAGCTCAGGTGGAGCACGCCCAGGCGCCCGGCCCCAGCGAGGCCGTCGCCTGGCGTCGCGGTCACCGCCTCGGCGGCGCCCAGCGGCCAAGGCTGCACCCAGACGCCGTCGCCGGCGGTCCACGCCAGCATCGGAGCCTCGCCGGTCGACACCCAGACCGCGTCGCCGCCTCGGGCACCCCGCCACTCGTCCACGGTGTCGGGGGTCCAGTCGGCCGCGGCCTCGGCCACGGTCAGGGTCGCCGCGGCGCGGTCGACCCACGCCGCGCGCAGCCCACCGTCGCCGCGTTCGAGCGCCGGTGCGCCCCGCACGTCGGCCGTCGCGCCGGCCTCGGTCGATGCCCACCCGCCATCGGCGCGGGCGGCGACCTGAAGGAAGCCGTCGAGCGCGTCGGCGTCCAGCCCGGTGTCGGGGGCCCACCAAGCCACCGCGACCTCGCCCGCGCAGCTGAGCGCCACGTGGCGTCGACCGGCGGCGTCCGCCACGTCCTCGATCAGCCACCCCGCGGCGTCGCGACGCGCGTAGCGCACGGTCCTCGGCGGGCCAGGTGGACCCTCGAGCCAGGCCGCGTGGACCACGCCGTCGGCGTCCACGCACAGGTCGGCGTCGCGCGCCGTCGCCACCACGATGGTCTCGACGATCCAGTCGTCGTCTTCCGGTACGCCGGGGTGCACCGCCGAATCCGCGTCGTCGCAGTCCGGGCCGCCGCTGGCGGTCGACGCGAAGCCGTCGCCGTCGCCGTCGACGCCGTCCACGCCGTCGCAGTCCTGATCCAGCGCGTCGCCCACGCGGTCCGGCGCGCCGGGGAAGGTGTCGGCGGCGAAGTCGACACAGTCGTCGCCGCCGTTGTCGAGCGCGCGGTGCCCGTCCCCGTCGGCGTCGACGCCGTCGCTGCCGTCGCAGTCGGTGTCGCGATCGTCCCCGAAGGGATCCGGGCGGCCGGGGCGGACGTCCGGATCGGTGTCGTCGCAGTCGCGACCACCCGAGGCCACGCTGTCGCTGCCGTCGCCGTCGGCGTCGGTGCCGTCGCGACCGTCGCAGTTGCGGTCGCGGCCGTCGCCGGTCCGGTCCTCGGCGCCGGGGAAGGTGAGGGGATCGTCGTCGTCGCAGTCCTCGCCGGCCAGCACCCCGTCGCCATCGGCGTCGGTGCCGTCGACGCCGTCGCAGTTCGTGTCGCGGTCGTCGCCCGCGGCGTCGGCGGCGCTGGGGTGGACGCTGGCGTCGTCGTCCGCGCAGTCGAGGCCACCCGACGCCACCGACGCGTGGCCGTCACCGTCGCCGTCGACGCCGTCGACGCCGTCGCAGTCCTGGTCGACGCCGTCGCCGACCGCGTCCGCGGCGTTCGGGAAGCGCGCGGGGTCGTCGTCGTCGCAGTCCGCGTCGCGTTGCGCGCCGTCGCCGTCGGCGTCGTGGCCGTCGGCGCCGTCGCAGTCCTGGTCGAGGGCGTCGCCGAGCGGATCGTCGGCGCCTGGGAACCGCGCGGCGTCGGTGTCGTCGCAGTCCGCGGGCGGGGGCACGCCGTCGCCGTCCGCGTCGCCGCCGTCGGTCCCGTCACAGTCCTGATCGACGCCGTCCCCTGGGGGATCCGGGGCGCCAGGGTGCCGGGACGGATCCATGTCGTCGCAGTCGCCCTCGGGCTCCCACAGCCAGCCGTCGCCGTCGCGGTCGACGCCGTCGGCGCCGTCGCAGTCCTGATCGACGCCGTCGCCGACGGGATCCTCGGCGCCCGGATGCCGCGCGGCGTCGTTGTCGTCGCAGTCGGGGCCGCCACCGCCGGCGGCGCCGTCACCGTCGGCGTCCACGCCGTCTGCGCCGTCACAATCGGTGTCGCGCCCGTCGCCGAAGGGGTCGTCCGCGCCCGGGTGCGTCGCCGGATCGGTGTCGTCGCAGTCGCTGCCGCCGCAGGCCGCCGCGAGGAAGCGGTCGCCGTCGGCGTCGTTGGCTGCGCAGGCGGGATCGGCGTCAGGCCGGGCGGCGTCGGGCGGCGGAGCCGCGTCACCTGGCGCGGCGTCCGGGGTCGGCGCGGGGCCCGCGTCGGCCGCCGAGCCCCCGTCGTCACACGCCGCCAGCGCGATCACCAGCAGCGCCCATCGAAGTGTGTGCCTCCCCACGACGCGAGGCTATCCCGTGGGCCGAGGCTGGCGCCAACCTGTCACCGTGCGGGCCCCTTCAGGCCCGCCGCGATGATCACCCGCTGGATCTCGCTGGTGCCCTCGTAGATGCGCAGGGCGCGGACCTCGCGGTACAGGCGCTCCACCGGGACGCCGCGGGTGACGCCGAGGCCGCCGTGGATCTGGACGGCGCGGTCGATGATGCGCTGGGCCGCCTCCGTGGCGAACAGCTTGCCCATGGCGACCTCGCTGCTGACGCGGGTGTCGCGGGTGTCGCGGGCCCACGCCGCGCGGTAGACCAGCAGCCGGGCGGCGTCGAGCTCGGTGGCCGAGTCGGCGACGTAGGCGGCGATCTGCTGCTGTTCGATGATGGGCTGACCGAACTGCACGCGGGTCGTGGCGCGGGCGAGGGCCTCGGTCAGCGCACGGCGCGCGAGGCCGAGGGCGGCGCCGGCGACGGTGTTGCGGAAGGCGTCCAGCGTGGTCATCGCCAGCTTGAACCCCGCGCCGGGGGGCGCCAGCAGGCGGTCGGCGGACAGGCGCACGGACGCGAAGCGCAGGGCGCCGATGGGGTGGGGCGCGATGACCTCGAAGGGCTCGACGGTCAGGCCCGGATCGTCGGGCTCCACCACGAAGGCGGCGATGCCGCGGCTGCGGGCCTCGGGATCGGTCTGGGCGAAGACGACGTACTGGCCGGCGACGCCCGCGTTGCTGATGAAGGTCTTGGCGCCGTCGAGGCGCCAACCGTCGCCCTCGCGGGTGGCGAGGCACCGCAGCGAGGCGACGTCGCTGCCGGCCTCGGGCTCGGTGAGCGCGAAGGCGCCGAGGCGACTGCCATCGAGGATGCCCGGCAGGTAACGGTCCTTCTGCGCGTCGGTGCCGGCCAGCGTGATGGGGTAGCTGCCCAGGCCCTGCATGGCGAAGGCGGTGTCGAGCAAGCCGTCGGCCTGGCCGAGCGCCTCGCGCACGAGCGTCAGCGCACGCACGTCGAGGCGGTCCGGCGCCTTGCCGCCGTGGGCGCGGGGCACGCACCAGGCGAGCAGTCCGGCCGAGGCGAGCAGGGCGACCGCCTCGCGGGTGCGCTGGGCAGTGTCGGCGTCGTCGACCACCCAGCCGCGCGCGACCTCGCTGGCGACGGCGGCGACGCGATCGTGGTGCGGTTGGAAGAGGAAGGGCAGGTCGGCGACCGACGTGCCGAAGGGCTTCACGACAGGCCCTCGAACACCGGCGGCCGCTTGGCCTTCCAGGCCTCGTGCGCCTCGCGGAAGTCGGGGTGCTGCATGCAGATGGCCTGCGCCTGGGCCTCGGCCTCGAGCGCCGCGTCGAGGCTCAGGTGCGCCTCGTCGGCCAGCATCTTCTTGGTCATCGCGTGCGCGAAGGCGGGCCCGCGAGCCAGACGGGCGGCGAGGGCGAAGGCCTCGGGCACGACCGCGTCGCCGGCCACCACCTTGTTGACCAGGCCGATGCGCGCGGCGTGGTTCACGTCGATGACCTCGCCGGTCAGCAGCAGCTCGCTGGCGTGACCCAGACCCACCACGCGCGGCAGAAGGTACGCGGCGCCCATGTCCGCGCCGCACAGGCCCACCTGGGGGAACACGAAGCCGAAGCGCGCCTTGTTGTTGGCGATGCGCATGTCGCAGGCGAGGGCGATGACGGCGCCCGCGCCCACCGCGACGCCGTTGACGGCCGCGATCACCGGCTTCGAGATGCGCCGGATGCTGCCGATCAGCGCGCCCGTGGTGCGGGTGAACTCGAGCAGCCCCTTCATGTCGCGGCTGAACAGCTCGCCGATGATGTCCTCGACGTCGCCACCGCTGCAGAAGGCGCGGCCCTCGCCGGTGAGCACCAGGGCGCGGACGTCGTCGCGCGCGTCGAGGTGGTCGATGTAGGCGCGGAGCTCCGCGTAGACCGCGAAGGTGAGCGCGTTGAGGCGGTCCGGGCGGTCGAGGGTGAGGGTGGCGACGTGCTCGCGGATCTCGACGTGGAAGGTCTGGGGCGTCACGGCTGCTCTCCTGTCTGTGGCGGCGTCGGCAGCACCGCCAGTCCCTGGATCTCGACCTGGGCCTCCGGCTCGACCAGCCCGGTGACGCCCACCAACGCCATGGCGGGGTAGACGCGGCCCATCACGCGCTTCCACACCGGCCCCAGCGCCGCCAGGCTGCCCCGGTAGGCGTCGAGGTCGGTCACGAAGATGGTCATCTGGACGATGCACGACGGCTCACCGCCGGCGGCCCGGACGACCGCGATCAGGTTCGCGAGGGCCTGCTCGAACTGGCCCACGAAGTCGTGGCGCTCGAAGACGCCGGCGGGGGTCCAGCCGACCTGGCCGCCCAACGCCAGCACCCGGCCCTCGGCGACGACCCCGTTGCTGTAGCCGCGGGGACGCGGCCAGCCCTCGGGCAGGATGGGCACCGGGGCGTTCAATGCAGCACCTGCCCGCCGTCCAACGCCAGCGCCTGGCCGTTGATGCCGCGCGCGCCCTCGTCCACCAGCGCGCACACGAGGTGCGCGACCTCGTCGGGCTGCATGAGGCGTTTCTGGGGTGACAGCCTCTCGAGCGCCGCGCGAGCGGCGGCGGCGTCGCGGCCGGTGCTCCGCTGGATGTTGTCGACGGCGCGCGCCGCCATGTCGGTGTCGACGAAGCCGGGGCATACCGCGTTGACCGTGACGCCGGTGGCGCCCAGCTCGACGGCCATCGCGCGCATCAGGCCGACGACCGCGTGCTTCGCGGCGCAGTAGGCGGTCGTGTAGGCATACCCGGTCAGGCCGGCGTTGCTGGCGATGAAGATGACGCGCCCCCACCCCCGCTGCACCATCGAGGGCACGCACGCCCGCGCGAGGCGGAAGCCGCTGGTGACGTTGACATCGAGCATGCGCTGCCAGTCGGCGTCCGACGTGCGCGCGAAGGGCGCGCTGACCGCCGAACCCGCGTTGTTGACCAGCACGTCGACGCCCCCGAAGGCATCACGCACGGTCTCGACGGCGGCGCGGCAGGCGTCGCCGTCGGTCACGTCGAAGGGCAAAGCCAGGCCGCCGGTCTCGTCGGCCAGCGCCGCCAGCGCCGCCTCGTCACGTCCGCCGAGCGCCACCCGATGGCCCTCGGCGGCCAGGGCGCGCGCGATGGCCGCGCCGATGCCGCGCGAGGCGCCCGTCACCAACACCGTGCGTGGGGTCTGCATGCTCGCAGCCTGCCGCAGCGCGCCCAGGCGCGCAACGGGGCCGGCGGTGCGCCGCCGGGGGGAGTGCGGTAACCTGCCCGGCAGGAGGTGGACCGTGCGCGCGCAGATCCAGCACCGCACCCGGCGCTTCACGGTGGACGAAGTGCTGCGCATGATCGAGGTGGGCATCCTCGGCGAGGACGAGCCCCTCGAGCTGATCGACGGGGAGCTGATCTACGTGAGCCCGCAAGGACCCCCCCACGCGTCGCTGACGAACAACATCCGGGACGACCTGTTCCTCGCCTACGGCGCCGGCGCTCATGTTCGCGAGGCCAAGCCGATCATCGCTGGCGACGACAGCCTGCCCGAGCCCGATGTCGCCGTCTTCCGGGGACACCGGGACGACTACGCGGGTCGCCACCCGCGCGGCGATGAGTGCCTGCTCGCCGTAGAGGTCGCGTACACGTCGCATTCCGCCGATCACGCCAAGGCGGCGGTCTATGCGGCCGCTGGCGTCCCCGTCTACTGGCTGGTGGATCTGCCCGCCCGTCGCCTGGAGGTGTACGGCGAGCCCCGGCCCGACGGCCGCTACGCGCTGGTGCGGGTGCTGGCCGGCGACGACCGCGTGCCGCTGCCCGGCCTCGACGTCACCTGGCGGGTGGGGGATCTGTTCGCCGGCTTCGGCGACTGAGTCCGGCCCGCGGCGAGTGCTGGGGTCGGGCGCGGGCGATCTCGCGAGCGCGTCGCCGACCGGGCCTCAGGCCTGCGCCTTCGGCTCCTGCCGCGCGATGAACATGCCCTTCACGAAGTCACGGTTCATGCGCGCGATGTTCTCGAGCGTGATGCCCTTCGGACACACCGCCTCGCACTCGCCGTGGTTGGTGCAGCCGCCGAAGCCCTCGGCGTCCATCTGCGCCACCATGTTGCGCGCCCGGCTGTAGCGCTCGGGCTGGCCCTGCGGCACGAGGCCCAGGTGCGCGATCTTCGCCGACGTGAACAGCATGGCCGAGGCGTTCGGGCAGGCGGCCACGCAGGCGCCGCAGCCGATACACGCCGCGGCGTCCATCGCGCGGTCGGCCTCGGTCTTCGGCACGAGGATCTCGTTGGCGTCCGGCGCGCTGCCCGTGTTGACCGAGATGTAGCCGCCCGCCTGGATGATGCGGTCGAAGCTGCCCCGATCGACGACCAGATCCTTCAGCACCGGGAAGGCCTTGGCCCGCCACGGCTCGATCCAGATCTCGTCGCCGTCCTTGAACTTGCGCATGTGCAGCTGGCACGTCGTGGTGAGCTGCTGCGGCCCGTGCGCCATGCCGTTGATCACCATGCCGCACGTGCCGCAGATGCCCTCGCGGCAGTCGTGATCGAAGGCGATGGGCTCCTTGCCCTGCTCGATCAGCTGCTCGTTGAGCACGTCGAGCATCTCGAGGAACGAGCTGTCCGGGCTGACGTCGCTCAGGCTGTGCTTCTCGAACCCGCCCTTGTCGCTCGGGCCCTTCTGTCGCCAGACGTTGAGGGTGAGTCGCATCACTTGTAGCTCCGCTGGGTCAGCTTGACGTACTCGAAGTCCAGCTGCTCCTTGTGCAGCGTGGGCTCCTCGCCGACGCCGTTGAACTCCCAGGCCGCGACGTACGAGAAGTTCTCGTCGTCGCGCAGCGCCTCGCCCTCGGGGGTCTGGCTCTCTTCCCGGAAGTGGCCGCCGGCCGACTCGCGCCGGTGCAGCGCGTCCTTGGCGAACAGCTCGGCCAGCTCGAGGAAGTCGGCCACGCGGCCCGCCTTCTCGAGGCTCTGGTTCAGCTCGGCGCCGGTGCCCGGCACGCGCAGGTTCTCCCAGAACTCGGCCCGCAGCGCCGGGATACGCGCGAGCGCCTCCTTCAGCCCCGCCTCGTTGCGCGCCATGCCGCACTTGTCCCACATCAGCTTGCCCAGCTCGCGGTGGAACGAGTCGACGCTGCGCTTGCCGTTGATCGACAGCAGCTTCGTGGTGCGCGCCTCGACGTCGGCGACGGCCTTCTTCACCTCGGGGTGGTCGGCGGCGACCGGCTTCTGGTCGGTACGCTCGCTCCACAGGTAGTTGCCCAGGGTGTAGGGCACGACGAAGTAGCCGTCGGCCAGGCCCTGCATCAGGGCGCTCGCGCCCAGCCGGTTGGCGCCGTGGTCGCTGAAGTTGGCCTCGCCGATGACGAACAGCCCGGGCAGGTTGCTCATCAGGTTGTAGTCCACCCACAGGCCGCCCATCGTGTAGTGCACGGCCGGGTAGATGCGCATCGGGACCTCGTAGGGGTCCTCGTCGGTGATGCGCTCGTACATCTCGAACAGGTTGCCGTAGCGCTCCTCGATGGCCTTCTTGCCCAGGCGCTCGATGGCGTCGGCGAAGTCGAGGTAGACGCCCAAGCCGCCCGGGCCGACGCCCCGCCCCTCGTCGCAGACATCCTTGGCGTTGCGCGACGCGATGTCGCGCGGCACCAGGTTGCCGAAGGCCGGGTACTTGCGCTCGAGGTAGTAGTCGCGGTCGGCCTCGGGGATCTGGCTGGGCTTCTTGCCGGTGTCTTCCTTCTTCTTCGGCACCCACACCCGGCCGTCGTTGCGCAGCGACTCCGACATCAGCGTCAGCTTCGACTGGTGGTCGCCGCTGACCGGGATGCACGTCGGGTGGATCTGCGTGTAGCAGGGGTTGGCGAAGAAGGCGCCCTTGCGGTGCGCGCGCCAGCTGGCCGTGACGTTGCAGCCCTTGGCGTTCGTGGACAGGTAGAACACGTTGCCGTAGCCGCCGGTGCCCAGGATGACCGCGTGCGCCAGGTGCGCCTCGACCTTCCCCGTCACCATGTCGCGCGTCACGATGCCGCGGGCCCGACCGTCGACGACGATCAGCTCGAGCATCTCGGTGCGCGGGTACATCTTCACCGTGCCCGCGTTGATCTGCCGCTCGAGGGCCTGGTAGGCGCCGAGCAGCAGCTGCTGGCCGGTCTGGCCGCGCGCGTAGAAGGTGCGGCTGACCTGCGCGCCGCCGAAGCTGCGGTTGGTCAGCGTGCCGCCGTACTCGCGGGCGAAGGGCACGCCCTGCGCGGCGCACTGGTCGATGATGTCGACGCTGATCTGAGCCAGGCGGTAGACGTTGCGCTCGCGCGAGCGGTAGTCGCCGCCCTTCACGGTGTCGTAGAACAGCCGGTAGATGCTGTCGCCGTCACCCTGGTAGTTCTTCGCCGCGTTGATGCCGCCCTGGGCGGCGATGCTGTGGGCGCGGCGCGGGCTGTCCTGATAGCAGAACGCCTTGACGTTGTAGCCGAGCTCACCGAGCGTCGCGGCGGCCGCGCCGCCGGCGAGCCCCGTGCCCACCACGATGACGTCGAACTTCCGCTTGTTGGCGGGGTTGACCAGCTTCATGTCGAAGCGGTGGCGATCCCACGCGGTCTCGATCGGGCCGCTGGGCGCGTTGTCGCGCAGTTCGTCGTTGCGCTGGGCCATCGTCGCGCCTCCTCAGGACGGCAGCTTGATGACGCCGGCCATGATGGCCAGCGGCATCGAGAGGTTCCCCACCAGGATGACCGTCGCGAAGGCGGCGGCGAACTTCTTGCGCAGGGGGTTGTAGCGGGGATGGTTGAAGCCGAGCGTCTGCATGAAGCTCCAGGCCCCGTGGTACAGGTGCAGACACAGGGCCAGCTGGGCGATGACGTAGACGCCGACGATCCACGGCACCTGGAAGCTGGCCACGACGTTGTAGAAGACGTCGGTGCCGGACAGGGCGCCGGGCATGCCCGCCGGCGGCGCAGGCGCGTACCCGCCGGGCACGGTGACGCCGAAGGTCAGGTGCGCCAGGTGGTAGACGATGAAGAACAGGATGATCAGGCCGCCGTAGCGCATGGTGCGGGCGGCGTAGGTGGTCGCCACCGGCTGCACCACCTGATACTTCACCGGGCGCGCGGCGTCGTTGGCCTTGACCAGCGAGATCGCGGCCCAGATGTGCGCCACCACCGCCACGATCAGGGCGCCGCGCGCGATCCACAGCAGCGGCCCCAGCTTGCGCAGGCCGTCCGCGTAGTTGTTCAGCGCGTCGGGGCCGGAGAACACCAGCAGGTTGCCGGCCATGTGCACCAGCACGAAGCCCAGCAGGATCAGCCCCGAGACCGCCATCACGGCCTTCTTGCCGATGGTGGTGTCGGCCAGGGAGAGGGTTCGGGTGGCCATGCGCCCTCCTCGATCACGCGGGCGCGAGACACGCGCCCGAAAGGATGGGGGGATCTATCAGCCGAAGGGCGTTTTGTCCACTGTGCGCGGGGCGCCCCCAGGCTTCCCGCCGGGGCGGAAACGCGATAGGAAAGGGCTCCGGTCCCGGCCAGCGCGCGGCGCGGGATCCCCCATGCGACGAGGAGGACCGCAGATGGCGGACGTGAAGGTGACGCAGCCCCACAGCGTGGGGATCGCCGAGGCGAAGACCCGCATCGCCGGGTTCGAGGAGATGATGTCCAAGTACGGCGTGAAGGCAGACTGGGCGGGCAACGCGGCGAAGCTGAAGGGGATGGGGGTCTCGGGCTCGATCGACGTCACCGACTCGCTGGTCACCGTCGTGGTCAAGCTGGGCATGATGGCGAAGGCCGCGGGGGTCAAGCCCGACAAGCTGAAGGCCAGCATCGAGAAGCGGCTGAAGGCGGCGTTCGAGGGTTGAGCGCTTGAACTGGGACGTCGCCGTCGAGATCGGTGAGGACGCCACGATCGCGGCCCCCGGCTGTCTGGTGGCGCTCGACCGCATCGGCGACGACGTCTGGCGCATCGCCACCCCGGACGCCTTCCGCGACGTCTGGTTGCCGCGCGGCGCCGGGCGCGTCTCGTTGCGACCGGCGCTGCCGGCCGAGGCGCTGGCCCTGTGCTTCGCGGTGCCCCTGCAGGCGGTCGGCGGGGCGGGGGCGCTCGAGGGGTGGGGCGCCATGCCGGTGGAGGCCGTCCTCGAGGTGCGTACGGACGCGGGCGTGGTGGACGTGCTGACCATCACGCCGCCGCGTCTTCGTCGCAAGCTGGCCGTGGGGCCCGTGGACGCCGCCGAGCTGGCGCGGGCCGTCGAGGTCACGTTCCGGCCGGGGCCGCTGCCCGAGGTCGGGCCGCCGGGCGAGTGCGTCGTCCCCCTGCGCTTCGAGCGACCGGGTTCGGCCGCCACCATCGATCGGTTGGTGGTGCCGGCCGGCGTCCTGTCGCTCTACAGCCGCGGGCCCCGCCTCATGAGCGCCCGGCTGAACGTGGGCGTGCCCCGCGAGAACGAGGTGCAGGTGGCGGTGCTGTCCGGGCCCCCGGCGCCCGACATGGTGCGCCGCTTCGGTGCGCCCGATGGCCCCCGCAGCTTCTCGGCGCGTCTGGGGCAGCTGGCTCGCCGGGGCCTGGGGCTGGAATACGGTGCTTGATCGGCTGCGCGCGTGGTTGGCCGGTGAGGGCCCGGAGAGCCTGGCGACGGCCGCGGCCCTCGTCTTCGGCGCGTGGCTGCTGGCCCGCGTGCTTTCCGCGGTGTTGTGGCGCGACGCGCGCGATCCGCGCGCGGGCATCGCCCGCAAGGTGCTGGTCTTCGGCCTCGTCGGCGGGGGGTTGTTCGCCGCGCTGCGCACGTTGGGCTTCGATCTCAGCGGCTTGCTGGTGACCGGCGGCCTCGTCACGGTGGCGGTGGGCTTCGCCAGCCAGGCCGCGGTGTCGAACATCATCAGCGGCCTGTTCCTCGCGGGCGACGAGCCCTTCGCCGTCGGCGACTTCGTGCGCGTGGGTGAGGTCGAGGGCGTCGTCCTGCAGATCGACCTCTTGAGCACCAAGCTGCGGACCCTGCAGAACGTGTTCGTGCGGGTGCCCAACGAGGTCCTGCTGCGCGGCAACATCCACAACATGAGCCGCTTCGCCATCCGCCGGGTGGACGTCGTGGTGAGCGTTCCGCTCGACGCCCACCTCGATACGGTGCGCGCGGCGCTGCTCGAGGCGGCCCGCACCTCGAACCTCGCGCTGCTCTCGCCCGAGCCGGTGGTGCTCGTCGAGGCCCTGGGCGAGTATTCGGTGCGCGTGCAGCTGCGCACCTGGGTCGAGACCGGCCAGGTCGTGCAGGCGCGCGATCAGCTGACCGTGGCGGTGCGCGACGCGCTCGCGGCGCAGCGGGTGGTGCTCGGCGCGCGGTTGCCCGGCATCGTCGCGAAGGAGACCCCATGAGCCTGCCCCCCGGCGAGGGCGAGCGCAGCTTCCGCGCGCTGGTCGGCGCCCAGTTCTTCGGCGCGTTCAACGACAACCTGTTCAAGCAGCTGATCGCGCTCTTGGCCGCCGCGACGCTGTTCCCGGGTGAGGACAAGCAGGGCGTCGCCTTCGCCGTCTTCGCGCTGCCCTTCGTGCTGTTCAGCGGCATCGCCGGCGATCTGAGCGAGAAGTTCTCGAAGCGCTCGATCATCTGGCGGATGAAGGTCGCCGAGATCGCCATCATGCTGGGCGCCATCTGGGCGCTGCAGGCCGCCAACTGGGAGCTGATGCTGGCCGTGCTGTTCGTGATGGGCAGCCAGTCGGCCATCTTCGGCCCCAGCAAGTACGGGGTGATCCCCGAGCTGGTGCGGCCGAATCGGCTGGTCGCCGCCAACAGCACCATCGCGATGACCACGTTCCTCGCGGCGCTCTTCGGGGGCGCCTTGGCCGGGCCGCTGCTCGACCACTTCGGGCCCGCCGCCGAGACCCCCCGCATGTGGCTGCCGGGCATCTTCTGCGTCGGCTTCGCCGTCATCGGCACGGTGTTCGCGCGCTATATGCACCGCGTGCCGCCGCTGCAGCCGGACCTCGTGCTGCCGCGCCAGCCCCTGGGCAACCTGCCCGCCACCATCGGGCGGCTGCGGCGCGAGAAGGGCCTGTTTCGTCTGGTGCTGCTGTACTCGCTGTTCTGGTTCGACAGCGCGGTGATCAACCAGGCGATCAACGCCATGGGCCGGCCCGGCTACCTCGACCTGCCGCCGGGCAACAAGACGAAGCTGTCGATTCTGCTGGCGCTCATCTCGGTGGGCATCATCACCGGCAGCCTGCTGGCGCGCTTCCTGGCGCGGCGCTTCCCGCTGTCGACGCTGGTGATGGGGGGCGGCACCTTGATGGTGGCCTGCCAGGCCGCGCTGCTGGCGATCGGCACGGTGTTCGTCGGGGGCGACACCGCCTACGCCTTCGCGGCCATCGTGCTGGTGGTCACCGGCATCGCGGGCGCGGTGTTCGTCGTGCCGCTGCAGTCGTATCTGCAGGACGGCCCGGCGCCGGGCATGCGGGGGCAGACCTTCGCGGTCAACAACTTCATGAACTTCCTGTTCATGTTCCTCGGCGGCGTCTTCTGGATCTTCGCGGGCGACGGGCTGGGCCCCGCGCTCGGTCAGATCGTCGGCGGCAGCCTCATGTTGGCCTTCCTGTGGGCCAACCGGGCGGCGGTCCGCTCGATGCGCATCGGAGACGGGGCTTGAGCGCGAAGAAGCGCGTGAAGAAGGTGCGCAAGCGAGCGCCGCAGCGCGCGCCCGCGGTGACGTCCGGGCGGCCCCTGCTGTCCCTGGCGATGATGGTGAAGGACGAGGAGGACTTCCTCGCCGATGCGCTGCGATCGGCGCGCGGGTGGTGTGACGAGCTGGTGGTGGTCGACACGGGCAGCACCGACCGCACCGTCGAGATCGCCCGTGATCTCGGCGCCGAGGTCAGCTTCTTCCCCTGGTGCGACAGCTTCTCGAAGGCGCGCAACGAGACGCTGCGGCGCGCGACGGGCCGCTACGTGGCCATCCTCGACGCCGACGAGCGCTTCGTCGGCCGGCACCCGGAGGCGATCCGCGCGCACCTGAGGCCGGGCCCGCAGCACCCCTTCGAGGCGCTGAGCGTGCAGGTGACCAACACGCGCCTCGACGGCAGCCCCATCTCGTCTTTCTTCAGCGTGCGCTTCTTCGCCAACGACAGGCACCTCGGCTACAGCGGCCGGGTCCACAACCGCTTCGGCGCGCTGAGCCCCGGCGCGCCGAAGGTGAGCGTGACGAAGTACCTCGGGCTCGAGGTGCTGCACCTGGGCTACGATCCCGACCTCTACGCGCTGCGGAAGAAGGCCGCGCGCTCGTTGCCGCTGATCGAAGCGACGGTGCGCGAGGAGCCGGACAACCTTCATTACCGCTACTACCTGGGGCGCGAGTACCTGCTGCTGGCGCGGGTGAGCGAGGCCGTCGGGGTGCTGGAGCCGACGGCCGCGGCGCTGCTGCGCGCGCCGGGCCGGGGGCCCCTCGCCGAGACCGTCACGACGCTGATGCAGGCCTACGAGGCGGGCGGCGGACAGCCGGAGAAGGCGCTGACCCTGGGACAGGCGGCCCTGGCGCACGCGCCCACGCACCCCGACGTGTGGTTCGGCGTCGCCCGCGCGCTGGCCGCGTTGGGTCACGCGGATCCGGCCGCACAGGCGGGTGAGCGCGCGCTCGCGGCGCTGGCGCAGGTCCACGACGCGCAGGTGCAGTTGGCCCACCGGCGTTGGGATGCGCACGAGCTGCTCGGCAAGCTGTACTGGCAGCTGCAGCGCTTCCCCGAGGCGTACCGTCACGACCTCGCGGCCCTCGCCGACAAGCCGCCCGACTCGGCCGGCTGGCCGGTGCTGCTGAACTCGGTCTGCGCGCTGGCGATCGAGCTCGACGACGCGGAGCGCGTCCGGACCTTGCTCGAGCGTCTGCTCGCGCATCCCGAGGCGCCCCTCGCGATGTTCTTCTTCTACCTGCAGCGGGTCGCCGGGGCGGAGGGCGCCGAGGCCGCGCGGCGTCTGCTGCAGGACGCGGCGGCGCGCCACCCGCGGGTGGCCACCGACGCCGAGTACGCGCCGTGGGCGCAGCGGTTGGGGGTGACGTGAGCAAGCTTCGGGTCTGTTTCGTGTGTCTGGGCAACATCTGCCGCTCGCCGCTGGCCGAGGGCGCGTTCAGGCGCCACGTCGAGGCCGCCGGCCTGGGCGACCGCTTCGAGATCGACTCGGCCGGGACGGGTCGATGGCACGTCGGTGAGCCGCCGGATCCGCGCAGCGTGGCCGAGGCCAAGAAGAACGGCGTCGACATCAGCCGCCAGCGCGCGCGCCAGTTCGTCGCGGCGGATCTACAGCGCTTCGACGTCGTCTGCGCCATGGATCGCAACAACCTGCGCGACCTGCTGGCCCTCGGTGAGGGGACCGCCGAGGTCGCGATGCTGCTCGACGAGGACGTGCCGGATCCTTACTACGGACGAGGGGACGGCTTCGCGCGGGTGTGGTCGATGGTCGACCGCGGCTGCGCCGATCTGCTGACCGCGCTGCGCGCGCGCCACGGACTGTGAGGCGGACGATGCGGTATCTGCTCGGAGTGCTCTGCGTGTTGGCCCTCGGTGGCCCGGCGGTCGCCGCGCCGAACGACGAGGCGGCGGCCCGCGCGACCCTGGAGGCCTGGCTGAAGGCCCAGAACGACGGCGACTTCCCGGCGTACTCGGCCCTGTACGCGCAGAAGTTCAACGGGGTGAAGCGGGCCGGCGCGCGCACCTCGCGCTTCCAGCGCGCGGACTGGCTGGTGGACCGCGGCAAGATGTTCAAGGGGCGCTTCACGGTGGCCGCCGACAAGGTGAAGGTGCTGCCGCAGCCGAACGGCGCGGTCGTCAGCTTCGAGCAGACCTGGGCGTCGAAGCGCTTCAAGGATGTCGGCCCCAAGCAGCTGGTGCTCGTGCGCGAGGGGGATGCGCTGCGCATCGCGCGCGAAGAGATGCTCGCCTCGACCATCGTCGGCGGCGAGCACGGTGGGCCGCCCGCCAGCGATCGGCTGTCGATGGCGATGGTGCTCGATCATCCCTACGTGGTGCTGGGCACCGACGCCGGTGACGATCTGGTCGAGGGGCCGGTGCACGACCTGGGCGTCCACCGCACCCGCCGCGCGGTTCGGGCGGGCGGGCCGGGCAGCGCCTGGATCGGCCGGGCGGTCGAGCTGTACGGGAGCGGCGGGAAGGTGTGCGCGGGCAAGGTGGTGGATCTGCAGGTCGTCAGCCGAGTGACGCCCCACTTCGGCGCGGTGCAGACCTGGCAGGAAGACGGCCTGACGCCCCAGCAGCAGGCCGAGGCGGCCTGGGAGATGGCCAGCGAGGGCCGTCTGCTGGTCGGTCGCGTCGACGCCGGGGCCGACGCCTGCGCGGGGGCGCGCTGGGCGCGGGCAGCCGACGCGCCGGCGCCGACGGCGCTGCAGGCGCTGGCGACGGTGCCCGCCTGGCTGACCGCCGCCGCGCTGAAGCAGACGCGGGCGCTGCCCGGCTACCAGGCGATCACGAAGGGGTGGAGGTCCGAGGTGGCGGACGCGAAGGGCGGCTCCTGGGATCTGTACGGGGGCGCCACGCCCACCGTGCAGGCCTTCGCGCGGGCGGACGGCACGCCGGCCGTGGTGCTGGTGACGATGCGCGCCGGGCACGGCTGCGGCGACTTCTACGGCTCGTTCTGGGCCGCGTACACCGTCGATGGCCAGGCCCTGACCCGCATCAGCGATCCGGACGCCCCGGCCGAGCTCGGCATGGTGAGCGACGACGCCTTCGTCGCGGTGGTGGACGCCGACGGCGACGGCCGTTGGGAGCTGGTGGGCAAGGAGAGTCTGCATCGCCAGGACGCCAAGGGCGTGCTGCGCGAGGTCCTGAGCCTGCCCTACCCCTACTACGACTGCCCCTGCTGAGGGGGGCGCGCGGCGCCGACCTGCAGGATCAGCAGGCCCCGCAGCGCGCGCCCGGCGGGGTGGTCGGGCTGCAACGTCAGCAGCTCATCGACCTGCTCGAGGGCCCGCCGGTACCACTGGCGCTGGTTGCAGAAGTCGACCAGCGCCAGCAGGTTGTCCGCCTTGAGCTGGTCGGACAGCCGGTCGGACTGCAGGCCCAGCTCGGTCGCTCGGCGCAAGGCCTCGTAGGCGCGCTCGTCGTTGCCCGCGCGGGTGTGCAGCTGGCCCAGCAGCTTCCAGGCGAGGCCCCAGCGCGGCGCGCGCGCCACCACCTGCTCGAACACGTCCACGCCGAGGTCGAGGTGGTCGGCCTCGTCGCGGCACAGCGCGGCCAGCTCGACGTACGCCGCCCGGCACCGGGGGGCGCGCTCGATGACCTCGACGTACAGCCGCAGGCGCTCGGCGATGGGCTCGGCGGCGCGGGCCGGCGCGAGCAGCACGTCCGTGTCGTCGGGTGGCGCGCGGTCGGCCACCCGCGGGTGGGAGGGCGCCAGCCGGGCCACCCGCGCGAGCTGATGCTCGACCCGGGCCGGCCAGCCGTGCGCTTCGCAGAAGTCCGCCAGCCGCAGGCGCAGGTCGACCTTGCGCCCCACATCCAGGGTGGGGCTGGTGTCGCTCAGCTCGGCGGCGCGCTCGAGCACGGTGTAGGCGTCTTCGAGGCGGCCCGCGGCCTCGTAGAGCTGGCCCAGCAGGTTCAGCCCCAGGCCCCATCCGGGCTGGGCCTCGGCCAGCCGCTCGTAGAACTCGACGCCTGCGGCGCGCTCGGCCGGGGGCAACTGGGCGTAGGTCTGCGCCAGGAAGATGTACGCGTTCGTGCACCGGTCGTCGCGCGAGAGGGCGCCGTGATACAGGGCGCAGGCCTCGGCGAAGTCCTCGCGCTCGAAGGCGTCGCGCGCCCGGCGGAGCAGGCCCTGCACCTCGCGCCGCTTGCTGACGTGATCGGCCACGACCTCGCCCGCGTCGCCCGCCGCCATGCGCGCGCGCAGCGCGCCGACGAGGGGGTGGCGGGGGGCGAAGTCGATCAGATCCTGCAGGTGCGCGTGGGCGCGCTGCGCCCAGCCGCGGCGCAGGCAGAAGTTGATCACCTTCAGCACCAGATCGGCCTTCAGCTCGCGCCCCAGCCGTCGGCTGCGCAGGCCGATGTCCATGCCCGTACGGAAGGCCTCGTAGGCGCGCTCGTCCTCGCCGGCGGCCTCGAGCAGCCGGGCGAGCAGGTCGTAGGCGAGGCCCCAGCGCTGGTTGTCGAGGCAGATCTGCTCGAAGGCGGCGACGCCGGCGCGCGGGTCGTCGTCACGGTGCGCTTCATAGAGCGCGTACAAGGCCTCGGCGTCCAGGCGCCCGGCGTCGTTGGGCGTACTCACGGTCGGCCCTCCACGGGGCTGCGGGCGACCGCGCTTCGCGTCGGCCGCCGCGCCTGCTTTTTGTGAGGCCACGCTAGCACGGGTGGTCGCGGGACGTCGCGCTCGGGTGGCAGCGCGGGCGCGGGGCGGCTACCCTGCGCGGTCGTTGGATCAGCCACTCGGAACGGAGCGCTCCGCATGAACGCCTACGCCGCCCTCGAAGCCCACTACGGCCGCCTCGGGCGCCTGAACGACGCCCTGGAGATCCTCTTCTGGGACATGGCCACCATGATGCCCAAGGGAGGGGCCGAGGGGCGCGGCGAGACGCTCGCCACGATGAAGGTGCTGCACCACGAGCTGTCCGCGGATCCGTCGCTGGCCGCCCTGCTCGACGAGGCCGGCGGGCAGGATCTCGACGCCTGGCAGCGGGCGAACGTGCGCGAGATGAAGCGGGCCTACGCCCACGCCACGGCGGTCCCCGGCGATCTGGTGGAGGCGCTGAGCAAGGCGGGCTCGGCCTGCGAGATGACCTGGCGCGAGGCTCGGCCGGCCAACGACTTCGCGCGGCTGGCGCCGAAGCTGACCGAGGTCTTCCGGCTGGTGCGCGAGGTGGCGAGCGCCAAGGCCGACGCGCTGGGCGTGGCCCCCTACGACGCGCTGCTCGACCAGTACGAGCCGGGCGGCAGCACCGCGCGCATCGACGTGGTGTTCGACGACCTGGCCGCGACGCTGCCTGGCCTGATCGAGCAGGTCATCGCGCATCAGGCGAAGCGGCCGGCCGTGGTTCGCCCCGAGGGCCCCTTCCCGATCGATCGCCAGCGGGCCCTCGGCATGAAGGTGATGGCCACGCTCGGCTTCGACTTCGACCACGGGCGCCTCGACGTCAGCCACCACCCCTTCTGCGGGGGCACCGCCGACGACGTGCGCATCACCACGCGCTACGACGAGGGTGACTTCACCAAGGCGCTGATGGGCGTGATCCACGAGACGGGGCACGCGCAGTACGAGCGGGGGCGGCCCGCCGCCTGGCGCTTCCAGCCGGTGGGGCTCGCGCGGGGCATGAGCCTGCACGAGAGCCAGTCGCTGCTGATGGAGATGCAGGCCTGCCGCAGCCGCGAGTTCATCGGCTACGTCGCGCCGCTGCTCCGCGACACCTTCGCCGCCGAGGGCCCGGCGTGGACGGTCGACAACCTGCACCGCCTGTACACGCAGGTGCGGCGCGGGCTCATCCGGGTGGACGCCGACGAGGTGACCTATCCGGCGCACGTCGTGCTGCGCTACCGCCTGGAGAAGGCGCTGTTGGCGGACGACCTGCAGGTGCGTGATCTGCCGGGGGCGTGGGCCGAGGGGATGCAGACGCTGCTCGGGGTGACGCCGCCGGACGACCGCGACGGCTGCATGCAGGACATCCACTGGATGGACGGCACCGTGGGCTACTTCCCGACCTACACGCTGGGCGCGATGACCGCCGCGCAGCTGTTCGACGCCGCGACGCGCGCCGACGCCGACATCCTGCCCGGCGTCGGGCGGGGTGACTTCGCTCCGCTGCTGACCTGGCTGCGGGCGAACGTCCACCAGTGGGGGAGCCTGCTGTCCGTCGACGAGCTGCTCACGCAGGCGACCGGAAAGCCTTTGGACGCCAAGGTGTTCCGCGCCCACCTCGAGGCGCGCTACCTCGGCGACGCTTGACGCCCTTGCGCACAATGTAGGACATTGTGCGCTATGTGGCGCATGGTGCTCCCTCTGGCGTTTCTCCTGCTCGGCGGCTGCGGCGCGCGGCGCGGCGCCGTGGTCGAGGTGCACGAGCGCTCCCTCGATGACCTGATCGCGGAGCTGATGGCGGACGACGCGGCCGAGGACGCGCCCGCGGGGGGCGAGGCCCCCGACGCCGCCGTGGCTGCCCACCTGCCGCCCGACGACGATCCCGCGTTGCCGCCGCCCGTCGAGCCCCTCGACTTCGGCGACACCTTCCAGGGGGTGCTCGATCCGCGGGCGCGCGTGCTGCGCCTCGTCGGTGAGGTCCGCCGCGACAGCGATCTCGTGGTGCGGGTCGACGCCTTCGAGGTGCGGGGGTTGCGGGGCGAGGTGGTCGTCTATGACGACGACGGGCGCACGTTGGGGCGGGCGCCGTTGACGGGCCGCGGCTCGCGCCTGGGCCCGCTGCCGGTGCGCCGTGGGGCCGTCTACGTCATGGTCGAGGCGGCCGGGGGCGCCGCCGAGGTCGATGTCCGCGCGGATCTGCGGTCGAAGGCGGTGGCGCGCCGCTGACCGCGCCGCCGGCCGGGTCAGCCCCAGCCGCGCAGCTTCGACTCCTTGTCGCGGTACATGTTGATCGCGTCGCGCACGATCTTCACCGCCTCGGTACGGCCGAGGAACCCCTCGACAGCGACGGCCTTGTGCTCGAGCACCTTGTAGTCCTCGAAGAAGCGCTTGATCTCGCGAAAGGTGTGCTTGGGCACCTGGCTGATGTCTTCGTAGTCGGCGAAGGCCGGGTCGTTGACGTGCACCGCGATGATCTTGTCGTCGGCCGCGCCCTCGTCGGCCATGTGCATCACGCCGATCGCTCGCGCCTGCATCATGGAGAGGGGCTGCACGGGCTCGTTGCCCAGGACCAGCACGTCGAGGGGATCGTCGTCGGGGCAGTAGGTGCGGGGCAGGAAGCCGTAGTTCGCCGGGTAGATGACCGACGAGTACAGCATGCGGTCGACGCGGAGCAGGCCCGACGGCTTGTCGAGCTCGTACTTCACCTTCGACCCCTTGGGAATCTCGATGACGACGTTGAAGGCCTTGTCGGCGTCGTCGAGGTTGTTGGGCAGATCGTGCCAGGGATGCGCGGCCATGGCGCAGCTCCTTCGTACCGTGAAGGGCGCGGACCTTAGCCGATCTCGGGGGCGTCGCGCCACCGGAGGGCGGGTTGGGCGCGCGGCCGAGCCGGTCAGCGTCGCTCGGGCAGCGTGACGTTCAACAGGAAGCGGCCTGCGGTCCGCGGATCGGCGCCGTCGACGACCAGGTACACCGTGTCGCCGGCGTGGAGGTCGAGCGACAGACTCGAGGTCTGGTCGCGACCGTCGTCGTTGCAGTCGAGCTCGGTGGACGCGGTGGGATCGCAGCCGTCCCAGACGCTGAGCACCGTGTCGAAGCGCGTCCCGGCCGTGGAGACGGTGTATCGCCCATCGTGCGGCGCGGTGAGCCCGAATACGACGTCCGCGCTGCCCGCGGTGCCCCGCGCGCAGGGGCTGACGAAGTCGTCTCCCATGCCCACGGTGGTCTCTTCGAGGACGAAGGTGCCAGAGCGGTCGGGCCACGCGAGGTCGAAGAACGCGGGCGTGCGCGCGGCGCAGTCCTCGGCGCAGGGGCCGCACAGGGGCGGCTGGCCGGCGGCCGCGGCGCCGGCCTGGGGTGGGTTCCACACGCCGGGGCAGCTGTCCTCGTCGTCCGGCACGCCGTCGGCGTCGGCGTCATCCGGGCCCTCACCGAGTGGCGCCATGCTGTCCACGCGGGCGTGGCTGACGTCGGGGGCCCGACCGGGCCGCACCTTGATCCGGTGGACCTGCCCGTCGACCGGCCCGGCGAGCGGATCGGTGTTGGGCGCCTGGTAGAAGACCCAGAACTCACCGTTGGCGATGGGCTCGACGTCGAGGCCGTAGCGGATGAACCCGCGCCCGGCGACATCCGCGAGGGCCACCGCCGACGGGGACGCGCCGTCGAGCGGCCGCTGGTACATCACCCGGTGCCGGTCGGTGCCGTCGAGGCCGCGGCTCGACTCGCTGTAGAACAGGTGGATGGCGCCGTCCGCGCCCCGCCGCAAGCGGACGGCGTCCGTGTTCTGTTCGAAGCGACCGGTGATGAGGGTCGGCGTACCGCCGAAGGGACCGAAGTAGAGCCGGGCGTCGGCGTAGTAGGCCACATACAGCTTGCCGTCGGGGCCCTCGCTGGCGTCGAGGAGGGTGACCGGATCGTCGTCGACCGTCCAGGCGCGGGCGACCGGGGCGTCGATGTCGGTGAGATCGACGTCGACGATCCGGCCGCGCCGATCATCGCCGGCTTCGGCGGTCACGGTGTCGTAGAGCACGTGGGGGGCGCCGTCGAGGAGCATGGTCAGCACCGAGCGGCCGACGGTCTCGGTGCCGCCCACCGCGGCGCGGGCGTAGACCCGCTGCGTCGTGGTGACGCCCGGGCGCCGCCGCCAGTAGACGAGCTCGTGCGTGGCCTCACGGATCCACGCCGTGTGCAGGTTGACGCCATCGGTGACGAGGCGCAGCTCCGACCGCGCCGAGAAGTTGCCGCCGTAGAAGGTGGTGTCGGCCTCGAGCAGCTCGGGCGGGTCGTTCACCGTGAAGGGGTGCATCTCCTTGAGGTACAGGGACGCGGCGTTGCCGGCGACGTACGCGATGTACGCGTGCGGGGTCGAGCCGCCTTGGTCCAGGACCGCCAGGGCCACGCCGCCGCCGACCTGGGGGCCGCCGGCCGCGGGGCCGGCGAAGGGCACATCGGCGGGCACCGCCTGGCTCCGGAAGTACAGGTTGTACAGGTCGTCCCGGTACGCCATCGCGTAGGGGCCGTTGCCGAAGACGGTCGCCGCGAGGCTGTCGCCGCGGTAGACGCCCGCGGGCGACAGCGCGAACTCCTGCTCGGCCGCGGCGTCCTCGAGCACCCGGTCGAGGGTGAAGACCGTCAGCCCGTGGGGCTCGTCGTCGACGAAGATGCGCGGGCGACCGAAGGCGTCGGTCGCGACCGCCAGGTGGGGCGCGTCGGACGTCTCGGAGCGGAAGCGCCCGATGACGACGCCGTCGTCCATGAAGCCGTCGAAGTCGTCGTTCTGCTCGAAGCGGATCAAGAAGTCCGCGCCCTGCTGCTCGGTCGCCGCGACGACGACGAAGCGGCCGTCGGGCAGGCGCACCAGCTGCGGCGCGTAGACGCTGGCCACCGGCTGACCCGCCGTCTGCGCCGTGAGCCGCGCGGGGTTGCGCATGGTCGCGAAGCGCAGCGTGGTGCCGTCGACCGGATGCTCCTCGCGCCAGGTCAGCGTGGTGGAGCCGTTTTGCGCGTGGAGGTCGAGCATGCCGCGCCGATCGGCGTCGGGCAGGGGGAAGGGGCCGGCCAGGACGGTCTTCTCGGCGTTGCGTCCGACCTGCAGGTTGTGATGCACCAGCCGCGCCTCGCCCGCCGCGGGCCGGTCCAGGTATACGGCGCCGACCTCGCCCTCGACCTCGAGCAGGTGCACGTCGCGTCCGGCGTAGGCGCCGGCGTCGACGGTCGTGAAGACGGGCGCGCCGGCTCGTTGCCAGATCCCGTAGCGCAGCACCCGCTGCACGGGGTGGTAGTAGGCGATGTGCAGATCGCCGCCCGCGTCGTACAGCGCGTCGGCGAAGATGCGGGCGCTGATGCAGCCGGGCTCGCTGCAGATCTGCCCCAAGGGCCGCACGATCGGCGCGGTGGGATCGCCCAGCTCGACGAGGGCCATCGTGCCGTCGCGCACGTTGTAGGTCAGCGCGTGCGGCTCGCCGTCCTGCCACTCGAGGTCGAGCACGACGTTGGCGGCCGGCTCGGTGAGGAGCCACGTGCGGCTCTCGGCGTCGGGGTCGAAGATCGTGTAGGTCAGCCGCTCGGCCCCGCGCTCGATGGAGGCGACGTGGATGCGCCCCGCGTCGTCGGCCGCGGCCTTCACGTACGAGCCCGAGTCGTGGATGTGCTCGATGGGCTGCCGGGCCACTCCGAAGCCGCGGACCGACGACGCCCACATCACGCTGCGGTCGTCGTTGGCGACCTGCATCTCGAAAGCCTCGACGGGCAGGGTGTCGCCGCCGGGCAGGGGGGGCAGGAAGAACTGCCCGAGCCCCAGCGGTGCGGCGATCTCGTCGATGACCGCGCCGTCGCCGTCGCGGCGCTGGTAGGTCGCCCGGTCGACGATGAACGCGCCCTCGGGCAGGCGCCACTGGATGCGGCGATCCTCGCCCGCGTGCAGATACGAGAAGGTGGGCGGGTTCATGGGCGTGCCGGCGGCGAGGGGCACCGAGAAGGCCGAGCTGTTGCCCAGATCGTCGACGGCGCGCACGCGGTACAGGTGGCCGATGCCCGGCACGACCGTACGATCCTCGACCAGCACGACGGCGCCCGGCTCGACCGCATAGCGCAGGCAGTCGGCGGTGTCGGCGCCGCAGGTGGTGTCCTGGACGGGGCAGGCGAGCAGCGCCTCTTCGGTCTCGTCGTCGGCCACCGCGGGGTGCAGCCGGACCGGCGTCCAGGCGGCGTTCTGCGCGTCGGGCAGCGAGCGCTCGACGACGTAGTAGGCCAGATCGGCGTCGGCCGGCGGGGTGATCTCGAGCCTGATCTTGCGGGGCGAGATGTAGTGCCGGCGCAGGCCGGGCACGCCCGGGCCGAGCTGATCGACCTCGACCTCGAGCTGCACGCCCACCGCCTGGGGATCCGACGCGTTGCCGGCGGCGTCCCGCATCTGCACGTAGATGCGGCGCAGGCCGCTGACCGGGGGCAGCTGCAAGGGCGTGTCCTGGTCGTAGGTGCGGAAGGGCACGCCCTCGAAGTTGGGGGACAGGGCCACGCGGCTCTCGAGGCGGCAGCCGCGCGGATCGAGACAATCCGGATCGCCGGGCGTGGGCGTCACGCGCACCGTGAGGAGGGGCTCGTTGATCCGCGGCGGATCGCCCTGCAGCACCGCGTCGTCCTGCAGGAGCGCGACGTCGAAGGTGGGGGGCGCGCGGTCGAGGCGCACGGGGACGGTGGCCGTGCTGGTGTTGCCGGCGTCGTCGCTCAGCGTGATGTGGATCTGCTTGTCGCCGTCCGCGCCGAGCAGGGTGAGGGGCAGCTGCAGCGGGAAGTCGGCGGGCGTGCGCTGCACCGGCGTGATGTCGCCGCCCAGCGCGTACTGCGTCGCGCCGTCCGCGTCGATCTCGAGCACCACGTCGACGTCGTTGACGATCGCGCCCTCCTGCAGCGAGGCGGTGATGCGGCCGGGCCCCTCGAGATCGTTCACCACGACCGCCGTCACCGTCGACGACTCGTTGCCGGCCGTGTCGAGCAGGTGGACGCCGATCAGCGCGGTCTGCACCGAGTCCTCGCGGGCGGGGATGGCGATGTCGCGCAGCGTGCAGGCCGGGGGGCCGGCGTCGAGATCCACGGTGCATCGCTCCCCGCTTGCCGCGTGGACCGCGATCAGGGGCTCCGCCGCGCCGTCGACCTGCACCCGCACGTCCACCAGCCGCAGGTTGTTCTCACCCGGCAGCCGCACGATGGCGCCCGGGGCGAGCGGCTGTCCCTGGTCGTCGAGCACGTCGACGGCCGTGGGGGCCTGCGCCTGGCGGTCGAGCCGGAAAGTGACCGCCGGCAGCGGCTCGACGTGGCCCGCGGCGTCGCGCACCTCGCCGCGCACGGTGCGATCACCGTCGGCGCCCTCGCGCAGGGCGACCAGGTGGCGGTGCGGCGTGCCCTCGAGGGGCAGGAAGGCGCCCAGCGGGGTCGACTCGTCGGCGACGCGGTAGCTGAGGGGCGATCCGTCCGGATCGGCGGCGTCCACCAGCACGGTCACCGTCGTCGTCGCGGTCCGGGTCTGGCCCCCGAAGGCCTCGAGCGGTTGGACGACCGGCGCGGCGCCGTCCACGCGCAGCACCAGCGTCGCGGGCGCGCTGCGGTTGCCCGCGCCGTCGACGACCCGGAAGCGGAACGTGTGCTCGCCGGCGACGTCGAGCACGCGCTCGATGCGCGGCGCGTAGGGCAGCGGCGGCTGCGGCGCGCCGTCTCGTTCGAGCTCGATGCGCACCAGGCCGGTGCCCGGCGCGGCGTCGAAGGCCAGCACCTCGAGCACGGCGGCGGTGTTGCGGGCGACGTAGCCGACGTCGGCGCCGGGGGCGGCGATGTGGTTCACCC
>JAUHXL010000441.1 GCA_030426945.1 bacterium
GGATCCCCCAACTCCAAGGCGTCGCTCAGCCCGTCACCGTCCGTATCGGGCAGCTCGGGATCGAGCCCCCAGCGCACCTCGGTCAGGTTGTCGAGGCCGTCGCCGTCGCGATCATCGGTGCAGGCGTCCCCTACGCCGTCGCCGTCCGCGTCCCGTTGATCGGCGTTCGAGACGATGCGGCAGTTGTCGGCGGCGTCCGGCACGCCGTCGCCGTCGCTGTCCGGATCGCGCAGGTCCGGCACGCCGTCGCCGTCCAGGTCCACCGGCGGGGTGCGCAGATCGGCGTCGCCGGCCTCGGCGATGTCCGGTATCCCGTCGTCGTCGCTGTCCAGATCGAGCGCATCGGGTCGGTCGTCGCCGTCCGTGTCGAGCGGGCGCTCGCCGGGGCCGAACTCGTCGCCATCGCGCACGGTGTCGTCGTCGCTGTCGGGATCTCGGGGATCGAGGCCGAACTGGACCTCGAGGGCGTCGAGGGCCCCGTCGTTGTCGTCGTCGCCGTCGCAGGCATCGCCTTGGCCGTCGTCGTCGCGATCGCCCTGGTCGGGGTTGGCCACGGTGCGGCAGTTGTCCCGGCGGTCGCCGACGGTGTCCTGGTCGCTGTCCCGGTCGCGCACGTCGGGCACGCCGTCGTCATCGCTGTCGACGGGCGGCGTCTCGAGCAGGTCGTCGCCCGCCTCGATCACGTCCGGTACGCCGTCGTCGTCGCTGTCGAGGTCGAGCGCGTCGATGACATCGTCCAGATCGGTGTCGATAAGCAGGCCGCCGTCCGTCTCGGTCCAGTCGTCGACGCCGTCGCCGTCGCTGTCGGGCAGATCGGGACGCAGGCCGAGCGCGCGCTCGATGTCGTTCGACAGCCCATCTCGGTCGTCGTCGTCGACGAGCCGGTCGTCCACGGCGTCGCGGAAGTCGGCCACCCCGTCCCCGTCGGCGTCGGCGAGGCCTTCGACGGCGTCGGGCACGCCGTCACCGTCGCTGTCCAGATCGAGCCCGTCCGGCACCATGTCACCGTCCGTGTCGACGAAGAAGCCGCCGTCGGTCTCGAGCAGGTCGTCGAGGCCGTCGCCGTCCGTGTCGGCCCGCGCGGGATCCAGCCCCAGGTCGGGCTCCAAGGCGTTCGTCAGGCCGTCGCCGTCCCGGTCGCCCGTGGGCCCGTCCTCGTCGTCGTCGTCGAGGTAGTCGGGCACGCGATCACCGTCCCGGTCCTGCGTGCCCTCGACGGCATCCGGCACGCCGTCCCCATCACTGTCGTCGTCGAGCCAGCTGGGCCGCTGGTCGCCATCGGGATCGGCGCCGGCGACGGCGCCGTCTTCGACCTCGCGCCGGGTCGGGATGCCGTCGCCGTCGTCGTCGTCATCGCGGGCGTCGATGACGCGATCGCCGTCTGAGTCGACCGCGCCCTCGGCCGCATCGTCGAGCCCGTCACCGTCGCTGTCCCGGTCGAGGGCATCGGGTTGGCCGTCGTCGTCGGTGTCCAGCCAGACGCCGTCGGGCGCTTCGAGGCCGTCCGGCAGTCCGTCCTCGTCGCTGTCCGGGCGCGTCGGATCGGTGCCCAGGTCACATCGCTCGACGACGTCGGTCAGCCCGTCGGCGTCGGCGTCGGCGGTGGCGTCCGTGAGCGGGACGATCAAGGGCGCCGTGCGGGCCCTCAGGGCCGGGGCGCGCGTGACCAACAGGTTCAGCACCCCGCGGCCGTCGAAGCCGAACCGGCCCCAGCCGCGGCTGTTGACGTTGGTGAGGCTGGGGGCGGCCGGGTCGCCGGAGGACAGGCCCTCGGCGGGCGCGACGAGCAGCCCGAGGTCGCCATCGGGCAGCGGCACGGCCTGGTCGGCGACCGGCCGGTCGTCCCAGAACATGGGCAGGGCAGCGCGGGCGCCGCCGGGCTCGACCCGGAACATCCGGACGCCGGGGTAAGCCGTCTCGATGTCCTCGGCGATCAGGTCGATGGTCCCCCGCCAAGCCTCGCCGACACAGGACAGCGGGCCCGGTCGTGGCGGTACACCCTCGAGCAGGCCGTCCCAGTCGACGGTGACCGCGCCGCGCGGGTCGGCGCCGGTCCAGGCGAGATCCCCGCGGCCCTGCCAGTCGTAGAGGCCGTCGCCGTCGGCGTCACAGCCGATGAACCACCGGTCGGCCGCCCCCGGCTCGAAGCGGAGGCGAACCGGTGCGCCGGGCTCGACGCCCCGGCAGGCGTCGGCGCCGACCACCTCGAGGGCGCCCGGCGTGGGCGGCCGGGCGACGGGCCGCGTCGGTGTGGGCGCGCGCAGGTACAGCGGATCGGCGGGGGCAACGGCCGCGCCGCCCGGAACGGCTGCGTCGGGTCCCGACCGGAGCGTCCCGAGCTGAAACCCGAGGCCGATCCAGCCGCCCAAGCGCAGCTCGACGATCACGTCGCCGTCCGCGAGCTCGCGCCGGGCGAAGATCGAGGCGTTCAGCGCATCCGGGGCAGCCGCGCCGGCCCCGCGCAGCAGCCACTGCCGGCTCCAGAGGCGCCCCCCGTCGCCGTCGGCTCCGACCACGTCGATCGACCACGGGCCAGGTTGATCCTCGGCCAGCACCAGCCGATACGCGCCGGCCTGGGCGGCGGGCAGGCCGATGTCTTCGCCGGGCGCCACGAAGCCGAGCTGCGCGCCGTCGGGCGTCCGCACCTCGAGCAACCCCACGCCCTGCCAGGCGATGCGTTCGCGATCCGGCGCGACGATGTCCACGTGCAGGGTGGTGGCCGCGAGGAGGACGTGCCCTGGCATCTCGGCGTGACCCTCCGCGCGCGCGGAGGCGCACGCGAGGATCTGGATGGCCAGCAGCTGGGGGACAAGCGACGCGCGCACCCTGGGACGATAGCAGCTGTGCGCAGGGGACGTTCACCCGACCGCGCATGCTGGTATGATCCGGCGCCGTGCCCATCTTCCTCCTCGACGCGTCGCCCGTCTTCCCCGATCCGTCCCTGGCGGACGCCGAGACCGGCATCCTGGCCGTGGGTGGCGACCTCTCGCCCCGGCGGCTGGTCGCCGCCTACCGGCAGGGCATCTTCCCCTGGTACGACGAGGCCACCTGCCCCATCCTCTGGCACGCGCCTTCGCTCCGCTTCGTCCTGGAGCCGTCTGCGCTGCACGTCTCGCGCTCGCTCGAGAAGACGCTCCGCCGCGCGCCCTTTCGTCTGACCTACGATGCCGCCTTCGCCGACGTGCTGAACGCCTGCGCCGAGGTGCCGCGCCCGGGGCAGGCAGGGACCTGGCTGAACGACCAGATGAAGCGCGCCTACGGGGAGCTCCATCGACGGGGCGTGGCGCACTCGGCCGAGGCGTGGGAGGGCGAGCGGCTGGTCGGCGGGCTCTACGGGGTCACCCTGGGCGGGGTCTTCTTCGGCGAGTCCATGTTCGCGCGGGCCACAGACGCCTCGAAGGTGGCGTTCGTCACGCTCGTGCGCCATCTCGGGGCGCTGGGCTACACCCTGATCGACTGCCAGGTGCGGACAGAGCACCTCGCCCGTTTCGGCGCCGTGGACTGGCCGCGCGAGCGCTTCCACGAGGCCCTCGCGCGCGCGCTGCGGATCCAGCCGCGGTGCGTCTGGCCGGGGGACGATCAGGGGTCCGCGCCGTGAGAAGGACGGGCGGGGCGACCTGCGCCCGGCCCGCCGCAGGGGTGGCCCCGCGCCGTCAGCGGGCGAGGATGCGCTGCAGGGTCTTCCGGTCGACGCCCAACAGGCGCGCCGCCTGGGACTTGTTGCCCCCGCAGCGGTCGAGGATGCGGCGGGTGTAGTCCCGCTCCACCTCGGCGAGCGTCCAGATGCCGCCCGGCGCGCTGGCGGGGGCCTGCTCGCCACGGAGCTCGCGGGGCAAGTCCGCCACCGTGATGGTGGGCCCGGGGCTGAGCGCCACCGCCTGCGCCACCACGTTCTCCAGCTCGCGGACGTTGCCCGGCCACGGCCAGCTGCGCAGCAGGGTCAGCGCGTCCTCGTCGATCGTCAGGGTCCGCTCGCCGCGGCGCAGGAAGCGCTCGACGAGCATCGGGATGTCGTCCGGCCGTTCGCGCAGAGGGGGGACTCGGACCTCGATCACCTTGAGGCGGTAGTAGAGATCCTGGCGGAAGCGGCCGTCGGCCACCAGGCGCTCGAGCTGCCGATGCGTGGCCGCGATGACGCGGACGTCGACCCGCTGAGGCGTGTCGCTGCCCACCGGGCGAATCTCTCCGCTCTGCAGCACCCGCAGCAGCTGCACCTGCAGGCGGGGTGAGATCTCGCCGATCTCGTCGAGGAAGAGGGTGCCCCCGTCTGCCTCGGCGACGAGCCCCCGGCGGGTGCGCTCGGCTCCGGTGAAGGCGCCGCGTACGTGCCCGAAGAGCTCGCTCTCGAGCAGCGTCTCGCTGAGCGCGCCGCAGTTGACCGCGACCAGCGGACGTGGTCGGCGCGACGAGTAGCCGTGCACGGCCTGCGCGACCAGCTCCTTGCCCGTGCCGCTCTCGCCGGTGATCAGCACCGGCGCCGCGGTGCGCGCGGCGCGGGCCAGGACCCGGTACACGGCCACCATCGCGTTCGATGCGCCGACGAGGCCGCCGGGTGTCGCCGCCGCCGAGGGCGTCAGCTCGACCGGGTGGGCACGGCGCTGATGCGTCGCGCGCTGCAGCACCATGCCGAGCGACTCGGCCTCGGGTGGACGGCGCAGGACATCGAAGGCGCCTCCGTGCAGCGCCTGGACCGCCAGCTCGACGGTGACCTGCTCGCTGATCAGGACGACCGGGGCCGCCAGTCCGCGCCCACGCGCGCGTGCCAGCAAGTCGAAGCCGTCGAGCGCGATCTCGGCCAGCACGACGTCCACGTCCCCGCTGCCGGCACGCGCCAGCCCCTCGTCCGGCGTATCGGCGACCGCGAAGGCCGCGCCGAGCTCGCGCAGCTGGGCGACGAGCGCGTCGCGGGGGCCGCCGGGCGCGTCGACCAGCAGGACGAAGGGAGGGCGATCCATCGGCGGCGGTGTACACCGCACTCGGCCACGGACGCAACGCGATTGGGGCGACGCGCCGCACGGCGCAGGACGCGGGCTCGGCGAAACGCCCCACCGGCCCGGCCGCCCGGCGGCCATTGGGGCCGCCCCTGGCGGGCACGTCCCTTGCTGAGCGGGTGCCGACTCGACTGGTCCACGTTGTGGTCGGGCGCGCGCGCCGCGCGCCTCGAGCGTCGAGTCCCTGGAGGTCGCGCGTGCGGCAGCTCGCCTCGATCATGGTCGCCATCGTGCTGGCGCTGGCCGCGTGTCGGCCTTTCGAAGCCAGCCACGTCGTGCCCGATGCGCGGCGAGCGTCCGTGGCGGCGCTCGATGCCGTGCAGGGCGCCCGTGTCGATGCCCCCTTCCAGACGAGCCTGGCCGACTTCGAGGGCCCCGGCCCCGTTCCGGACTACGCGCCGCTGGCGCACGTCTACACCCACGCTCGGGTCGACACCCTGTCCGCGGCCTTGCCGGAGCTGCTCACCGCGCTCGTCGGCGATGTCCACACGGTCGAAGACTACGACCCGCCGCCCCCACCCGAGGAGGAGGACGAGGAGACCGACCGCTCGTTGGTGTGGTTGCGGGACTACCAGCCGATCTACGTCCGCACCCGCGACGGGCGCCTGAAGGTGCTGCGCTACCTCTCGGAGAACCCCAACCGCGCGGCCTACCTGCCCGTCGAGATGACCCGAGCCCTGGTGGAGCAGCACGTCGGGGTGCGGCCGATCGTCGAGACGCTGCCGCTGCTGCACGAGAACGGCAACCTGGTCGCGACGGGTCGCTACATCTTCGTCACCGAGCGCCTCCTCGAAGACAACGCCGAGCCCCTCGATGCGCCTCATCTGGTCGACGCGGGGTACCAGCCGCGGGATCCGGACGACGTACTGGCGGTTCTTGCCGCCGCGATGGAGCGGCCGATCGAGGACATCGTGGTGCTGCCCCGTCTGCCCGGCGAGCTGACCGGCCACGTCGATCTCTTCCTGCTGCCCCTCGACGCGCAGACGGTCGTCGTCCCGGTCCTGCGGCCCGAGGCGCTGGGCATGGCGACCGCCGGCGCCGAGGCCGACTTGGCCCACTCGGTGCAGCGGGTGTTGGACACCATCGCGCGGCGCATGACGGAACTGGGCCTGACCGTCGTGCGGCTGCCGATGGTGGCCCCGCTGTACCTGCCGGCGGAGTACGACGACGACGCGGATGGCTGGGACTATGTGTTCTACTCACCGGCCAACAGTCTGCTCGTGCGGACCAGCGACCGCGCCCGGGTGCTGGTGCCCGAGGTCGAGCTGACGGACCACTCGGTCGCCCTCGCGGCGCTGCAGCGGAGCTACGAGCTCGAGTGGGGGGCAGCCTTCGCGGCGC
>JAUHXL010000442.1 GCA_030426945.1 bacterium
TCATGGACACCGGCTACTACGCGGTCACCGACAGCGCCGGCCAGTACCACTTCAAGGACATCGATCCCGGCACGCACGCCATCAAGCTGGACGCCGACACGCTGTTGCCCGGCGCCGAGGTGACGACGGATGAGCTGCGCATCGTGTCGTTCACGCGCGGCCTGCCGGCCAAGGTCGACTTCGGCGTGACCTGCCCGGCCGAGACGGTGGAAGGCGCGACGCTGGAGCTGGGGCGCGACGGCGTCAAGGCGGCGCTGGACGCGCTGCGCGATCGCTACCTCACCGTGTGGGGCGACGTGGACACGCTGCAGCTGGCGACCCGCCAGTCCGCGGTCGAGGCGCCGCTGGTGGCGGTGAAGCTGCTGGCCGACGGGCGCGACGCGGACGGCGTGGACCTGCCGGCGCGGGCCGGGGGCACGTCGGCGGAGCTGGTGTTCCTCACCCGCACCGGACCCGGCGCGCCGAGGGATCGCTGGGCGCTGTGGGTGGGCCCGGTAGGCGGCGCCGAGGCGCTGGTGGCGGCCGGCGACGGCGCGCCGCCCGCGCGGCTGCCCTGGGCGCAGAAGGACGCCGCCGGCGACAGCGTGCTGTCCGGCGGCCGCGTCTACACCTACCGTCTCGAGGTCGCCGGCCCCGCCGGGGCGCTGGTGGGCAGCCCCGCCGGCGTGTTCGGCGTCGGCGCCACCGGACCCGACGAGCCCGCGCTGGTGGCGTCCATGCCCGCGGACGGGTTCGACGATCGCGGCCGCCCGGGGCGCGCGCAGAAGAAGGCGGTGGGCGAGGTGGCCAGCGCGTTGAAGGCGCTCGAGGGCACCCTGCGCGTCGAGGTGCACAGCGACGACGCGCTGTCCGACGACAAGGCCAAGGCGCGCGACCAGAAGCGCGCCGAGGCGCTGAAGGACTACATCGTCGAGACGGTGGGGCTGCCCGCCGAGCGGGTCGAGGCGGTCGGCGTGGGCCCGCTGCGGCCGCTGGCGCCCAACCTGTCGAGCTTCAACCGCGCCCGCAACCGCCGGGTGGAGCTGCGGCACGTCGAGCCGACGCCGGCCGACGGCGAAGCGAAGGCGGCCACGATCGACGCCGCGCCGGGCTTCGCGCCGGTGGTGCGCGCCGGCACCGACGAGGCCGCGCCGGCCGACGACGGCAGCTTCGCGCTGACGACGCCGGTGCCCGAGGACGGCGTGGTCGAGGTGATGATGCGCGCCGCGGACGGCCGGCGGGCGGTGTTCCCGATCACGGTGAAGAAGGGCGGGGCGCCCGCCTACGGCAAGCCCCGCGAGATCGTGATCGAGGGCAAGCTGCCCGGCGAGCTGACGGTGGGCGGCGTGAAGGCGACGCCGCCGGCGCTGGGCGTCGAGGCGACGGGCCCCGAGCGCGTGACGCTCGCCGAGGGCAAGCCGGCGGAGCCCGTGGAGTTCGCGCTGAAGGCGCCCGAGGACACCGTGGCCTGGCGCTTCGCGGTCGTCGCGCAGGACGGCGCGCCGGCCTTCGCGGTGGACCAGGCGGGCGCGCCGCCCGCGACGCTGAAGTGGGATCCGGGCGCCACCCCGCTGCGGGCCGGGCGCTATCGCTACCAGCTCACGGTGCGCACCGCGGCGCCGGCCCTGGCGCAGAGCGCGGTCGGCCAGCTGCTGCTCGGCGAGCTGACCGCGGCGGGCGCCGGGCCCGAGCGCCCCGGCAAGCCGAAGCTGCGGGTGGACGGGCAGTCGGTCGCGCTCGACGAGGGCGGATCGTTCTACCTGCCGGTCACGGTGCGGGGCGACGAGGCCGTGCTGATCGAGGTCGAGCGCGCCGACGGCGGCCGCAGCGTGTTCTTCGTGCAGGCCCCGCCGACCGGCGACGCGCCGCCCCGTGCGCGACCCGCGGTGACCGCGGCGCCCGCGCCGCGCCCGGCGGTGGGCGGCGGCGGGGCGGTCTTCGGCGCGCCGGACGCGCCGCGCGAGGGCTACGCCAAGCTGCCCGGGGCCGAGGATCCGCGCGTCCCGCTGCCCGCGCCGCCCGCCGACGCCGGCGTGCGCCGCCCGCTCGACGAGACCACGCGCGCCGCGATGGCCGACTTCGGCCGGGACGCGCTGATGCGCGTGGTGGCGCCGGCCCTGCAGGGTGGCGGCGACGCCGACGTGCCCGCGCGCCGCCTGAGCGTGCAGCTGCCCGCCGCCGGCGCGAAGCTGAGCGGCAACACCGTGCCCGTGCGCGGCACGACGGCGCCGGGCAACAAGGTGTTCCTCAACGGCGACGAGGTGGGCGTCGACGCCGAGGGCCGGTTCGCCGGCGTCGCCACCATCGACCCCGCGACCGGCGCGGTCGAGGTGCGCACCGAGGATCCCCAAGGCAACCGCGGCGTGCTGCGCCGGCCGGTGACGCTGCCCGACAGCCAGTGGTTCCTCCTGGCGATGGGCGAGGGGCTCACCGGGGCCATCGACTCGGAGCTCGACGGGGTGGAGCCGCACACGCGGGTCGAGGCCGGCGATGCCGTGTACTTCCACGGGCGTGCGGTCGGTCACCTCAAGGGCTGGATGAAGGGCGACGACGTCCTCGGCGGCGTCTGGCAGCGCTACGAGGTGACGGCCAACGTCGACACCGCGCGCCGCCGCACCTACGAGACGTACTTCCGCCAGCTGATCGACCCCGAGACCTTCTACCCGGTCTATGGCGACAGCGCCGAAGAGGTGAAGGACGCCCACAGCCGCGGGCCGGTGTACGTGCTGATCAAGGCCGACGCCAGCACGCTGACCGTGGGCAACTTCAAGTCGGCCTTCCGCGGCGTCGAGCTGTTCAACTACGACCGCACGCTCTACGGCGGTGCGGTGGCGCTCGACGAGAAGCGCGGCGACTTCCGCCACGAGGTGAAGGCCTTCGCCGCCGACCAGGACGTGTCCGAGCGCCACGCCTACGTCGAGCTGCGCGGCACCGGCGGCTCGCTGTACTACCTGCCGCACCGCGAGCTGGTCGAGGGGTCGGAGCGCCTGTACCTGGTCGAGCGCGATCGCATCACCGGGGTCGAGCGCAGCCGGCGCTCGCTGGCCCGCGACCTGGACTACACCGTGCGCTACGCCGACGGCCGGGTGCTGATGAAGTCGCCGGTGTCGAGCGTGACGCTCGACGTGTTCGGCGAGGGCCCGACGCCGCAGCCCGGCGGCGAGGTGCTCGACGGCCACCCGGTGTACCTGGCCGTCGAGTACGACCACCGCGATCCGCGCAGCGACGGCGACGCCGCCTACGGCGTGCACGTGCGCGAGACCTGGAACGACGCCGTGACGCTGGGCGGCGGCTACGTGCGCGAGGGCCGCGGCGACGACGGGCTGCCCGACTACGAGCTGTGGGGCGCCGAGCTGCGGCTGAAGCACAAGCGCCGCACGCGCATGGCGGCCGAGGTCGCGCAGAGCAAGAGCGTCAATGGCCAGAACCTGTTCAGCGAGGACGGCGGCCTGACGTTCCGGCCCTTCAACGATCGCGACGGGACGAACGACGAGGGCACCAGCTTCCTGCTGCGCGGCGGCCTGGAGCTCGACGACCTGATCGGCGAGGGCGATCGCGACCAGTGGTACACCGAGGGCTACTGGCAGTACATCGGCGCCGGCTTCTACAGCGGCGGCACCATTCAGCAGCAGGGCCTCGAGAAGTACGGCGGCCTGACGCGCTACTGGATCGACGAGCACCACAGCGTGCGGCTGCAGTTCGACGGCATGGTCGCCGAGGCGCCCTCGACGCAGGCCAACGGCGTGTACCGCGGCTTCGAGCGCGCGGTCACGCGGGCCGGCCACACCTGGCAGGACGGCGGCCTGAAGGTCGACACCGAGTTCGTGCACACCGAGGCCGACGAGGGTGATCCCGACGGCATCTTCGTCACCGACGCCATCGGCTCGGCGCTGACCTGGCAGGTGGACCAGCACTGGACGCTGCTGTTGGAGCAGGAGGTCGTGGCCCGCGGTGACGAGCGCCTGCACGACTCGACCGGCGACCTGCTGACCACCACCGTCGGTGGCCGCTACCGCCTGACGCAGGCGCTGCAGATCGAGGCCACCGAGTCGCTGCGCTGGTCCGGCGACAACGCTACGATGGTGGGCCTGCGCAGCGAGATCGACGAGCGCCACACGATGTACGTGCAGGAGCGCTTCACCGACCGCGACGGCCAGAAGGCCAGCACCACCGTCGTCGGCGCCGAGGAGCGCTTCGCCGGCGACAAGAGCGGCCGCGCCTACGGCGAGTACCAGCTCGAGACCGGCGCCCTCGGCGAGCGCAACCGCGCGGTGCTCGGCGTCGCCAAGCGAACACCGATCAGCGAGGGCCTGATCCTCGACGTCGGCTACGAGCGCAGCCAGGTCGTCGGCGGCTACGGCGGCGAGTTCAGCATCGACGCCGTCAGCCTGGGCGTCGAGTGGCTGGACAGCGATCGGGTGAAGATCACCGGCCGCTACGAGCTGCGCTACGAGGACAACGACGAAGAGTTCGCCCGCCGCGACCGCATGCAAGCGGTCGCGCTGACGGGGCTGAGCTTCAAGCTGCACCCCGACCTGACGCTGCTGACCCGCCTGAACTACGCCCACACGCTGGACCTGGAGTTCGACGCCACCGAGGCCGAGCTGATCGAGGGCAGCCTGGGTCTGGCCTGGCGCCCCATCCACCACGATTGGGTGGTGGTCATCGGCAAGTACACCAAGCGCTTCGAGCAGCGCCCCATCGACGTCGCCATCCAGCTGCCCGAGCGCGAAGAGTCCGACGTCGTCTCGCTGGTGCCCATCCTCGAGCTGCCCCTCAACCTGCAGCTGGTCGAGAAGCTGGCCTACAAGCGCATGGCCGTCCGCGCCCCGCAACTCCCCACCGCCGTGAGCCACACCGTGCTGTGGATCAACCGCCTGAACTACCACCTGACCCGCACCTGGGACGCCGGCGTCGAGTACCGCCTGCTGACGACGACCCTGTCGCAGGGCACGCTGCAGGGCACGCTGCTGGAGCTGAACTACATCGTCCAGCGCCACGTGCGCGTGGGCGTGGGGTACAACTTCACGACGTTCTCGGACGACGAGTTCTCGCGCCTGGACGAGGACCACGGGGGCGCGTTCTTCCGGGTGATCGGGCAGTACTGAGCGGGAGAGGGCTCGGGCATGGATCTGATCGAGCGAGCCGAGAGCATCTTCTCGCGGCTGAACGCGGTCGGTTTCGACGCTCTGTCAGTGCCGGAGCAGCACTTCGTTGCGGTCTGGGCGCTCGAGGCCGACGTGAACAACGGTGGCTTCGACCAGTACTTCTTCAACTCGTCAGGTGACTTCGCCTTCGTCGTGGTCGAGGCTCTCCGAGCGATCGGCGCCGATCGCGCAGCAGCGATCGTTCAGGAGGCCGTCGACGTGTTCGGACCCGCGGGTCCGGCCCGCGACCACAGCGCCCGTCAAGAAGCCTTGGATGCCGCCGGCGCTCTCGCCCAAGCGCGGCTCGAGGAGCTCGACGAGCGCTTCTACGCCTATCCTGACGACATCGGGGGGCTCCTCGCCGCGTACGTCGAGCGACATGGACTCGCCGACGTTCCTTGATCGTCGCGGCGTCGCGGAGGCGCGGACGGGTGCCGGGCCGAGCGCCGCGGCGGAGCGGCCGGGTGCTCCGCTGGAACAGGTGCAGCCTCCACCGGACAGACTGTCTCTCCGCCGCGCGCAAGCGCGCGGCACTGGGGGGGCTGCGCCCACCCCAGACCCCCCGCTTGGCCGGCGCCCTTCGGGCGCGCCTTCGCGATCCTCGCGTCCTCGCCTCGCCCTTCGGGCTTTGGCTGCGGGCGGCTCGGTCGCTCAGGCACGTACGGCGGATGCCGCACGCCGGCCGGCTTCACCACGCCCGCGCGCTGGCGCCCGGTCACGGTCGGTGGTGGGCTTGGGCCTGGGCGGGACGTCGTGGAACCCGAGGTCGGGACTGGGGGAATGGGCCGTGGGTCACCCCCGGCAGCGCCTCCCCCCACGTTGGCGACGTCGCCAGCGACTGCGTCGCGGCGCCGCTGTGTGTGTCGGGGCCGGCCCGGGTATCGCGCCGCCACGATAATCAGCGGGCGCGGGGAGCGACTCGAGGCGCTGTGCCTGCTCGTCGGGCAGGGCGTCGCACGGGCGCCCCATCATCCCCGTGCCGAGGCCGTCGCCACGACCGACTCGCGCCCGCGCACAGTAGGCCACGCAGCCACGCGCTCGCCGCGGCGCGCGGAACGAGCACCTACCACCCCGGCTTCTCGGCGAACGGTCTAGCCCCCGACCCGGTCGTCATGATTTGGCGCCGGCGCCGCCCGTTTCAGGAGCGGCTTTGCCCGCCTTCTTTTCAGAAAATGCCCGGCACCTACCACCGTGATCGAG
>JAUHXL010000443.1 GCA_030426945.1 bacterium
CCACGGCGACGTTCGCTTCGAGCCCCAGCCCGGGCCGCAGCCGCAGGTTGGCCTCCGCGCCGCGCACGACGGCCTCGCCGGGCAGGTTCTGCAGCTGGGTGGCCGCGCGGTTGGCGCGGCACTCGCGATCGCTCTGCGGGCAGTCGGCCGGGCGCCGCTCCATCAGGTCGAACAGCCACATCTGGTAGGCCCACGCCTCGGCGCGCACCCCGCGCCAGCGCCAGCGCAGGCCGAGCTCGCCGGTCAGGCTGCGCTCGGGCTCGAGGTCGGGGTTCTCGAGCTGGAAGCCGCGACCCGTCGGCTGGCGGGCGGTGAGATCGTCCAGGTTCGGCGGCCGGAAGCCCTGCTCGACGTTCAGCAACACCTCGAGGCCGTCGACCCCGCGCCAGGACAGGCCCGCGTTGCCCACGCCGGTGACCCAGGTCTGATCGACCGCGCGCGTCTCGGACTCGGAGTCGGCGGGGGCCTCGACCGACGCCGCCGCCACGCGGCCGCCGGTGCGCAGCGACCAGTCGCGGCCGATCTCGAGCCGGGGCGCCACGAAGGCGCCGCCCTGAACGAAGGTGCTGCCGTTGAGGTACTGCCCGCGCGACGCGACGCGCGTGATGTCGAGCCGCACCAGGGTGGTCCAGGCCGCCGAGTCGACCGACTCGTGCGAGCCGTCGGCGCCGTAGGCCACGCGCAAGCGCAGGCCATCGAGCAGATCGATCCCGGCGGTCTCGGCGTCGACGCGCGCCGACCAGATGTCGATGTCGTCCCGCCCGCCGTTGATGGCGCCCACCGACAGCGGGCCCACGCGCGCCAGCCGCCGGCGCTCGTGCTGCCGCTGATAGCCCGCGGTGGCGGTCAGCAGGTTCAGGGCGGCGAAGCCCGGCGTCAGCTCGGCCTTGGCGTAGACCTGCGTCCGGAACTGCTCCTCGAACTCGAGGCACTCGTTGAGCGGCGCCTCGGGCGCGGGACACTGGTCGGTGCGCGGGGCGTCGAACTGCCGGTACAGGTAGCCCGCCAGCACGAGGCGATCGGTCGAGCCCAGGCGGTGCACCAGGCGCAGGTCGCCGGTGAGCTCGTCGAAGCCGGTGCCGAGCTGGGTGCGCCCGTCGTCGGCGAAGGTGGGCACCTCCTTCTCGAAGAGGGGCACGCCCACCTCGTCCTCGTCGAGCAGCGGCTCGATCGGTCCGGCCGCCTCGAGCTTGCCCACCGTGCGATAGCCCACGCCGGCCAGCAGGCCGGTCGAGTCGCCGAGCTGGGTGTCGAGCTGGAAGCGGCCCCCGAGCTCGTCGTCGGCCGTCGTCGCGCGGGCGGCGGCCCGAGGCGAGACGCGCAGGCCCGTGCGGGTGGGATCGATCGTCGGCTCGAGCGGGTGGACCCACACCGCGCCGGCCAGCGCGTCGGCGCCCAGCTCGACGCTGGCGCTGCCCCGCACGACGTCGATGTGGTCGATCGTGCGGCTGTCGACGGTGAAGAAGTACTGGTTGGGCCCCTGACGGAACAGCGCGTGGTTGATGCGCAGACCGTCGAACATCAGCAGGGTGTGCTGGCCCGTGCGGCCACGAATGTAGGGCGAGGCCTGGCCGGCGGCGGTCTGCTGCACCGACACCCCGCCGAGCAGGCGCAGCGCCTCGGGCGCCGAGCGGGGCTGCAGGACGTCCAGATCGTCACGGTCGACGGTCTCGACCGCGCGCCCGGCGTCCACGCGCCCCGGTGCCTCTCGCCGTCCGACCACCTGCATGACGTCCTCGGCCTCCCGGGGGGCCCCGTCCGTGTCTTCCGGCGGCGCAGCGACCGCCGGGAGCGCCAGCAGCAGCAACCCCGCGGCGACCGCCCGCGCGCCGACCCCCGTTGGCATCATGTCCGCACCGTAGGGTCACCCGCGGCGCGCGGGCCATGCGTAGAAGTACCGACGCCGGGCCCAGCGCCGGCGCGTCCCGCCGCCGAGGCCGCCGCCGCGAAGCCGCGCTGCGTACGCCCGCGCGCGGGCGGACTGGCACGTCGACGGCGCCCTGGGTTAGAAAGCCGGCCGGTCTCGCGACGGGGGGTGCCATGGTCGGGAAGTACCTGCGGGCAGGACGCAACTGGGGGCACGTCGCCACGCGCGCCGCCTGGTACGGCACGATCAGCTGTTCGTTGGGTGGCCTGCCGGGCGGCCATCCCATCTCGCAGTGGTGCATGCGCAAGTGGTCGGCGGGCTGCGCCGACGCCCTCCACATCCAGCGTTCGCTGCGCGGCGCCGAGAACCTCGACCTCGCGCCGCAGGCGGTGCTGGTGGCCAACCACCTCAGCTCGCTCGACATCCTGGTGCTGGGCAGCTACCTGCGGCGCGACTATCGCTGGCTGGCCAAGGCGCCGCTGTTCAAGGTGCCCTTCAGCGGCTGGCACCTGAAGTTCGCGGGCCACATCCCGGTGTACCGGGGCGACGACCGGCAGAAGAACCACGACATCGGGGCGCGCGTCCACGCGGTGGTCGAGGAGGGCGCCAGCCTGCTGTTCTTCCCCGAGGGCACACGCAGCGAGGACGGCCAGCTGAAGCCCTTCAAGATCGGCGCCTTCATGACCGCCGTGCAGGAGGGGCTGCCGGTGCTGCCCCTGGTGATCCGTGGCACGCACGAGCTGATGAAGAAGAACGCCATCGACCTCGAGATCCGCACCGACCGCGGCTGCTCGGTGACGGTGTTGCCCCCCGTGCCCCTGCCCGCGGACGGCGACCACAAGAGCCGCGCCGAGGCGCTGCGTGATCGCACCTGGCAGGTGATGGCGGCGGAGCTCGGCGGCGAGCCGGGCGCAACCGTCGTCGACACCGACGCATCCACCTGACTCGTCCCGCGCGCGTCGAGGACTGCCGCCGATGCCCCACGTGATCTTCACCGACCCGGACGGCAAGCGCTGGACCGTCGAGGTGCCGGTGGGCGCCTCGCTGCTCGACGCCGCCCGGCAGGTCGAGGCGCCGGTGCACACCCTGTGCAACGGCATCGGCGCCTGCGTGCAGTGCCGGGTGCGCGTGCGCGCCGGCATGGACAACCTGAGCGAGCCCGAGGCGCTCGAGAAGGATCGCATCGGCAACATCTTCCACATCACCGGCGAGCGCATGGGCTGTCAGGCGAAGGTGCACGGCGACGTGGAGATCGACACGCTGCCGGTGCGGCTGGCGAAGCGCAGCAAGCGCGAGCGCGGATCCGGCCGGCGGTGAGCCCGCGGGCGCTTTGCGCGCCGCGCCGATTCTGGCACCCTGAGACGCTTCCCAGCCGGCCCACGCGCCGGCCAGAACCGACCAGCCCCGAGGAACGCGCATGGCCGACAACCTGCCGATGACGTTGACGCAGAAGATCCTCTACGCCCACGCGATCCGCCCGCCCGCCCACGGGCTGCGCGCGGGCGACATCGTGCGGATTCGCGTCGACTGGACCATCGCCAGCGAGCTGGCCTGGAACGGCATGGACAAGACCTACGACGCGCTCGGGCGCCCCGGCCTCCACGACAAGGACCGCTTCTACCTGGCCATCGATCACACCGTGGATCCGGTGACGCTGATCGAGGATCCGCGGGCCCAGAAGCTGACCGCGTTGTCGCGTGACTTCGCTCGGGAGAGCGGAATCACGCACTTCTACGACGCCAACGAGACGATTCTGCACACGCGCTTCTACCGCGATCTGGTGCAGCCGGGCGAGGTCGTGCTCGGCGCCGACAGCCACACCAGCAGCCACGGGGGGCTGGGCGCCTTCGCCATCGGCCTCGGCGGCGCCGACATCACCGTCGCGATGGTGCTGGGCGAGTCGTGGATCGAGGTGCCCGAGGCCATCGCGGTCGAGTACACCGGCGACATCGCCTTCGGGCTGACCGGCAAGGAGGTCATCCTCAAGACGCTCGGCGAGCTGGGGCGCAACACCGTCGCCATGGAGCGCTCGGTCGAGTACCGGGGCGACGCGGTGAAGCACTTCACCACCGACATGCGCTTCACCATCGCCAACATGACCGCCGAGTTCGGCGGGCTGAACGGCATCTTCGAGGCCGACGGGCAGGTGGCCGCGTGGTTGGCGGGCCGCGACGGGTTCAACGACGCGGCGCGCTACTTCCGGGCCGACGACGACGCGGTCTACGCGGAGCGCTTCCGCATCGATCTCGCGGCCATGCAGCCGCAGGTGGCCAAGCCCTTCTCCCCGGACAACGTCTTCCCGGTCAGCGAGGTCGTCGGCATGCCCCTCGACGGCTGCTTCGTCGGCGCCTGCACGACCACCGAGGAGGAGCTGGTGCTCGCCGGCCTGCTGCTCGAGCGCATGCTGGCCGACGGCGCCGCGCCGAAGGCCACGCAGAACCGGCTGGTGGTGCCGGGCGATCTGAGCATCGTCGAGCGCCTGAAGCAGGCGGGGCTGCTGGCGGTGTACGAGAAGGCCGGCTTCCGCATCGGCCCGCCGGGCTGCAGCATGTGCCTGGGCGTCGCCAGCGAGAAGGCGGGCGAGGGCGAGGTCTGGCTGACCAGCCAGAACCGCAACTACCAGAACCGCATGGGCGCCGGCTCCCTGGCGTGGCTGGCGTCGGGCGCCACGGTCGCGGCCTCGGCGCCGGACATGAAGGTGGCCGATCCGCGGCCCTGGCTGGACCGCCTCGATCAGGATCGCTACCACGCGATCCTCGGCCGCACGCCGAACGCCCGGCTGCCCGAGGTGCTGCCCGTCGAGCCGGTGCCGGTGGCCCCGCCCGCCGCCTCCGACGCCGAGGGCGCCGCCACGTCCGGCGGCGACGACGCGATCATCGCGGCCCGCGTCCAGCGCTTCGGCGATCACGTCGACACGGACGCGATCATCCCCGGCGAGTTCTGCCACCTCACCGACCTCGAGGATCTGGGCGCCAAGTGCTTCCACTACGTCGCGCCCGGCTTCCGCCAGCGCGTGGCGGCCGGCCAGAGCGTCATCGTCGCGGGCGAGGGCTGGGGCAGCGGCTCGAGCCGAGAGCAGGCCGTCTGGGCGCTGAAGGGCGCCGGCGTGCAGGTGGTGATCGCCCAGAGCTACGCCTTCATCCACAAGCGCAACCTGGTCAACGAGGCCCTGCCCCACCTGGTGCTGCGCGACGCCCGCTTCTATGCGCTGGCGACGGACGGCGCCGACATCCGCGTCGACCTCGGCAGCGGCACCGTGACGGTGGCCGGCGAGACCTTCGCCGCCGAGCAGCCCACCAAGATGATCCAGAAGCTGAACGCCGCCGGCGGCATCGTGCCCGCCATCCGCGCCCACGGCGACCAGGTGTTCGAGAAGCTCACGGCTTGACCCGCCGCCGCGCTCACTGAACGCCGCGGCCCTCGAGGGGCCCCTCGATGGACCGCCGCCACGTTCAGTCCGCGAGCTTCGCCGCCTGCCGCTCGAGGCGCCTGGCCTTCTTGCCTTGCCCGAGCTGGGCGTAGCGCGCGACGGCCTCCGCGACCACCGCCTGCCCCTCCTCGATCTGGCCCGTCCGCAACAGCAGCAGGCCCAGCGCCTCGCCGGCGGTGGCGACGCCCTCGGCGTGGCCCAGCTTCTTGTTCAGCGCCCAGGCGGTGCGCAGGGCCAGCTCGGCGGACTCGAGGTGGCCGCGCTCCACCTCGATCTGCCCGATGTTCAGCCGGGTGATCGCGATGCCGTCGAGGTCGTCGAGGCTCTCGAAGGTGGTCAGGCGCTGCTGGTGCAGGGCCAGGGCCTCGTCGTACTCGCCGCGCTCGGCGCGGATGCGCGCGATGTCGCCCAGGACGATGGCGCGACCCTGCAGGTTGCCCAGATCGGTGAAGGCGGCCAGGCGGGCCTCGTGCAGATCGAGCGCCTCGTCCAGCTCGCCGCGCGCCGCCAGCAGGCGCGCGACGTCGCCCTGCGCGATGGCGGCGCTGTGGCGGGCCCCCAGGCGCTGGAACGTGGCCAGCCGCGCGCGGTGCAAGGCCAGCGCGTCGTCGACCTGACCCCGCGTGGCCTTGATGCGCGCGACGTCGCCCTGCGACACCGCCACGTCGTGCTCGGCGCCCAGATCGTCCAAGGCGGCCAGCGCCTGCTCGTGCAGCCGCAGCGCCTCGTCCAGATCGCCCCGCGCGGCGAGGATGCGGCCCACCCGCGCCTGCGTGACCGCGGCCTCGCGCGGCGCGCCGAGCGCCTCGAAGGTGGCCAGCCGCTGCCGGTGCAGGGCCAGCGCCGCGTCGGGCTCCCCCCGGTTCGCGTGCAGGTGCGCCAGCACGCCCATCAGCGAGGCCGCGACCGCCGTGCGCGGCGGCACCAGGGCCAGGGCGTCCCGACACACCTGCCCAGCGCGCGCGAGCGTCTCGCGATCACCCGCCGCCGCCACCAGATCCCACGCCAGCTCCGACGTCGCCGCG
>JAUHXL010000444.1 GCA_030426945.1 bacterium
ATGCCGCCCGCGCCGCCGCCCTGGCCGCCCGCGCCGCCGCCCTGACCGCCCGCGCCGCCGCCCTGGCCGCCCGCGCCGCCGCCCCCATCGAGCGTCACGCCCGCGTCCGTCGCGGGCCCGCCCCCGTCATCGTCGTCGTCGCAGCCCACAAAGCCGAGCGCCGTCGCCGCCAGCACCGCGATCCCCGTCGTCCACCGGTTCATACGCACCTCCCCGTACACTGGGCGCGTCGCTGCGCATCGAAGAAGCATGCCAGCGATCGGCCCGCGCGCCGCGGGCCGGCGGGCTACCGGACGGTGCCGCCCCGGTCACCGCCCGGGCGCCCCGCCAGGGCCGGGCCACCGCGGGGCGCGTCGCCCCGCGCGCCCCTCGACCCCGACACACATTGCACACTGAACAATCGCGCACTAAGCTTGCGCAGCGGTTCGTCCCCGCTGTCCCCCTTCGCGCGACGGCACCCGGTCCGACGCACCGCGACACCGCGCGGGCTCATCCCCTCGAGCCCTTCGAGATTCATCGTTGTGGGCCTCGCCTTCCCCCTCGGGAGGACGTCGACCCGCCCCCCGGCCGAGCCCGCCGCGCGGCCGGGGAACCGCAGGAGAGGTGCCGTTGAACGCCCCCATCTCGCCCCGCACCTTCCGGGCCTTCGGCCGCAAGGACATCGCCACCCTGCCCGCCTTTCGGCGCATGACCGCCGAGCAGCGCGATGTGCTCACCGCCGTCGCCCACGTGCTGCCCTTTCGCGTCAACGCCTACGTGCTCGACGCCCTGATCGACTGGTCGCGCGTGCCCGACGACCCCATGTACCAGCTGACCATCCCGCAGCCCGGCATGCTGGCCCCGGCGGACCTGCACCGGATGGTCGACCTCGTGCGCGGCGGCGCCTCGGCGGACGCCCTGAAGGCCGCGGCTCGCACCATCCAGCGCCGCATGAACCCCCACCCCGCCGGTCAGATGCAGCTGAACGTGCCGCGCCTCCTCGGCCAGCGCCTCGACGGCATGCAGCACAAGTACCGCGAGACCGTGCTGTTCTTCCCGTCGCAGGGCCAGACCTGCCACGCCTACTGCACCTACTGCTTCCGCTGGGCGCAGTTCGTCGGCCTCGACGAGCTCAAGTTCGCCAGCCGCGAGGCGGAGACGCTGACGCGCTACCTGGGCGCCCACCCCGAGGTGACCGACGTCCTGTTCACCGGCGGCGATCCGATGGTGATGAAGACCTCGGTGCTGCGGCGCTACATCGAGCCCCTGCTGCAGCCGGGGCTCGAGCACGTGCAGACCATCCGCCTGGGCACCAAGGCGCCGGCCTACTGGCCCTATCGCTTCGTCACCGATCGCGACGCCGACGATCTGCTGCGCCTGTTCGAGCAGGTGGTGAAGGCGGGCAAGCACCTGGCGGTGATGGCCCACTTCAGCCACCCCGCCGAGCTGTCGACGCCGGTGGCCGAGGCCGCCCTGCGCCGCATCATCGACACCGGCGCGGTGGTGCGTTGCCAGGCCCCCCTGATCCGCCACGTCAACGACGACGCCGACGCCTGGGCCGAGATGTGGACCACGCAGGTGCGCCTGGGCGCGATGCCCTACTACCTGTTCGTCGAGCGCGACACCGGGCCGAAGCACTACTTCGAGGTGCCGCTGGCGCGCGCCCTGGACATCTACCAGGACGCCTGGCAGCGCGTGTCGGGGCTGGGCCGCACGGTGCGCGGCCCGTCGATGTCGGCGACGCCGGGCAAGGTGCTGGTGGACGGCGTGGCCGAGGTGGCCGGCGAGAAGGTCTTCGTGCTGAAGATGGTGCAGGGCCGCGATCCCGCCTGGGCCGGCCGCGTCTTCTTCGCCCGCTACGACGATCAGGCCGCGTGGCTCGACGACCTGCAGCCCGCGTTCGGGCGCGACGCCTTCTTCTTCGAGCCCGGCCTGCGGGCGATGAAGGCCGCCGCGCGGGCGCTGCCGGTGCTGCAGGGGGCCACGCCCCTCGACCCGACCGCGCCGGAGCCGCCGGGCCCGGAGGCCGCGCAGGTCTGAGGTACGGTCGCGAGCGTTTCGGACCGCGCCCGCCGCGATCTACGATGGCCGCCCCGACCCCCACAGGGAGCCGCCATGCCCTTTCGCATCATCACCTTCGACGGCGGCACCGGCACCGCGACCTATCTGCGCTACCTGCGCGCGCTCGAGCGCGATCACCCCGGCTTCCTCGCGCGCGTCGACGCCTTCGCGGGCGTCTCGGACGGCGCGGTCGCGGCCCTGATGCTGGCCCGCTACGCGCCCGAGGCCCGCGCGACCGAGGGCCTGCCCGCCGCCATCGAGCTGGCCGACCAGCTGCTGCACGTCATGCAGCCCGGCCTCTGCGGCTACGCCCGCATGCTGACCGGCTGCAAGGCGGCGCTGAACGTCGACACCGTCCATGGCCTGCTCGCCGAGGCCTACGGCGTGGACACCACCCTGCGCGACCTGCACGCGCACGTCTCGGCGGTGGCCTACCGCGTGCGGTCGCCCACCGGCGCGCGCCTGTACGACAACTACCCCGGCAGCCCGGACCTGGATCTGCGCCTGGTGGACGTCGCCGGACGCAGCGGCGCGTTCCCCGCCCTGCTGCCGGTCGAGGCGGGCCACGTCGACGGCGGCATGTTCGCGATCAACCCGTGCGCGGTGGCGTTGGCGCACGCGGCCAGCCAGCAGCGGGATCACCAGCGCACCCCGGACGATGTCCGCATGCTCTCCCTCGGGCCGAACGCCACCGACCTCGGGGGCCGCTGCGTGCAGGCCGCGTTCGCGCGGGATCGCACGAACTGGGGCTGGCTGCCCTGGTTCCTGCACCCGACCGACCCGGTCCTGTTCTTCCAGATGCTGTTCAACGCGGACGACGGCGCCGCGAGCACGATGTGCCGGCATCTGCTCGGTCCGAGCTTCCTGCGGGTGAACGTGCCCGGCGCGCACGGGGTGATCAGCGGCGTGGCGGCGCTGATGCTGCGGCAGGCGAGCCGCGTCGTGCAGAAGGCCGAGCAGACGGCCGAGGCGTGGCGCGCCGATCCCGAGGATCCGCGCTTCCACCCGCCCTACGCGCCGACCTCGGCGTGGGTGGAGAAGATGTGGATGGGGGACGGCTGAGAGGCTGTCAGATCCGGAGGTCGAGCAGCACCTCGCCGTCCACCAGGCTCAGCCCCACGACGCGGCCGCGATCGTCGCACACCGTGCAGACGACGCCGTCGAGGCGCACCGCCAGGGCGTGGGCGCCCTCGAAGGTGAGGGTGGCGGCGGGGGCCGCGCCGCCGGCGGGCAGCAGCGCCACCGCCCGCCCGCCGTCGAGCAGCTGCACGATCGCCGTCCACCCGGCGCCCAGCACCACCTCGGCCAGCGCGCCGCGCAGCGTCGCGGACATCGGCCTCTCGCGCCACAGGCGCTGGTCGACGGCGTGCCACACCTCGGGCTCGCCGTCCGGCCGGACGCGCGCGGCGGCCAGCGGCGCGGCCGCGGCGCCCAGGTTCAGGGGCGTCCGGCCCCGCAGCCGCGGGCCGGGCCGCTCGAACCGCCAGACCTCGAAGGACTCGCCGCCCGGCTCGGCGAGCAGCATCCCCAGACCGCCGTCATCGACCGCGAGGTCGACCAGCCCGCCCTCGAGCGGCAGCGACCACAGCGCGCGCCAGGTGTCGGCGAGCGCGTCGATCAGGTACAGGCGGTCGGCGGTGGCGACGTGCCAGCCGGCGGCGTCGAAGGTGGGCGCCCAGCGCGCCAGCTCGACGTCCTGCCAGTGCGCGGCGCGGCGGGTCACCAGGTCGACGCGCGCCAGCCGCGCCGTGGCCCGCCCCGCGCGCGCCACGAGGATCGCCCGCTGGCCCGTCGGCCCCAGCACCAGCGCGTCGGCCGGCTGCTCCCAGCGGGTGAGCACCTTGCCCCGCCGGTCGACCAGCGCGGCCCCGGCCTCGCCCAGCGCCAGCAGCGCCCGCCCGTCGGGCAGCGTCGCGGCGTCGAGCACCGCGCGGGTGCCGCAGTCGGCCGCCGCCAGCGCGAGCTCGAGGGGCGCCTCGCGGGCGGACAGGCGCACACGGGCCGGCGCGGCGCCGAGCTCGGGCAGGTCGTGGCGCAGCGGGCCGCCGAGCGCCTGCGCCAAGGACGTGACGAGCGCCGCGCGGCCCACGTCGGCCCACGCCGTGCCCTGGTCGCGCAGCACCGCGCGGGCCGCCGCGCGGCCGGCGGCGTGCAGCGCGCGGTTGCCCGGCTGCGCGCGCAGCTCGGTGGTCAACGCCCCCGCCAGGTTGGCCCGCCGCGACGGCCCGACGGGGCCGTCGTCGTCCAGGATCGCCTCGAGCAGCGGCCGCACCGCCGCGAAACCGTCGGGCGCGGTCGCCAGCTTCAGCGCCAGCATCGCCGGCGCCCCGGGACCGGCGTCGGCCAACACCGCGTCGATCCACCGGCCGACCGACGCCGTCAGCCCCAGCGGCCGCAGCACCTGCACCGCGCGCCCGTAGTCGCCGGCCGCGGCCTCGGTGACGGCCCACAGCGCGCGCAGCCCCTCGCCGGCCTCGCGATCACGGGCCTCGAGCCGCGCGACCGCGTCGGCGAAGCTGCCCGTGCGCCGCGCCAACGCCACCGCGCCGTCCACGTCGCCGGCCAGGAAGCGCAGGCGGACCGCGCGCTCGGCGGGCAGCTCGCAGGCCTCGGCGACCTCGGCGGCCCGCGCAAAAAGTCGTTTGGATTCGAGCAGATCCACCGCCTTCTCGCCCTCGCCCAGCAGCTCGGCCAGGACGAACGCGGCCTCGTCGTAGCGCTCGGCGCGGGTGAGCTGCTCGGCGGCGCGGCGGTACACCTCTTCGATGCGCGCGCGCAGGCCGTCCGCGATGGGGAAGACCGAGGGCGCGCCGCCGCCGGCGCCGATGGACAGGTCGCCGCGGGGCGTCGGCAGGCGCAGCCCGACCAGCGGGCCGCCGCCGCCCTCACCGCCGAGCGGGATGGCGTGGCGCAGGGCCTCGGCCAGGTCGTCGCCCTCGAAGCGCGCCATCATGTCGCGCAGGTGGCGCGCGTGGCGGCGACCCAGCACGCCGCCGAGCTGGTTCGCGGCCAGGCGCTCGGTCAGCCAGCCGTCGAGCCGATCGAGCAGACCCGGTCGTCGCGGCCCGGTCGGCGCCCGGCCCGCCGACCCGCCCCCGCCCGCGCCGATGGGCCCCGGCAGGGCCGCCGGCGCCTGCGCGCCGCCCGCGCGCGCGGCCCGCAGCAGCCCGCGCAGCGCGCCCGCCCAGCCGCCGCTCGCCGGCGGCGCGTCGGGATCCGAGGCGTCGGCCAGCGCGGCCCGCAGGGCCTCGGCCTCGCGCGAGGGCGGCGCGACGCCGTCGCCGAAGGCCGCCCGCACGTCGGCCGGCGGCGGCGCGACCACCACCACCGGCGGCGGCGGCGGCGCGAGGCACGTCACCGGCTCGACCACGCGCCAGCCGGCGGTGTCGATCCAGGCGGACACGTCCAGGGGCGGGCCGATGGGCGACACGACCAGGGCGCCGCCGACCGGCAGCGCCACGGCGTCGGCGGGCAGGTCGGCGTCGTCGGGCACCTCGACCCCCACCAGCGCGCCCCGGCGCCACCACAGCACCGCGCCGGGCGCGCGCTCGGCCCGCAAGGCGCGCGGGGCCTCGAAGATCAGCACCACCGCGTCGCCCACCGCGTGCGCGCGGCAGCCGGGCGCCCACAGCGTCAGCGCCCGCCGGCGCGCGTCGCGCCTCAGCAGCACCGCGTCGGCGTCGATCACGCCGCGGACCTCGAAGGCGCGCAGCGCCGTCACTCGGCGCCCCCCGGCCGCACCTGGTACAGCGGGCCGGACACGCCCAGGGCGTGCAGCGACAGGCGACCGTCGGTCAGCAAGAAGGCGACGACGTCGCGCGCCGGGCTCACCGCGACGTCCTGCACCGGCGCCTCGGCCCGCACCCGCCCGACCTCGCCGGCCTCGCCCAACAGGACGACCGCCGCGCCGTCGGGACAGAGCGCCCACAGCCGGGGCTGCCCGTAATCCGGCACGGCCAGCACGCGGGCGCCCGGCGGCACGTCGATCGGCGTCGCCGGCGCGTCGTTCCACAGGCCCTTGACGCGCCACTGGCCGGCCTCGTCGGGCCAGGCGGCCTGACCCTGCCCCAGCAGGGCCTCCGCCGTGCGCGGGGTGCTCCCGACCGGCTTCGCGAACGATCCGTCGTAGCGCCGATAGCAGAGGGTGGTGGGGGCGTCCGGGTGCACCAGCAGCGCCCCCGACACGGCGGCCGCGACGACCCCCTCGTCCCACAGCGCCAGCGGCGCGTCGCCGTGCGTGGGCACCCGCCACAGGCGCCCGCCCTGCGCGAGGTAGT
>JAUHXL010000445.1 GCA_030426945.1 bacterium
AGCCGCGTCGAGGTCTACGCGCTCGCCGGCTTCCTCGCCCTGTGGGCGGTGGCGCGCATGGCCGACGCGCTCGATCGCGGCCGGGGGTGGTTCCTCGCCGGCGTGGGCCTGGGGCTGAGCGCCGCGGCGAACCCCTACACCGCCGTCATCGCCGCCCTCGCCGCGGGGCCGGCGCTGCTGGTGGCGCTGGTGAAGCGGCGCATCGGCCTGCGCGGCGTCGTCGGCGCGCTGGTCGGCGGCCCGGTCGGGCTGCTGCCCTACGTCTACGTGCCCCTCGTCGCTGGCCGCGATCAGGTGTTCGTGTGGGGCCAGCCCATCGACGGACCCGCCCTGCGCTTCTACTTCAGCGGGGCCGACTTCGGGCACAACCGGCAGATCACCGCCGGCATGGTGCTCGACCACGCCGTCGAGTGGCTGGGCTACGCCGCCGACGTCGGCCTGCTGCCCCTGCTGGTGCTGGGCGGCGGCGCCTGCGTCCTGCTGGGCCGCGACCTGCAGGTCGGCCGCGCCTACGGTCTGCTCGCCGCCGGCCTGACGGTGCTGCTCTTGGCCTCGAACACCATCTTCCACCCGGCCATCCCCGACTACGCCGGCTACCTCGCGCCGCCCTTCGGGGTGCTGGCCGCGGGGGTCGCCGGGCTGGTCGCGCGGCTCGCCACGGGGGCGGAGCGGCTGCCGCTGTTGGGCGCCGCGATGGGCGCCGCGGTCGTCCTGGCCGGCTGGCTGGCGCCGCCCGCGCTGTGGGCCCGCACGCGCCACCTCGACACGCTGGCGCGGGACATCGCCGAGGGCGTGCTGCGCACGGCGCCGGCCGACGCCATCGTCGTCGTCGAGAGCGACCACTGGGTGTGGCCGCTCTTGTACCTGCAGGCGGTCGAAGGGCAGCGCCCGGACGTCACGGTCTTCGCCTTCGGGCTGGCCGACTCGTCGTGGTACTGGGCGTGGACCTACCGCAACCACCCGAAGCTCGAGCCTTTTCCGCTGCGCGGCCCCGGCGGTCGGTTGGGGCGCGGGCGGCGCTTCCTGGCGGCGAACCTGCACCGCCCGCCGCTGTACGAGAACTTCGGGCTGGCGGTGGTGCTGGGCCGCCCGGGCTGCGTGGGCCCGTGGCTGCTGACCGACGCCCGCGCCTGCGGCGACCTTGCGCAGCCCGACGCCGCCGACGCCGTGCTGGCGCACCACGTCGAGACGCTGGGCGAGGGCTCCCCAGGCAGCGAGGCGGTGGCCGCGCGCGTCGCCTTCGACCGCGCCGACGCGCTGTGGCGGCTGGGCCAGCCCGAGCGCGCCCTCGCCGCCCTGCGCGCGGGCGTGCCCGACGCGCTCGAGCCCGCCGCGCCGGAGGCGGTGGCCTCGGCCGGCCGCCTCGACGCGCCTCCGCTGGCCTTCGCCGGCGGCCCGCCCATCGGCGCGCCCGGCCAGAACCTGTTCTTGGGCAGTCAGCTGCTGTGGCGCGCGGGCCACGCCGACGCCGCCCGCGCGTGGCTCGCCGCCGCCGCCGAGGCCGGCGTGCGCGAGGCGCTGGGCGAGTAGGCGCGCGGGTTCTGCTACCCTGGGGCGTCCACCGGGGAGGTCCGAAGCGATGAGAGCGAGCGTCGGCGCGGTGATCGCAGCGTTGTCCCTGGCCGCCACCGGCTGCGAGCCCCCCGAGGGCGAGGGCTTCGTCGAGCGCGCCGCCGCCCTGGCGCACGAGGGTCGCTGGGCCATCCCCGGCGACGTGTTGGCCGAGGCGGGTCGGTCCCGCGTCCCCATCACCGACGCCGGCCCTTGGCGCGGCGAGGCGAGCTGCTCGGGCACGTTCACCCAGGGCGCTCGCCGGCTGGGCGACTGGATCGAGGTCCACTTCCCCCAGGTCACCGGCGTCGGCGGCTACAGCTGCCGCGCGATCAACGGCAACGGCAACGTCACCAGCATCCACGCGGTGGGCCGCGCGCTCGACATCTTCATCCCGCTCGACGGGGGCCAGGCCGACAACGACCTCGGCGACGAGCTGGCCAACTACCTGCTGGTCAACGCGCAGTACATCGGCATCCAGCGGGTGATCTGGGATCGCACCTACTGGCGCAGCGGCGACGCGCCGCGCGAGGGCTACTACGACGGCGCGCACCCGCACCACGACCACCTGCACGTCGAGCTGTCGGTGGCCGCCGGCAACCAGCAGACACCCTTCTTCACCGAGGGGCTGCCCGCGCCCGACCGCGGCCCCTGCGCGCCGCCGCTGCCCGCCGCGGGCGGCGTCATCGACGACGACGGCCCCTGCTTCGTGCCCTATGGCCCCGCCCAGTACTGGCGCAGCGTCGGCGGTGAGGGGCACGGCGGCGGCCTGCTGTGGACCAACGCCTTCCAGAACGACACGCCGTCGAACTGGGGCCAGTGGCGCTTCGAGGTCGCGGCGGCGGGCACCTACACCGTCGAGGTGCACACCGTGGCCGCCTACTCGCTGCACGACGCGGTGCGCTACGAAGTGCAGCACGCCGGCGGCACCGCCGAGCGGGTCGTCGACGTGGCGGGCAAGACGGGCTGGACCGCCCTGGGCGACTTCCGCTTCGAGCCCGGCAACGCCTACAGCGTGTCGGTGTTCGACAACGTGCCCGGCGCCATCGGCAGCGACGTGCACGTCACCGCCGACGCCGTGCGCCTGCGCGCCGAGGCGCCGCCTCCGCCCCCGCCCCGCATGGACGCCGCGCCCCCGCCGCCCCCGCCGCGCGACGCCGGCGCCCCGCCGCCGCCGCCGCCCGAGGACGCCGGCGCCCCGCCGCCGCCGGCCCGCGACGCCTTCGTCCCGCCGCCGGCCCGCGACGCCTTCGTCCCGCCGCCCGTGGGCGACGACGCCGAGCCGCCGCCCCTCCACGACGACGATCCCATGCCCGGCGTCGACGCCGGCCTCGGCGGCCCCGCCGACGACGAGGCGCGCGCCGTGTCGTCGAAGCAGTCGGGCGGCTGCGACGCGGCGCACGACGCGCCGGCGCCGGCGTGGTGGGGGCTGTTGGGTCTGCTCGGCCTGTGGGCGCGTCGCCGCCGACGCTGAGCCGCTACTCGGGCCGCATGCGCAGCAGGCGCGCCGGGTTGCCGGCCACGACGCTGTAAGGCTGCACGTCCCGCGTGACCACGCTGCCCGCGCCGATCTGGGCGCCGCGCCCGATGGTCACGCCCGGCAGCACCACGGTGCCCACGCCGATGTCGCAGTCGTCCTCGACGACGATGGGCCGAAAGCTCAGCGGCGCGTCGAGGATGGCCCGGTCGCGCCCCGCCTCTTCGTGGAACGACGTGAGGAATTTGCAGAAGGGCCCCACGCCCACCCGCCGCCCGAAGGTGACGTTGCCGGCGGCGTGCACGAAGACGCCCTGCCCGATCCAGGTGTCGTCGCCCACGCGCAGCGTGCCTTTGTAGTAGCCCTTCAGCATCGCGTCGTGCCCGACGTACACGTTCGCGCCGAGGTACACGCGGTCGGGGTGCCAGATGCGCACGCCGTCCTCGATGACCACGTGCTCACCGCACGCGGCCAGCTGATCGAGGGTGAAGCGGCCGTCGCCGTGGCTGCGGAAGCGTCGCATGCGGGGGAATGTCGCATGGGGGCGGCGGGGGCACAACGGGGGCTGGCCGCCGCGTTCGGCGCGTTGTGCTGGGCCAGGAGGGTCGGGCTATCAGCTTTCGGCCCCGTCGCGGCGATTCGACCGTGTGCCCGGTCACCCGGCGTCCCGCGCTCGCCGAGCGGTTCCGCACTCGGCGCGGCGTACGGAGCCCGGCTGATAGCTGACAGCTCACCGCTGACAGCCGGTCGGACCCACCACCCACGGCGCGTGAGCAGACCCCCGCCGCGCCCGCCCTTGCGCCTGCCGCGGCCTTCGTGCTCTCTGTTCCGGCATCGCGTCGGCCGAATCGGGGAGTGGGGCAGGATGAGCGAGCTGTCTCGGCGGGAGATCCTTCGACTGGCGGCGGCGTTGGGCATCTCGCCCGCGCTGCTTGGGCTTTTGGGCTGTGACGACAGCGACGACGTGGACGCGCCGCCGGACGGCGGGGGCATGGGCGGCATGGGCGGCGGCGGGGACCTGGGGCCCGAGGCCGACATGGGCCCCGAGCCGGACATGGGCCCGCCCGACGACGGCTTCCCGCGCTACACCTACGACGGCGAGCCGGGGCCCGAGACGCTGTTCACGCACGGCGTCGCCAGCGGCGATCCGCTGACCGACCGCGTCATCCTGTGGTCGCACGTCGAGGGCGTGACCGAGCCCACCGAGGTGTTCTGGGAGATCAGCGAGGATCGCGACTTCGCCGTGCGGCGCAACGTGGGCACCTTCACCACGAACGCCGGTCGCGACTTCACCGTGAAGGTGGACGCCCTCGAGCTCAGCCCGGGCACGACCTACTTCTACCGCTTCCACGCGCTGGGCCGCACCTCGCCGGTGGGGCGCACGCGCACGGCGCCGGAGGGCGCGGTCGACCGGCTGCGCTTCGCGGTGGTCAGCTGCTCGAGCTACGCGCACGGCTGGTTCCACACCTACCGCGAGCTGGCGACGCAGCCGGATCTGGACGCGGTGCTGCACCTCGGCGACTACATCTACGAGTACGGCGACGGCCAATACGGCAACGTGCGCGCGTACGACCCGCCGCACGAGATCATCACCCTCGAGGACTACCGCCGCCGCTATCGCCACTACCGCAAGGATGCCTGGCTGCAGGCGGTGCACGTGCAGCACCCCTTCATCTGCATCTGGGACGATCACGAGTCGGCCAACGACTCGTGGCGCGGCGGGGCGCAGAACCACGACGCGGGCGAGGGGCCCTGGATGGAGCGGCGGGCGGCCGCCGAGCAGGCCTACCTCGAGTGGATCCCCATCCGCGAGTCGGCGGACGGCCGCATCTGGCGCACCCTGAAGTACGGTGAGCTGGTCGACCTGGTGATGCTCGACAGCCGCCTGTGGGGCCGCGACGAGCAGACGACGCGCGACAACTACGCGGATCCCGACCGCACCCTGCTGGGCCTCGACCAGGAGGCCTGGCTGAACGACGAGCTGGCCGACTCCCAGGCGAAGTGGAGGCTGCTCGGGCAGCAGGTGATGATGGGCCACCTGCGCTTCCAGGCCTCGCCCAACCTGCCCCTGAACCCGGTCAACGGCGATCAGTGGGACGGCTACGATGCCTCCCGTCAGCGCCTGTTCCAGATGGTGCGCGACAACGAGGTGCAGAACCTGGTGGTGCTGACCGGCGACATCCACACGAGCTGGGCGATGGAGCTGACCGAGGATCCCAACGATCCCCAGATGTACGATCCGATGACCGGCGACGGCGCGCTGGCGGTCGAGTTCGTCGCCACCTCGGTCACCTCACCGGGCCTCCCGGCCGTGCAGCCGGCGCTCATCGACCTGGTGCTGCAGTCCAACCCCCACATCAAGTGGACCGACGTCGAGAAGAAGGGTTGGGTGCTCTTGGACATCACCGCCGAGCGCGTGCAGGGCGCCTGGTACCACTTCGATCGCATCGACGTCGAAGAGCCCCAGGTGCCCTTCGTGGCCAAGGTGTTCGAGGTCTACGACGGCGCGCCGCGCCTGTTCGAGGTCGAGGCCGTCGCCGACGCCCGCGCGGACGCCCCGCCCCTGGCCTGAGCCCACCGGCGGCGCGGCCGCCGCCGCCGGACCCACCAGGCGACGCCGCCGAGCAGGAGCAGCAGGGTCAGGGGGGACGGCCCCGCGCCGCGCGCGCCGCTTCGGCACGCGCACCCCTCGGACGCTTTGGGCGTCGGCTCGGCGGCTCCGCCGTCGGGCTCGGACCGGGGGCCGGGATCGCGGGGCAGCGCCACGCCGTCCGCGCCGGCGTCCGCGTCGCCGCCGCCGGCGTCCGGGGCGACGGCGTCCTGCCCCGCCACGGGCGCGTCGGTCGTCGGGTAGACGCACTGAGCGGTCCCCCGCACCACGCGGCACGCCTCGCCCGGACGGCAGCGCGCCGCGTCGCACGGGTCGTCCGCGCAGGTGCCCTCGAGGCAGCGCTCGCCGGCCGGGCAGCGGATCGCCGCGCAGGGATCGGGCACGCACAGCCCCCGAAGGCAGACCTGCCCGTCGGCGCAGGCGACGCCCCCACAGGGATCGGCCACGCAGGCGCCATCGACGCACACCTCGAAGAGGCGACAGGACACCCCCGCACAGCCAGGGACGCATACGCCGTCTCGGCAGAAGGCGTCCGCCTCGCAGGCCACCTCGGCGCAAGGGTGGTCGTCCGGCGGCGGCGCCTCGCAGCCCTCGACCTCGCAGTCCGTCAGGCACGCGCCGTCGACGCAGCGCAGATCGTCGGGACACTCGTTGAAGACGCACGGCG
>JAUHXL010000446.1 GCA_030426945.1 bacterium
CACCGCGCGCCGCTCGCCGGCGGGCACCTCGAGCGGGAAGGCGTTGCGCTTCTCGCCGTAGAAGACGTCGACGTCGGGCACCAGCGGATCGGGCCACGCGCCGGGCGCGCCGTCTTCGCTCGAGGGCGTGACCACCTCGTAGAGGCCCACGCGGTAGACCCACTGGGCCGTCGGCGGCACCGCCGCGCCCCCCGGACCGGTCAGCAGGCCGGGGGTGACGCCGGTGATGGTGCGCCCGTTGGCGCCGCCGTCGACGACGATCTGGTAGGCCTCGAACTCGTTGCGCGCCGCCTCGAGCGCGGCCGAGCGCGCCGTGGGCAGCTCGGTCTCGGGCCGGATCTTCTGCGTCGCGTGGGTGACGCCGATCCAGTCGGGCACGTCGCCGGCGGGCGGGCGGGCGGCGTCCTCGACCGAGAGATCCAGGGTCGGGCCGCGGTCGGAGGGCGCCCCGCCGCAGCCGGGGCAGGCGTCGGTCGGCGGCGCGTTGGAGGGCGAGCCGTTGCTGCCGCCGCAGCCGCAGGCGACGAGGCCGACGGTCAGGCAGGCGAGCAGGGCGGCGGGCAGGCTTCTCGGGTTCGGTGCGTTCATCGGGCGCATCATAGCGGCGCCCGCCCGCCCCCGTCGAAGGTGCCGGCCGAGGGCCGTGAGGTTCGAGAGTCTTGATAACGGGCGCAGCGACAGGCAGGAAGGGCCCCATGATCACGCGACGCCGCTGGTGGGCGATCTTCGCCGCGCTGAACCTGGTGGCCTGGCTGCCGCTGTGGCTGGTGCAGACGCCGGCCATCCTCGACTACCCCACCCACGCGGCCCGCGTGTACGTGCTGGCGCACCTCGACCAGGTGCCCGCGCTGCAGCAGTTCTACCGGCTGGCCTGGGACTGGATGCCCAACCTCGCGCTCGACGGGGTGGTCTTCGCCTTCCACCAGGTGCTGCCCATCGAGCAGGCGATGAAGGTGTTCGTCGCGCTGACCCAGACGCTGCTGTTGGGCGGCGTGGCGTATGTCTCGTGGTCGGTCGATCGCCGTCGGCGCGTGCTGCCCCTGGTCGCCGCGCTGCTCCTCTACAACCGCATGCTGCTGTGGGGCCTGCTGAACTACCTGTTCACGCTGGGCGTGGGCCTGATCGGGGTCGGCGCGTGGATCCACCTGCGCGACCGCGCCGGCCTCGCGCGCTGGCTGCGCTGGCCGCTGCACGTCGCGCTGGCCCCGGTGCTGTTCATGGGCCACCTGTCGGGCATGGGTGTGTACGCGCTGGCCATCGGCGGCTACGAGCTGGGGCGCTTCGTCGAGGATCTCAAGGCGCGCCGCCTGCCCGCCTTCGGCCAGTGGGCCCTGATGTTCGGCCAGTTCGCGCTGCCCGCGTACATCCTGCTCGCGCTCAGCCCCACGGGCGAGGGCGCCGAGGACACGCCCTTCGTCGACTGGGGCAGCGTCGCGCACAAGGCCCGCTCGGTGTACGGCCTCTTCCACAACGACCACCTGGTGCTCGACAGCGCCACCTTCCTCCTCGTCGGCCTGGTCCTCGTCGTGGGCTTCTGGCGCGGCTACCTGGCGCTCGAGCGCCGGCTGATCGGCCCCGCGGCGGTGCTCACCGTCGCCTTCGTCGCGATGCCCGCGGTCATGTTCGCCGCGTACGCGGCCGATCAGCGCCTCGCGGTGCCCGTCGCCCTGCTGTGGGTCGCGGCGCTGCGGCTGCGCCGCCCGCCCGACCGCGCCGTCGCGTGGGCCCTCGCCGGCTGCGCCGCGTTGCTGCTGGTGCGCCAGGGCGCCCTCGTCGCCTCCTGGCGCGCCGCCGACGCCGACTTCCGCGACTACCGCGCCGCGCTGAGCCACCTGCCCGACGGCCAGATGCTGAACACCGCGCTGGTCTACGAAGACGAGTGGGAGGTGATGCCGGTGCCCGCCGCCCACCTTTCCTGCTTCGCCATCATCGACCACGCCGCCTTCGTGCCGACCCTGTTCGCCATCCGCAACCAGCACCCGGTGAACTTCCTCGACGACGTCCACCACGTCGCCCGCGATCCGCGCAGCGAGACCATCCGCCGCCACGGCGAGCAGACCGACTGGGCCTACGTCCGCGAACACTACGACTACCACCTGGGGTGGCACGAGGAGCGCTACCGCGCCCCCCCGACGCACGGCTTCGAGCTGGTCGCCGAGTACGGCGCGGCCCGGCTGTACAAGGTGCGCTGAGGAGGCACCTACCGCTTGGTGAACCACAGCCGCGTGTCGTCCAGACCGCGCTCGCGGTTGCCCCGCTCCAGGAGCTGGGCGCCGGACTGACCACCCACGGTCACCGACAGCTCGGCCGACAGGAGGTAGGCGTCGGGCGGGAAGCCCGCCCCGCCCATCGAGGTCTCCGCGCGCAGCCGCCAGGAGCCGGCCAGACGGTGTCGCACGATCGAGAGCAGGTCCGGGCGCTCGGTGAACGCGTCGGCCGACGGCAGGAAGATGTGGTCGCCGCCGGTTCGGCAGGCCAGGTCGACCAGCGCCGGATCGCGGCCCTGAGCGAAGGCGGGCTGACCGTCGGCGCGCTCGGGCGGCTGAAGCTGAAGGACGATGACGGGCACCGCGCCTCCGAGCCGGTTCGCGTAGCGGTCGGTGACCGCCTGCAGGTTCGTGGCCGACGGGTCGCCGGTCTCGACGCCGTCGGTGAACAGGATCACGATCGGGTTGAGATCGTCGTTGCCGCTGGCCTCGATGATGCGGCTCAGCGTCTGGTCGAGCGCGTCGGCGAGGGGCGTCAGGCCGCCCTCGTCGAACTGCTGCTCCGAGATGCCCTGGGCGATGTTGTCGCGGTTCGACTGAGGCGTCGAGTACGCCTCGGTGATGTTGACGAACGCGCCCTTGAAGGACACCAGCGACACCAGGTCGTCGGCTGGTAGACCCTCGACCAGCTGTCGAAAGAAGACGACGCGCTGATCGTTGCGGTCGGAGCCGTTCGAGACGTCGATCGTCTGGGTGAACGGATCCTCGCCGATCAGGCTGCCCGAGTGATCCATCAGCAGAATCACCAGGCGCCGATCGTGCCGCCGGTCTTCACCGCCCGTGGGCGCGTAGCGCAGCGCCCGGGGGTTCAGCGCGACGCCCAGCTCGACGCCGCTGGCCTCACCCACGGCCACGCCGACCTCGGGATCGCCGACGCGGTCGTCGCCCGCCGGCCCGAACGCGAAGTCCGTGTGCGACAGCGTGGCGCTCAGGGCCGCCCCCGTGCCTTCGACACGGTCGTCGGGCCCCAGCGGCGCCGCGCCAGCGAACAGCAGCACCGACAGGTCGATCTCGCTCAGATCGGCGACGGCCGCGCAGGCCCCCGCCACGCGCAGATCCGTCAGCGCCGCCGGCCTCGGGGCTGGCCCGCCGGCGTCCGCGGCGTCGGCGTCCGTGGACGACGGCGCCGCATCACGGGCCGCATCGGCGGCCCCATCGTCCCCATCGGCGCTCTCCGCCACACACCCGGCCGCGAGGCAGCCGACCACGATCATCACGCCTGGAAACCGCATGCAACGTCCTCGGTCCTGGCGAGGGACGGCTCGCCCGGCTCACCGCCCCTGCAGCATCTCGATGCGCTCGGCGAGCGCGCGGCGCACGGCGTACAGCTCGGCGGGATCGGCGCGGGTGACGCGGTTGAAGGCGGGGAACAGCGCCGCGATCTGCGCCTCGGCCCACGCCCGATCGCCCAGATCCTCGAGCTTCTTCAGGTACTCGTAGTCCTCGAGCCCCTCGCGGATGAGCTTCATGCGCATCGACACGATGGGGATGTGCGACTGCCCGCCGATGAGGTCCGGCTTGCCGGGGTAGAACATCGTGCCGTCGCCCGAGCCCGAGAAGTCGCACTGGTTGTTCCAGGCGCTGCGCAGCTGGTGCGTGGTCTGGAAGTACAGCTCGCCCTGGACGCGGTGCTGGAAGGTGAACCACTCCATCGCCCGCGCCTGGATGGCCGAGGCGTCGATGACGTAGGACGGCCAGCCCGTCGTGCCGGCGCCGCGGCTGGTGGTGCACCCGCTGCCGCAGCCGTGGCTGACGCAGGACTGGTACCACCACAGCTGCCGCTGGGGCGCGGCGTTCAGCCAGGCCTCGTAGGCGTCGCGGTCCTCGTAGGCGCAGCCGCTGCACGTCCAGTTCATGATCGGCGTGAGGATGTCCACCATGCCGTCGACGCCGTTCTGCACAGCCTGGCCGATGTTGGTCGTGGTCAGCGTCCGCACGCCGCCGCGCTGCACGGCCGGCGCGCGCTCGCGAAGCTGCTGCCAGGTGCAGCCGTGCGGGGGCTCGTCGCAGGTGTAGTTGAACAGCGTCAGCGTGTCGGCCCAGCCCCGCGCCTCGATGTGCTCCCGCCGGCGCCGCGCGTGCGTCTCGGGGTTGTCGACGTTGAGCGTGTAGACCTGCATCGTCGTCAGCCGCGCGCCCTCGAGCAGGGTGTCGGCGGTGCCCTCGATCAGCGGCCCGTACACCGAGTCCCAGTGGCGCCAGTCGTTGTAGTCGACGGGCCAGGTGTAGACGACCGACTCGATGGTGATGCGGTGGTTCAGCGCCGCCTTGGCGTACAGCGTGTTCAGGTGCTCGATGCCCGCGTCGCGCCCGCACTGGTTGTAGCCGCCGTGGTGCGCCACGCAGGCGTTGTCCCAGCCGATGGCGAAGGCCGTCTTCAGGCTGGAGGTCGAGGGCAGGCCGAAGTCGAAAACGTGCAGCAGCACGGGCACCTCGACGACACCCGACGACGTGCGCAGCGTCACGCTGCCGCGATAGTCGCCGGCCGGCGCGTCCGGCGGCACGTGCACCTCGACCCACACCGTGTGCCGCTCGTTGGCCGGCACGTCGTAGGGGTAGGCGTCGCGCACCTCACCCTCGTGGGGATCGACCAGCGGGATCATGGGATCCGGCCACGGCCCCGGCGCGCCCTCGTCGTTCGACGCCGAGGTCACGTTGTAGAAGCCGGCCCGGTAGATCCACGACCGCTCGGCGGGGATGGTGTGGTTGCCCGGCCCGATCAGCGCCGACGCCTCGACGCCCTCGATGCGCCGCCCCTGCGCGCCGCCGTCCACGATGATCTGATAGGGCTCGAACTCGTTGCGCGCCGCCGCAATGTCGGCCGCCTGGCCGTCGGGCACGGGATCGCCGGGCCGCACCTTCAGCGTGCCGTGCACCACCCCCACCCAGCCGGGCACCTCGGCCAGCACCGGACACTCGCCGCAGTCGCCCGCGCAGCTGTTGCACGTCTCGGCGCCGTTGCATTGGCCGTCGCCGCAGCGCGCCGGGCAGGCCCCGCAGTCGGCCGCGCACGAACCGCAGTCCTCGTCGCCGTTGCACGCGCCGTCCCCGCAGCGGCAGGCGCCGCAGTCCTGCGCGCAGTCGTCGCAGGTCTCGTCGCCGTTGCACTGCCCGTCGCCGCAGCGCGGCGCGCAGGCCCCGCAATCGCCGGCGCACGATCCGCAGTCCTCGTCGCCGTTGCACGCGCCGTCCCCGCAGCGCGGCGGGCACGCGCCGCAGTCGCCGGCGCAGGTGGCGCAGGTCTCGGCGCCGTTGCAGGCCCCGTCACCGCAGCGCGGCGCGCACGCGCCGCAGTCCTGCGGGCAGTCGCCGCAGGCCTCGTCGCCGTTGCACTGCCCATCGCCGCAGCGCGGCGGGCACGCCCCGCAGTCCGCCCGGCAGTTGCCGCAGGTCTCGTCCGGGTCGCAGGCGCCGTCGCCGCACGCCGCGGGGCAGTCCCCGCAGTCGCCCGCGCAGGAGTCGCAGGCCTCGTCGCCGTCGCACGCGCCATCGCCGCACACCGCCGGGCAGGCGCCGCAGTCGGCGGGGCAGTCGCCGCAGGCCTCGTCGTCGTCGCAGGCGCCGTCGCCGCAGCGCGGCGGGCAGGCGCCGCAGTCGGCCGGACAGTTGGCGCACTGCTCCTCGCCCACGCACAGCCCGTCGCCGCAGGTGTCGGGGCACGGGCCGCAGTCGGCCGCGCACGCGCCGCAGTCCTCGGTGCCCACGCAGGCGCCGTCGCCGCACGACGGCGCGCAGGCGCCGCAGTCGCGCGGGCACTGCGCGCAGGTCTCGTCGGCGGCGCAGACGTCGTCGCCGCAGCCGGGGGGGCACGCGCCGCAGTCGGCGGGGCAGTCGGTGCAGTCCTCGCCCGCGTCGCAGGCGCCGTCGCCGCACGCGGCCGGGCAGGCGCCACAGTCGTCCGCGCAGGTGGCGCACGACTCGACGCCATTGCACTGACCGTCGCCGCAGCGGGGGGTGGGATCACCGTCGATGGGGCCCGTCTCGGGCTCGGCGCCTGCGTCGAGGGGCGGCAAGGTGG
>JAUHXL010000023.1 GCA_030426945.1 bacterium
TCGTCGTCGCCGACCCCCTGCGCGCCGGCGACGAGACGCGCTACTTCCCCAGCGAGGTCAACCTGTTGCGGGCCGATGTCGTCGTCATCAACAAGATCGACGCCGCCCCGCCCGACGCCGTCGACGCGCTGCGCCGCAGCGTCCACGAAGCCAACCCGCGCGCCACCGTCGTCGACGCCGCCAGCCCCGTCGAGATCGACGATCCCGGCGCCCTGCGCGGCAAGCGCGTGCTGGTGGTCGAGGACGGCCCCACGCTCACCCACGGCCAGATGCGCCACGGCGCCGGCGTCGCCGCCGCCCGCCGCTTCGGCGCCGCCGAGCTGGTCGACCCGCGCCCGTGGCTGCGAGGCGCCCTCGTCGACACCTTCGAACGCTACCCCCACATCGGCCCGCTGCTGCCCGCGATGGGCTACGGGCCCGCCCAGCTGCGCGACCTCGAGCAGACCATCGCGGCGGTCGACTGCGACCTCGTCGTCGTCGGCACGCCCATCGATCTCGCGCGCCACCTGACGCTCACCCGCCCCAGCGTGCGGGTGCGCTACAGCCTCCAGTGCCTCGGTCGGCCCAGCCTCGAAGAGGTGGTCGACCGATTCCTCACGACGCAGGAGGCCGCGCCATGACCCGCCCCATCGAAGACCTCGGGCTGCTCGAGCAGCTGCAGCCCTTCGTGCTGAGCCACCGCGCCAACTGGCCGCACCTGAACCTCGAGCCCCTGGGGGTGAAGATCACCGACACCCACGTCTTCGATCCCGCCCAGCTGCGCTCCGGCCGCCTCGTCGAGGGTCTGTTGCGCCTCGATCGCCTCACCTTCGCCCGGCAGGCGATGGGCATGCCCCGTTGGGTGCTCTACGACTGCGCCGCGTTCCCCGGCGTCGTCGTCGGCCTCGGCCAGGTGACCAGCGAGATGAGCGACACGCTGCAGCGCGCCTACGGCGTGCGCCCCAACGGAGCGTTCCTGCCGCTGTCCATGTGGGCCGCCATCCCCTGCGCGCGCCCGGGCGCCTGGTTCGGCCACAACCTGTCGTCGGCCAACGTGGCGCTGCCCCGCGGCGAGCGCTTCCCGCGCCTCGCGACGCTCACCAAGGCCCTCGGCCTCGCGGTCACCCGCGCGACGCGCCAATACGGGGCCACCCAGTGGGAGAGCCCTGCGCTGCCCCTGCACCGCCGCTTCGGCCCCCTGCACCTCGACGCCGCGTGGATCCCGGCCCACACGCACCCCGGCTCGTTGTCCTACCACCTCGACCTCGACGAGGCCGCCATCCGCGGCGCGCTCGGCCCCCCGCCCGCCCGGCCCGATCAGGTGGACATGACCGTCGACGCCGCCGACACCGACGCGCTGCACGCCTTGCAACTCCGCCTCGAGGCGGGTCAGGATTGGTCGCTCGTCGGCATGACCGACGCGCCCGATGGACGAACCCTGCTGCTGCGGGCGCCCCCTCGGCTGCCCGCCGCCTGAGCCCGCGCCCGGAGCCCCCATGAGCGACAAGCTGCCCAAGCCCCCCCGCACCTACACGAAGTTCGTCACCACCTTCCCCAAGCTGGGCAAGGCCTGGGAGCACATCCACGAGGCCGGCGCCGACGGCCCCATCGACGCCCGCACCGCCCGCCTGATCAAGCTCGGCATCGCCATGGGCGCCATGCGCGAGGGCTCGGTGCACAGCGGCGTGCGCAAGGCGGTCGCCCTGGGCATCACGCCCGAGGAGATCCGCCAGGTGGTCGCCATGTGCGCCAGCACGCTGGGCATGCCGTCGACGGTGGCGGTCTTCTCGTGGGCGGAGGACGTGCTGGAGAAGGGGGAGTAGGGAACCCGGTACCGCGGGCGAGAAGGGGTAGAAAAGGGGGTACCCGAGCCACGGCGTCGTGCTCGCGGCGCCGCGCCGAGCCCCGCCGACTTGACGGATCTAAACTTCAACTTTAGATCTGTCAGCCATGTATCGGTCTCGACGAATCGCCGAAGCGCTGCGCGCGGCGCGGCAACAGCTCCCGGTGGTGCTCATCACGGGACCGCGCCAGTCGGGCAAGAGCACGCTGGTGCGGAACGAGCTGCCCGACGTGCCCTACGTCACCTTCGATGACCCGCTCGAGGTCGACTTCGCCCGCCAGGACCCCAACGGCTTCCTCGATCGCTTCGACGACGCGGTGGTGCTCGACGAGATCCAGCTCGTGCCCGAGCTGATGCGCTACCTGAAGATGCGCGTCGACACCGACCGCCGGCCGGGCCGCTACGTGCTCACCGGCTCCCAGCAGTTCGCGATGATGGAGCAGGTGTCCGAGAGCCTCGCCGGCCGCGTCGCCATCCTCGAGCTGCTGCCCCTGTCGCTCGCCGAACGCGACCCGATCCCCCCGCTGACCGATCTCATCTGGGTCGGCGGCTACCCCGAGCCCGCCCTGCACCCCGACCGCCGCGACCTGTGGGTGCGCGGCTACGTCCGCACTTACGTCGAGCGCGACATCCGCCAGATGCGACAGATCGCCGACCTCGCCGCGTTCGAGCAGCTGATCATGCTCGCCGCCGCGAACCACGGGCAGGAGCTGAACGTCGCCCGCCTCTCACGGCAGGTGGGCATGTCCCAGCCGACCGTGAAGGCCTGGATGGGCCTGCTCGAGGCCGCCTACCTCGGCGTCGCGGTGCCCCCGTACTTCCGCAACCTGGGCAAGCGCCTGGTCAAGGCGCGCAAGTGGTACCTGCTCGACAGCGCCCTGGTGTGCGAGCTGACCCGCCAGCCCTCCGCCGAGGCCGCCCTCGCCGGCGCGATGGGCGGCCCGCTCTTTGAGGGCATGGTCGTCGTCGAGGTGCTGAAGGCCATGGCCCACGCGGGCCTGCGCCCCGAGCTGTATCACTGGCGCAGCCACGACCAGCTCGAGGTCGACCTGATCATCCGCACCCGCGACGGGCTGCAGCCGATCGAGATCAAGCTGACCGCCACCCCCACTGCTGGGCACGCGGCGCCCCTCTCGCGCTTCATCGAGCTCGAGCCCGACGCCGCGCCCAAGGGCCTGCTGGTGTGCCGCGTCGACCGCGAACGCCGCCTGCCCGGCGGACACCTGGCGATGCCGTGGCAGGCGTTGCCGGCGTGGCTGGAGGGGCGGTTGGCGTGAGGGCTGCGCCGGCGCCGGCTCACAGAACCTGGCCGCAGCGCTGGCCAGCGCCGCGGGTCCGGTGCGGCGGCTTCGGCCGAGAGTGAGCTCCACACCGACCTGGACATGCCGGCGCCGTCCGGCCACGATGCCCCAAGCAGCACGCACTCGGGCAGTCCCGCAACGGCAGGCTCATGGGCAGCGAACCGAACCGCCGACAGTTCATCGTCGCCAGCTCCGCGGCTGCGCTGGCCGGGTGCTGCGGCGCGCCCGAGTTTCCCAAGGTCCCTCGGCAGCAGCGCTCCCAGACGCCTGTCGTCGACATCCACTGCCACATCTTCAACGTACGCGACCTGCCCATCGAAGGGTTCGCCGCACAACTGCTCGAGCTGCCCCGCTTCGTTCAGATTCTCCTGCTGCGTCCACTCGTGAACGCCTACCTGGCGACCACCCGATCGGACGCCGCTGACCAGGAGGAGCTGCGCGCGGCCATCGACGGTGACCTACCGTGCTTCGCGCGCATCGAGAAGTCCACGACCGAGCAGCAGCAGCGCGTCCTCATCGAGGCCGTGCCCGATCTCGCGTTCGACCTGCAGCATCCCGACGGCGCCGAGGGTGGCTGGAGCGAGCACTTCCCCCAACTGGCCGCGCGCACCCTGGCCCTGCACCGCGCAGAATCGACTCGTCCCTACGGACCTGCCGCGCCGCCGACCCCGTCGGCGCCCGACGCTGCCTACGATCCCTTCGCGCCGGTGGACGCGCCCACACGGGTCCCCGACGAGGACCCGAGCACCGATCAGTCCCCGCCGGACGACCAGGCGGCGCTCGTCGCCTTCGACGCGCTCGCCCGGGCTGCGCGCGAGAGGGATGCCGAGCTTCACGGCTTCCTGGGTGCGCCGCGCGAATCGGGCCTGATCGGGGTGCAGGACTTCCCGGTGGTCGGCCGGGTGCTCGACACGCTCGCGTTGTTCCGTGGCTCACGCGCGCAGCTCGCGTACTGGCTGGTCCACACCTACCCGACCGTCGACCTCTTCACGCCCTTGCTCATCGACTTCGAAGGCTGGGTGCAGGACCGTCCGCGCACCGACCTGAAGCAGCAGTACGCGCTGATGAGCCTGGTCACCGAGTGGTCGATGCGCACCAACCTGCGAACGGGTGAACAAGGCGTGAACGGTCCGAAGATTCATCCGTTCGCGCCGTTCGATCCACGGCGTGCGAACGGTCTGGACGACCTGAAGCGGGCGATCGAAACCCACGCCTTCGTCGGCGTGAAGGTGTACCCGCCGTGCGGGTTCCGCCCCAGCGGCGACGAGGACGCCGAGGTCCAGAAGAACCTCGAGGGCCTCTATGCCCACTGCAACGACCACGATCTGCCCCTGATGGCCCACTGCTCCCCCAGCAACGCTCTGTCGCCCGGCGCCGAGCTGAAGGCGCATCCCCGCGGTTGGCGCGGCGTCCTGGAAAGCCACCCGCGCCTGCGAGTGTGCCTGGGGCACGCGGGCCACCTGGCGCGGGACGACGACCCCGACGCCCCGCTCTGGCTCGACGACATCGCCGATCTCATGATCGAGTTCCCGGGTCGCGTGTTCGCCGACATCAGCAACTCCGAGGCCGTCGAGTCCGCGGCCTACCGGCGACGCTTCACCGACACCCTCGCCCAACGGCGGCCCGAGCGTCGGCGAGCGTTCCTGAACGGCCTCCTCTTCGGGACCGACTGGTTCATGAACCGCATCGTGAAGTCGCGCGCCGCCTATTTCCCCCTCGCCTGGCGCGAGTTGTTCGGGCAGTGGGGTGTGCCGGACGCCGAGGCCATGGGCCGTCGCGCCCTGGTGTTCCTGGGGCTTCGCGAAGAAGACGGCAGGGCGAGCACCGGCAGCAACCGTGCGCGCCTCTGCGCCTTGTATGACCGACACCGTGTCTCCTACCCGAGGTGGCTGGCATGACCGATGACCGCTTCGACCCCGTCGACGCACCCGAGTCGAAGCTCGACCCGGCCGACGCTTGGGTCGCGATGCCCGCGCTCGATGCGCCGGGCCCCTGGACCGGCGTGGGACCCCTCACCGTCTTCGACGACGACGGCCGCGAGCCGGTCCCCACCGACGTGCTGCCCTGGGCGGCCGTCTGCCTGCTCCGGCTCCGGCGGGGTCCCGCCGACCAGCAGCGCGAGACGTTGGCCACCGGCTGGCTGGCTGGCCCACGCGTCGTGCTCACGGCGGGACACAACCTGCACCCGGGAGGCGGCGACCACGACGCGGGGTGGGTGCGCGAGGTCATCGTGCAGCCAGGCTCCGCGGGCGCCCGGACGCCCTTCGGCGCACAACGAACCTGCGTGTTTGCGTCGACGCGCGGGTGGCTGGACCACCACGCTCGGGAAGCGGACCTCGGCGCCCTCTTTCTGGCCCACGATTTCCCAGGGCACCCTGGCCACCTGCTGATCGACGCGCCGCGCGACGGCCAGGTGTGCGTGGCCGGCTACCCCCACGCCATCGACGCAGCGCAGGCGACTGGGCAGACGCTCTACCGCCACTGGGGCGACCTGATCGAGAACGCCGACGGCCGACTGCGCTACGACGTCGACACCACCCGCGGGCAGAGCGGCAGCCCGGTCCTTCAACGCCAGGGTGGGGGCGTCGTCGCGATCGGCGTCCACGGCTACGGCGACGAGGGGACACTCGCGGACGAGCGAGGGAACGCGGCCGTCACGCTCGACGCCCGCTTCGACGCCGCGTTGCGCTCGTGGCTGCCTCGTGGCGGCGCCCCCTTGCCACCCTCTCGACGACGTCCCGCCTCATGAACGCCGCAGCGCTGCTCCAACGACTCGACCGGCTGGGGCCGACTCGCGCCGCGCTGCTGGGCGCGACCGTCGGCGCAGGCGTCGGCGGCCCATTGCTCCTGGCCGACACACCCGCCCTGCGATTCGCTGGCTGCGGCGCCCTGCTCGGTGTGGGCGCCGCGCTGGCGCTGCGCCAGCGCTGGGTCGACCGGGAGGTCACTGACCAGGCCGCCCATGCGCCGGGCGCCCCACCGCGCCGCGACCCTCGCGACCTGCTGGACATGGTGTGGGTTCCCAGCGGCACGTTCATGATGGGGTCGGACGAATCCGATCCCGACGCCCGGTCCAACGAGAAACCTCGGTTCGAAGCACACGTTCGACAGCCTCTCTGGGTTCAGCGCGTCCCGGTCACCAACGCGGACTACCGCCGCTTCAACGCCGACCACGCACCAGGAGAGCCCGGCAACCTACCGGCCAGCGATGTGTCGTGGCTCGACGCCGTGCGCTTCTGCAACGACGCCTCGCAGGCGACGGGTTTCGCGCCGGCCTACGAGGTGCGCGGCGATGTGATCCGTTGGCTGCCGACCGACGGCTACCGACTGCTGACGGAGATCGAGTGGGAGTACGCCTGTCGCGCCCACAGTCAGGCACGACTCAGCTTCGGCGATGATCCGTCACAGCTCGGGTGGTACGGCTGGTACGACGAGAACAGCGGAGGCCGCAAACGGCCCGTGGGCGCACTCAGACCCAATGCGTTCGGGCTGTACGACCTGCACGGCAATGTCTGGGAATGGGTCTGGGGCCAGCCGTACAAGTACCCGCTCGACCGACGAACTGGCAGGGTCACCGAGATGAGCACCCGGATGGGTTCGCCTGTGTTGCGGGGGGGCGCCTTCGACCGCGAGGCCAGGGACCTGCGCGCCGCGAGCCGGGACTGGGACGAGCCAGAGCGCCGGTTCTCGTTCGTCGGCTTCCGGTGTGCGCGTGGCGCGCGCCCCGAGCCGTCCGTTGCCCCTTGATGGGCTTCCCCTTGCAGCGGGGTCGCGTCATTTGGCGACACGATGTCGACATGTCGCCAAGTCGTCACATGACCACCCAACCGCGGTAGGACGCCATCGTTCGATCAAGCGCCTCGGGCCCGCGCGGCCGGCGCGCCGTCCAGGTAGAGCGCCACCACCGCCCGGCTGGCTGCGTCGCGCGCGTCGTGGTAGGCGGCCGACTTCAGATCCCGCTCGAACCAGTGACAGCCCGTGCCCAGATGTTCCAGGCTGCAGCGCAGCAGGGCCGTCGCGGCGTGGCCCGCGTCGAGCTCGGTGACGCACCTTGCGAGCAGCGGCTGGGCGATCTGATAGGCCTTCATGTCGGTCAGCGAGTAGCGTCGGCGCCCGTCGACGTGTGCGTCGCCGCTGACCTTGGTCGCCTCGGCGTCGATGCGCGCCGCGACGCGCTCGCGCGCGGCCGTCTGGCCCTCGCTCAGCCCGCCCGCGGGCACGTCGGCGAGGTCGATGAGCCACGCTTTGCCGGGCCGCTTCGCGCGCAGCTTGCCCTGCCTGATCATGTAGCGGATCTGCCGCTCGGACTTGCCCAGCCTTGCTGCGGCTTCGCTCACCGTCACCTGCACGCTCTCACCGCCCCCTTCTGACTCGAAGGCCGCTCGTCTCGTCGCCGACAGGGTGTCGACACTTCAGGCCGCTTGTCGACAATTCCGCGCGACCCCGCTTCGCGGGGAACCCCTCAACGATCAACGGGCTGCTCGGGGCGCGCGCCACGCGCACACCGGAAGCCGACGTCCGAGTCCCGGCTCCCGGGGACGTCCCCGTCCCGGTCCGCGGCGCGCAGGTCCCCGGCCCCGTCGTCGAAGGCGCCCCCCCGCAACACACGCCGGGAGCACGCAGACCTGTCGACAAGCGGGTCTTTGTCGACATCTTGTCGATACGCCTCTAGGTCGTAGCAGTCCGCGATCCACTCATAGATGTTGCCGGCTTGGTCCTGCGTTCCAAATGGGCCGGCCCCCGCGGGTCGGCTGCCCACGGGCTCCGGCGTGCTCCGCTCGCCGGCAGTTTCCGAGAACACCGCGAGCTTGCTCGTCGGCGCTTCATTGCCCCACGGAAACACGCGACCATCGGTGCCCCGCGCCGCGTACTCCCACTCGGCCTCGGTGGGCAGGCGACCGCCGACCGAGGCGCAGTAGGCTTGCGCTTCCGCCCATGAGACGTTGCTTGCCGGCCAGGTCTCGGTCTCGCCCGGTGCATGGTCTTCGACCTTCTTACGGTACTGCGCGTTGGTGACCTCGAACTTGCCCATCCAGAACTCCGAGATGGAGATGGTCTTGACCGGTCGCTCGTCCGAAGAGCCGTCCACCGAGCCGCGCTCGAACTGTCCGGCGCACACGCGCACGTAGGTCACGCCATCGAACTCGCGCTCTTGGTATGGACACCAATCGATGCCGGCGGGGCGCAGGGTGACGGGCGCACCCACCACCGCGACAGCGTCGGGCCACACCTCGGTGACCTCGACCGGCTCGGCGTCGAAGGTCTGGTCGGCGCGCGGCAGATGATCGATGGGCACCCAAGCGGTCGTCACGTCGAATCGCTCGGTCAACACCCGCGCTGAGCTGAACCCGATCACCTGGTCGTCCGGGTCGGCGTGCCCGAGCGCCTCGGACAGAAGGTCGTTGTAGCTGGGGAGTGCGAAGGGCTCATCGGCCATGAAGGCGACGTCAATCACGCCATGGTCGAGCAGGTTGCGCACCTTGGCCAGCGCCTCGGCGTCGGTCGCCGGTCGCTCGACGAGCGCGATCATACGCGGCGGCCAGTCGGGGTCCGCCGGACGCACCGGATCGGGCCGTTGGCCGCACCGAACGACGCTGTACCCGTCGGCGCGCTCGAGGCAAGGCAGCTCCCGATCACGGACACCGGTGAGGCGGGCGCCGGCGCCCGCCCAGACACGCTCCGCGTGCCGCGCGTCGCCCGCGAGCACGTTCCACTGTCCCTTCGCTCGAATCCACACGCTTCTGCACACCGGCAGCGTCTCGTCACAACGGGGCGCGCCGCTGGGCGGCGTCTCCTCGGCCGCGAGCAGTCCGGTCATCGCGACCAGCGCCACGGCCGCGGCCAGCCCGGCCGCCGCCCAGTAGCGGCTGGCCGGTCGCAGCGTGACGGCCTCCAAGGTCGCGAACGCGCGCGCCAGGCCGGCCTCGCGCAGCAGCCGGCGGACGTCCGGCTCGGCGTCCTCCCAGCGCCAGGGCAGGACGAAGGCGTCGGGCGGCGCCGGCTGGCTCGCGAACTGCGGGCTGGTGTGGTGCAACCGCTCGGCCACGTCCGCCGAGAGCTGGTCTCGAAGCGCCGCCAGCGTGGCGGCCGCTTCGGCGAGCGTCGGCCCCGGGCCGTCCCACAACTGCACGAGGGCCAGCTCGGCGCGTCGGTTGGCCGTGTCCACCGGGTGCGCCTGCTTCTCGTCGAGCAGGGCGCCCCAGCGGGCGCGCCAGAAATCGAGCGCGCGCCGGAAGAGGCTGTTCTCACCGCTCTCCACCCGCTGCAGCCGCGCCACGCGCTCGCGGGCGTCGGGCAACGACCAGCGCAGCCCCGTTCCGGCCGCAGCATCGGCCGTGAGCGCCGGCAGGGCCCAGGCGTCGGCGCGCAGCCCGCCGGCCGCCAGCGCATCGCGCAGCTGCAGCGCGGTGGCGTCGTCGACCGGCTCTGGGCACAACGCGCAGGCGCCCGCCCAGAGCGAGACATCATCGGCGACGTATCGAACCCGGGAAGACTCTCCGCCCAACCAGGCGGCGAGCGATGCGGGCGCCAGGTGACGCACATCGTGCGGGGCCAGCACCCCCTCGAGTCCGTGTTCGCCCTCCGAGAAGTCGGCGAAGGCCAGCGCCGGCCACCGGGCCAGTCGCTGCAGCAGACGCCGAAGGGCTGGCCCGGTCCGCTGATTGCGCGCCCGCGCCGCGAGCCACTTCCCGTCCGTGAGGATCGCGACGCGCGCGAAGTCGCGATGGCCGTCCACCTCGGACGGTCGAAAGCGACCCCGCGAAGGGCTGAACAGCCAGTTCGGCGCGCCGCTGAAGCGGGCCAGCTCGACGGGCAGACCCGCGCCCACCAGCGCGCGGCGAATCTCTTCTCCCAGGCGCTCGATCTCCGGGTGGCCCCGCGCCGCCAGATCGTCGATCCACAGCCACACCTGCCGCGCGTGTCGCTGGCGCTGCATGATGGGCGACGGCATACCACCTGCGCGGCAGGTCGCTTCCACGCTGGCCGGCAGGTCGATCTGGTCGGTCGGCAGCTCGCCCACGAAGTGGTCGATTCCCCAGACCAGCGTCTCTCGACTGGCGCCCAACAGACGATCGACGGGGCGCGGGTCGGGCGGCGCCGCCAACGGGGCCGGGGCGGGATCCTCGGGCCGCCGGGGGTTCGAGATGGGCAGGGGCGGTGGTCGGCGCGTCGCGCGCCAGACCGAGTAGCCCAGGACACCGAGGGCGCTAAGCAGAAGGCCGAGATCCCAGCCCCGGCTGGGTGGGGTGGGCTGCCCTGGCGTGACCACGATCCGCAGGCCACGGAACGTACCAGGTGGGGGTGGTGGAGGTGGCGTGAACTCATCGCCCTTATGCTGGTCCTTCACGATGACCGGATCGACGGGCGCTGGCCGAGGCGCCACGGCCACGGCCACACCGATGGCCGCCACGACGACGGCCAGCCACACGAGGTGCCGCCAGGGGACGGGCGGCTTCTCCCGTGGCGGACGCGAGCCACCGTCCCCCCATGGCACCACGATCGGCTCTTGGACGGGCGGAGGCGACCACTGCGCGAACGCCTCGTCGAATCGACGAACATCCTCCTTCGACTTGACCAGCAGCGCGGCCAGGAGGTCGTGCAGTTGCTCTCGGGTCACCGCGTCGGCGCTGCAGACGACGGCCTCGACGCGCAGGCGTTCGCGCGTACCGACGTCGATGCCCGCAGCGCGAAGCCGGGCGTACAGGCCCTCGAGGCCGCGGGTGTCCATCAGCGCTGGAGGGCGCTCAGGTCGTCACTGTCCTTGATCAACACCGACAGCGCCTCCAGCTTGGCCAGGTCGGGCTGCCGTACCTTGGCGTGCGCGTCGGCGCCCATCCAGTTCAGCACGGAGAACCACAACAGCAGCTCGCTGGTCGTGGGCTTCTTGCGCAGGTTCGTGAGCTTCCGGATGTCGTGGAAGCGCGCCAGGCCCGCCTCGAGGGTCGCCTTGTCCAGCTTGGGGAAGTGCCCGGCCTTCCGGTGTGCCTCGACGACGGCCCCCACCAGATCCTCGTCCAGCTTGATGTGATGGAAGATGCAGCGCCGGAGGAACGGCGCCGGCAGCTGACGCTCCGAGTTGCTGGTGATGATGATCGGCGGGGGTGAGGACGGCGCCGCGACCCTGTACTCCGGCCCGTTGGGCTCCTCACGCTCCGGTACGCGGAACCACCCCTGGTCCAGGACGTTCAGCAGGTCGTTGGGAAAGTCGCGCGGCGCCTTGTCCACCTCGTCGATCAAGACGATGGCCTTGCCCTGCGCCGCGTAGGCGCGCCACAGCGGGCCCGGCGTCACGCAGGCCGCGCGGCTGGTGGACTCCTTCTCGCGGAAGTAGCGGACGGCGTCGAAGTCGTAGAGCAGGTCGCGCCACGTGCTGGTCGAGCGGACGTGCAGCGCGTGCACGGCCTGGGCCCACCCGGGCCGGCCGTCCTCGCCTGGCTCGTCTGCACCCAGCTGGAAGTACCAGGCCAGGTGGTAGGCCACCAACGTCTTGCCCGTCCCGGGCTCCCCGGTCAGCAGCAGCGGCGCACGCACGGCCAACGCCACGTTGATCGCGGCGAGCAGCTTCGAGTCAGCGTGGAAGTAGGGCGCCGCCTCCCAGTGCTTGGGGTTCGCTTTCAGCGCCTCGCGGTTCGCCAACAGGCTCGCGTCACCTCTCGCAGGGTGAGCCTCGACACGGTTCAAGGACATGCTTCTCGCCTCGCCTACAGCTCTTCGTCGGGATCGTGCCCGTCGTCGTCGGGATCGCCAAGAAAGCGCCGCCAGCCCATCGCTTCGGCCGCTTCGATGGCCTTGATCAGGCAGCGGTAGTTGGCGCGGCCGGACGGCGTCTCGTTCACGCCGGCGCACTGCTCGAACAGCGCACGGGTCGCGCTGCGGATCAGTCCTCGTGGACAGCCCGTCGCGCCGCGAGTCGACATGAAGTCGGCCAGCTCCTTCAACGTGACGTGCTCCAGCACGCCCAGCGAGGTCGCGTCCACGCCCCGATCGGGCGCGTCGAGGAACCAGTCCGTGACGATCTTCTCGATGCGAAGCGGCTGCCTGGTCTCGGTCGTCAGGTAGGCGATGACCCGTACATCGTGATCGGCGCTCGGCTCGATCAGGACGCTGCACATGTCCAGCCACGCCGTCAGGCGCTTCGGCGTCAGCGATGCGCCGCTCGAGCCGCCCAAGCGCCCGAAGTCCAGCCACACCAGGGCAGACTGCCCCGGATCGGGCGTGGGACACGCTACGCGAAGGAAGTCCGCCAACGCGCCGCCCTTCGTCGCACCCAAGACTCGCCGAATCGCGTCCTCGAAGGCCCCCGGAAGGTCATCCGTTCCGGACGGGAAGGTCACCTCGTAGGGGTTGAAGACGAGGGTATCGCAGCGCTCCTCGACGAGATCCTCGCGGAGCAGAGTGCTCAGGAGGTCGGGCCGCGCATCCGGATCTTCGGGCGCAATGCCGACGACCGCCATCACGCGCGCGTCCGACTTGATGAAGTTGTCCACCCGGGTGCGGAAGTGCGCGCGCTGATTGAAGCGGTCCAGTCGATGCGACACGGGCGACGAGAACACGCGGGTGCGCTCCGCTGGACGCCGCCGGAACTCCCACTTGTCGTAGCGCGTGTGCGCCGCATAGGTCCAGGCGTGGTGGTCGTCGGTCGCGACAGCCGATGCGTAGGTGTGGACCGCCTGGACGGGCGACAGCTCGTGGAGCACGATGCCCACCAGCCATTGGGTCACGAGGTCCAGTGCCGCGGCGGTGTCCAGCCGGGTGAGTCCGGTCACGACGGCGGGCACCTGCGCTGCCAACAGGCGACCCAGGCCGACCGCGCCGCCACCGCCGCTCCAGCAGCCAACCGACAGGAAGCACTGGACCGAGTTCGGCAGGGCCAGGCACAGCGCCTTGGCGTCGAGGCTCTCATCCCCGAAGTCGAGCACCGGCACCCCGCGCCGAATGCGGGCGTGCCCGACGAACACGACGACGTGGGGCAACCAGTCGCTGGCGGCCCGGCCGACCTCCGACGCGTCTCGAACCACCTTGAAGAACGCGGAGGACGCGTAGCAGGCGTCGTCCTGCTCCAGTCGACTCTGCAGATCGCCAGCGAAGCGCGTCGGCGCCCCCCCATTGGGTGCGATCAGCAGCACCTTCGCCGGCTGCGGCAGACGGCCCGTTTCGTCACCCAGGCGCTCGCTACTGTGCTCGAACGTCCAACGGTTCTGGGCGCTGGCGAGGTGGGCGTCGCAGAACGGACATGACGTCAGCGACCAGGGGAGCGACAGCAGCACGTCGGCCGCCTCGGTGTCGACGTCGGGCGCCGAACGATGCACGAGGATCCGGAGCCGCACCGGCAGGCGCTCGGCATGGACCTGTTCCGCCGTGCTGCCGGCCAACGCCTTGAACGTCTGGTTCGCCGCGCTCGGATCGGGGAACAGCAGCGCCGCCAGCAAAGGCCCGACCTCGACCTGGTTGCGCCCGGCCAGCGCCCCCCGGAGAGCGTCGCTCTCGCCCTGCGAGAGCGTCCGCGCCAAGGCGCGCAGCGCGTCGGTCAACGTGGCCGCGTGCTTCGGCTGCGTAGCGAGCAGCCGACCGCGCTGCAGGTACTCGACCTCGATGCTCTTGGCCCGAGGTGTCAGCCGAACGGTCAGCTCCGGCTGCACGACGTTCTTCCACGGATGATGCTGCATGCCCGTCCCTGGCCCCTGGCTTTGTCGGCGCGGCCAGCTTAACTTCGGCCTCCCCAGGGTGGAAGGGCCCCATGTGAAGTACCTCATCGCGAGCGATCTGCACCTCGGCAACGGTGGCCGCTACGACATCTTCGCCGGCGCCGACGCGTTGCCGGCGTTGTTGGCCGAGGTGGCGCCGCAGCACCTCATTGTCAACGGCGACGGGTTCGACTTCCTGCTGGACGACGAGCCGATCGACCAGCTCGTCGTCGGGCGCGCCGTGCGCCAGGCGGAGGCGATCGCCGAGCACAATGCGGACGTCCTGGCGGCCTGGGGACGCTGTCCGAAGGTGACGATTCGTCTCGGCAACCACGACGTAGAGCTTGCGGTGCCGCGCGTTCAGGCCGTGTTCGCCGCGGCAATTCAGAGGGGCGGCGACGCCGAGGTCGCCTTCGAGCTGGGCGACGCGGTGTCGCCGATAGTGGTCCGTGGGGCGCGCATCCTCGTGACGCACGGCGAGCACGACGACGTCGCCAATCGCATCCAGTATCAGCGCCTTCGCGGTGCGCACACCGCAGATGCGCCGGAGGGCACGCGCGGATCGGCGCGCCCGTTCCGGTACCCGCCCGGCTCCCATCTGGTGAAGGACGGCCTGAACTGGGTCAAGAGCGAGCTCGGCGCACGGTTCGCCGACCTGGCCAAGCCGGACTTCCAAGGTGGGGCGCTGGCGACCGCCTTCCTGTGGCCGGAGCAGACGGCCGCCAAGCTGCGCGCGCTGTTCCCTTCGCTGGCGGCTCGCTACGTCCGCGCGTGGGCGACCACGCCCCGGCCGTTCGACGAGGGCGACGGCCTCGATGTCGACGCGAACGACGATCTCGACGCGATCGCCGGCGCCGCGGCGCTGGAGATGTACGCGCGCGCTCACCAGTTCATCGCGGGCGAGGCGGCCGAGCGCTTCCTCTCGTTCGAGGCCACGAACGCCGAGCGCCGCGAGGCGAAGCGGCTGCTGCGGAAGTTCGACTGCGACGCGGTCGTGATGGGCCACTCGCACGCGGCCCGATTCTTGGCCGAGCCAGGCCTCACATACCTGAACTCGGGCACCTGGATTCCGTTGGTGCAGATGCCGCCCGCGGACGCGCCGCGCGCGGAGTGGCAGGTGTTCCTGCAGCGGCTTCGGTCGGACCCACAGATGACCGGCGAAGCGCAACGGTACCTCACCACCCGCTTCACGGCCGTGGCGGTCGACGAGGCCCCGTTGGGGGCGCGGCTGTCGCTCGTCGAGTGGCTAGATGGCGCGCTGCTCACCCACGACTCGACCGAGGTGTCGCGGCAGCGTGCGCCGGCCTTTCACGCTCCGCGACGAGAGGCCGACCCTGGCACCTACACCCCGCTGCTTGCCGACCCCGAGGGCGCCCCGTTCGCGGACATGGGCCTTCCGCTTCCGAGGCAGTTTGGCGTGGACGCGGTGCCGGAACCAGACGATCCCCGCAACAAGCTTCTCGGACCTGGCACGGACGCCAATGACGTCGGTGCAGCGCATTGGGGCCTTATCGTACCGGCCGATCGACGCGCTGCGTTCGAGGAGGCCTTGCAGCCGCTGCTGGCGTTGCGTGCGTCCCAGATGGGCGTGGCCCCGAAGGTCTTCGAGGTCGCCCCCGGCGACGCGCACGACGCCAAATCGGCGCTGCGGTGGGTCGAGGCGGAATACACGTCCATCGACTGGGAGGAGCGCCCCGAGTACCTGCTCATCGCGGGCGATCTGCACGAGGTGCCTCACGCGCTGCACAAGGCGCTGTCGACGCAGGCGATGGTCGGTCGCATCGCGTTCACCCGGCCTGACGCAGCACGCACGCCCTGGTTGGCGGGCTACGGCGCCTACGCTTCGAAGGTGGCGACCTACGCGACACGGACGAGACGCGATGGCGCCGAGCTGCTCTACTTCGGCGTCGAAGACGGCACGGCCGCCACCCGAACCGGAACCCGCACGCTGCTGGATCCGTCGTACGACCGCTTCGCCGGGCGGGTGAGAGAGCGGCCACACCGGTTCTCCGCCGTGCATCGAATCGAGGGCGATGGTCTCGGAGCGCCCTGTCCCGAGGATCTGCTCGACCACCCGGCCGTGCACGGACGAAACCTCCTCGTCACGCTCAGCCACGGCGTCGGCTTCACCAACGCCTCGAGCGAGCGCTTCGCGCAGCAGGGCGCGATGAGCTTCGGCTACGAGCGCCTCACCGCCAGCGACCTCGAAGCATCCACGTTCCTCCCGGGCGGCCTGTGGGTCTACATCGCCTGCTTCGGTGCCGGTACGCCGACCGACAGCGACTACCAGACGTGGCTGGACAAGCTCGACGCAACCGGCCGCGGTGGTCGGGCAGTGCTGCAGACGCTGAGCGAGACGCCGTTCGTCGCGGCGCTTCCGCAAGCCGCCCTGGCCAACCCGAACGGCCCTCTCGGTGTCGTCGGCCACATCGATCTGGCGTGGACATCCGCCATGCAAGACCGCACCGTGCCCGACAGCCCCCTCGCGGGCCACGCCCGGTACGACGCGCTGCTGGAGCAACAGGAACGGGTGGGCCACTACGCGCCGAGGACCTTCGGCCTCTCCCTACGCGCGCTCGACCACGGCGTGCGCCGCATGAACGACCGGCTGGTCGACGACGTGCGGCAGGGGCGTCCCTACGAGAATCCGAACCTCTGGCTGGCGCACGAGGATCTTCGGAACTACGTACTGTTGGGGGATCCGGCGGCTCGGTTGGGGTAGCGGGCCGAGCCGCTGCCTGCCAGTTGCGGCGCTGTCCGCCGAGACGACGAGGACACGTCGCCCTCGCGATCACCGCAGGGTCTGCCATGCCACCGCTCTCCCCCGCAACGCTGCCCCGTAGGATCCCCGGAACGTCTCCGGTGCGCCGCGGCGTCACCGTCGCGGTGGCGCGGAGCGCGCCGGTGGCGCATGGTGGCTTTGCCCGTTCCACGTCGGCCCAAGGGAGCGCCATGATCGTCCCACCCACGGTGTCCTACCCCGGTGTCTACGTCCTCGAGGCCGACGGCCCGAGCCCGCCCATCCCGGGCGTCCCCACGGCGGTGACGGCGTTCGTCGGACGCGCAGCCCGAGGGCCAGTGGGCGCGCCGGTCGTCGTGACCAACTTCGGCCAGTTCCAGCGGTGGTTCGGCGGCTTGGACGGCGAGGACACCGTGGCGTACGCCGTGCGGGACTTCTTCGACGCGGGGGGCGAGCAGGCGGTGATGCTGCGGCTGTTCCCGGGCGAGGGGGGCGCGGCGACGTTGCAGGTGACGCGGCGGGCGCCTTGGCTGGGCGGCGACGCGGGCGACGTGCTGTTCGGGCTGGCGGCGGCCTCGCCGGGCACCTGGGCGAACACGCTGCGGGCCTGGATCGACTTCGAGGGGCTCGACGACGCCGTGGCGGCGAGGTTCGCCGGCGCGGGGCTGCGGGCCGAGCACCTGTTCAACCTGCACCTGGCGCTGATGGGGCCGGATGCGCAGCCGAGCGAGCAGGAGACCCATCGCGGCGTCACCCTGGTCGGGGGCACGCCCCAGTCGCTCGACGGGGTGCTCGCCAACGGGTCCCTGTTGGCACGGTGGCCGCGGGGCGCGGCGATGAAGGACGCCACGACCGGCGTGGTGGCGCGCACGGGTGAAGACGGCGCGGCGGTGCAGCCGGGCGGCGCCGTCACCGCGGCGACGGCGGGGCGTGACGCGGGGCCGTTGTCGGTGGAGGACTACGTCGGCGGCGGCGCGGGCGGGGCCTTCGCCGCGCTGAACCACGCGGTCGACGTGAACCTCATCTGCGTCCCGCCCGATCAGCGCGGCGGCGACACGCCGGCGGCCGTGTACACCGCGGCCGTCGAGTACGCGCGGACGCGCCGAGCGTTCGTCATCGTCGACGCGCCCGCGCAGTGGGACCGCGACGCCGAGGCCGGCGACCTTGCCGCGCTCGATCCAGCCGCGCTGGGCGTGAGCGGCCTCCCCGGGCGCTCGGCCGCGGTGTACGTCCCCCGGGTGCGTCGGCCGGACCCGGCGCGGGGCGGCGCCCCCGACACCTTCCCGGTGTCCGGCCTGATCGCGGGCATCTACGCTCGGAACGACGCCGCGCGCGGCGTTTGGACCGCCCCGGCCGGCATGCAGGCGACGCTCCCGGGCGACGCGACGCTCGCGGTGACGCTGTCCGACGCCGCCAACGGCGAGCTGAACATCAAAGGCTTCAACTGCCTGCGCACCTTCCCGGCCAGCGGCCCGGTCGTCTGGGGCAGCCGAACGCTCGCCGGCGCCGACGCGCTAGGCGACGATTACGCCTACGTGCCCGTTCGGCGCCTGGCGCTCTGCATCGAAGAGAGCCTGCAGCGCGGTACGCAGTGGGCCGTGTTCGAGGCCAACGACGAGACGCTCTGGGCGACGCTCCGGCGGCAGGTCACCGAGTTCCTGACCGCCCTGTTCCAGCAGGGCGCCTTCCAGGGCGCGTCCGCGAGGGACGCCTTCCTCGTGCAGTGCGACGCCACCACCACGACGCAGGCCGACATCGACGCCGGCCTCGTCAACCTCGTCATCGGCTTCGCGCCCCTGAAGCCCGCCGAGTTCGTCATCCTGTACCTGCAGATGCGCGCGGGCCAAGCCGGCTGACGCGGCGGGCGGACGCCCGGCGTGGGCCGGCTGCCATCCTCCCGCTCGACCAGCCCTGTCCAGTGGCGCATCCCCAGCGGCCTCGACGACCGCATGGGCAAGACCGTCGCCGTCGGTCAGCACAGGCCGGCAACTGACCCCCTTCTTGCCCCGAGGTCGCCGCCGGGCGATGCTCCGAGGCCCCGGCCTGATCGGCAGGGTTCCGAGCCGCGCGCCCGTCTCGTGACGCGTGACCTGCACGTTCGGCCATCGCCGACTTTTCCAGACACCGTCCAGAAAATCTCGCACCACGCCCACCGGCGAGATTGTCCAGACACCGTCTGGAGCATCTGCCGACGCCCGCCGGCGGGCGACCACTCGCCGTGCGCCGGGCGCTCCCGCGCGCGCTGCCTCCCGACGACCCGGTGAGTCGCCGCACCGGCCACCGCCAGTGTGACCGCAGTGCTCCCGATTCCGCAGACGCTGTCTGCAGAATCTCGGATCCTGGCCCCCGTGACCGCGCGAACAGAGCTCCGCGGGTCGCGCCTGCAGAGATGAACACCCGAGCGGCCGACGTTCCAGATGCTCTGGCTACCGTCTGCTGCATCGGTCGACCGGCGCGGACGCGTGGCCGTCCGCTTCCCCAGTCGTCATCGTCGACGATGCAGCCTACCCCACCACCAACGCTCCGCCCGGCGCCGGGCACGCCAGGGCGCACTCGCCGCACCCGTCGCAGCGTCCGGCGTCGACCACCGGCTTGCCGGCGACGATCCGCAACGCGCCGGCCACCGGGCAACGCTCCGCGCAGGACGAACACAGCACGCGCTGGTGCGCCAGGCACGCGCTCGGGATCACCTGTGCGATCACGCGCCGCGGCGCGTGCCAGCGGCCGCGCAGCCAGTCGCGGCGGCTGAGGGCCTCAGCACGGGCCGAGCGGAGACCTCCACCCAAACCACCCACGTCCGATCGGGCGGACGTGCCCGGGCCCGTGCCCGTGCCCGTGCCCGAATGCTCCCGCCGCCACGCCCACAGCCCGAACACGCTGTCCATGAACGCCTTTCCCTTCATCCACTCGACGCCGCGCCCGACCCGTCGGGCACGGGCACGGGCACGTGCACGGGCACGGTTCGAATGCTGCGCCGGTCCAGTCGGCTGTGCTCAGAAGGCATACATCAACACCTGCTTCACCTCCCACGCCGCGTCCGTATCGGTCGTGTTCCCGTTGATCAGCAGGGCGCTCGCGTCGCCGGGCAGGAAGTAGCCGAACAGCACGACGTACTTCAGGCCGGGCAGGATGGTCAGCTTCAGGTTGACGTCGATCTCCTGTCCGATGTCCTTCGAGGTCTGGCCCGTCGGGGTGCCGGTCGCGTCGAAGCCGTGCACGTCCTCGGTGGCGCGCAGGAAGGTGTAGCTGGCTTCGAGGCGCAGGGGCTTCCAGGGCACGACGCCGACGCCGAGCTGGGCGGCCGTCGTGTTCTCGAGCTCGCGGTAGCCGCGCGACGCGGGGCTGCCCAGGCCCTGGGGGCTGATGCCGCCGACGTCGGGCATGACGCTGTCCTCCCACACGTTGGTCAGCGGCCAGTAGCCCGCGGTCTGGATGCGGTTCAGGTTGCCCTTGCCGCTGGTCGGGTCGTCATCGCCGCTGCCCAGTCCCACCAGCAGCGTCAGGTCGAAGGGCACGCCCACGTCGAGCGCCTGCGTCGCCTTCACCAGCGCGTTGAAGCCGGCCAGGTCGCCGTCGTTGCGGTCGAGCAGGCCGCCGGCGTGGTCGGCGTTGTCGACGTCGTCCTTGCCGAACAGGTAATCGAACTCGGCCAGCCAGGTGAGCCCCTTGGCCACGTCCACCTTGCCGGTCGCGGTGATGCCCAGCGCGACGGCCTGGCTCACCTGGGGCTGGAAGCGGCTGTAGGCGTAGCCCAGGCCCTGAGGCAGGTGGGCGCCCGGGAAGCGATCCGGATCGATGTGGTCCTTGTAGAACAGGCCGAACAGCTCGGCGCTGTAGTCTCCCTGCTTGAACCGCAGTTTGCCGCCGAACAGGTCGGCGTCGGCCCACTGATCGTCGTCGTTCATCAGCAGGCCGCGCGGGCCCTTGATGGCGTTCTGGCCCTCGGCCACCTTGGCCCAGAAGGCGTCGACCGCGAAACGCTCCCCCAGCCGCGCGGTCACGAGCAGCGCGTCCTGATCGCCGTCGAGCACGAGCTGGTTGCCGGCGGCGAGGGGCTGGCGACCGACCTGCAGTCGGAGGGGTGCCCAGGGCAGCTCGGCGTACAAGTATGCGTGGTCGACGTGGACCGGATAGTTCGTGTCCTTGTCCCCGAACATCGCGTCGGCGTTGTAGCCGGTGGCCGTGGTGCCGTCGGGCGCGACCGTGGTGGGCACGTTGGGACTGTTGTCGGTGCCCCACCAGCCCTGCCCGACGTCGGCGCGCACCACGCCGCCCACCTTCGGCGTGCCCATCGTCAGGTTCAGGCGCACGTTCTGGACGATGTAGTCGGCCTCGTTCAGCGGCACGTCCTTCCCGAGGAAGAAGTTGCGCTGGGTCAGGCCCCAGATGGACACGGCCCCGTGCAGGTCGATGGCGAAGGCGTCCTTCTCCTCGGCGTCCTGAGCGTTGGCCAGCATCGGCGCGCACAGCGCCGCCGTCAGCGTCGCGATGATCGCTCGCAACACGGTGTCCTCCAGTCGTTCACGGTCGGTCACAGACGCTCCGCGGCGTCTGCGCGGTCGGTTCTCGAGTCAGCTCGCCGGCGCGCGGGCGTCCGCCAGGGCGCACAGGCGGTGGTAGTAGTCTTCCTGGTCCAGGCCCAAGAGCGTCGCGCCGAACACTTCGGCGTCGTCGGCCGTGGGCATGCGTCCGTAGTTCACCGAGGGCAGGTGGTAGGCCACCATCAGCGGCACGTCGGCGGCGTCGGCGACCAGGCTGGCCGCCACCACGACACGGAACGCCGTCTCGTCACCCGCGTCCCGCTCGACCACCGCGAACAGTCCCGGCGGCACCGCCGCGTCGTCGAACACCACCCGCGTGGGGAAGCGTACGCAGTCACGGTCGGCCAGCAGCGCCTCGAGCGAGGCCAGGTCGGGGAACGGTCCGTGCCGCCCCCGCCCCGCCTGCGCCCGCGCCACCAGGTGGTCGCGCAGCGCCGAGCGTCCGGCCGCTTTCAGCCCGCGGTACTTGCCGCGGGTCTCACCCGCCGCGTCGACCAACGCATCGCTCTGGGTGCCTGCGTCGCTCACTGGTACCGCGCCTTGAACTCGGCCTGCCGCTTCGCGCGCTCGGCCTTCTCTTCGGCCGGCATCTTGTCGAGGTACCAACGGTGGTTCGGGTGGTTCAGCACCTCGTCCAGCTTGGCCTCCAGCGCCGCCGCGGCCCGCTTCTTCGCCGCGTCGCTGCTGCCCTTGCCGCGCTCGACCAGCTCGTACAGCTCGGGGATGAACTCGCTGTAGAAGTTGCGCGCCACCTCGTAGGTGCCGTGCCAGTGCGTGATGTCGGGCCCCATCATCGACGCGCCGTGGCGCGCGCGCCGGCCCTCGTGGTGCCAGATCTCGAACCACGTGAAGTCGACCTTCTCGGCGAACTGCGGCGCGCGCTTCAGCGGCTTCGCCAACTCCATGAGCGCCAGGCCGGGCTTCGCGAACTTCTCGTGGTACAGGTCGATGAGCGCGTCGTACTGCGTGTAGAAGCCATCGATGAAGGGCTGGTTGTGGCAGTTGCTGCACACGTCCTCCATCGCCTTGCGCCGCTGCTGCCAAGGCACCTTCGCGCCGGGCAGCCCCAGCTTCGCGTCGGCCACCTCGGGGCGCACGCTGATCGCGGGGCGGTTGTTCCAGCTGATGCGCAGACCCACGTCGTGCGACACGGGCTGGTTGGGCGTCGCGCTCATGTGGCAGGTGGCGCAGGTGGGCGCGGCGGAGTAATCCTCGCCCACCACCCACTTCGGGCTGTCGAGCGCCATCTTGTCGACGTTGGCGCGGAACGCGATGCCGTGCTTCGACTCGTTGTAGATCTCGATCTGCGGGTGGTCGGGCCCCATGTGGCACTTGCCGCAGGTGTCGGGCTGGCGCGCCACCTCGAGGCTGAACTCGTGGCGCGAGTGACACGCCGTGCAGCTGCCCTCGCTGCCATCGGGGTTCACGCGACCGATGCCGGTGTTGGGCCAGGTGGCCGGATCCAGCCGGCCGTCCTTCAGCACCTTCACCTCGGTGCCGTGGCACTGCCAGCAGCCATTCACCGCCGCGGCCGAGTTGCCGCCGGGGAAGCCCGGCGTCACGAAGCCGCGGTTGCCCTCGACCACCTCGGCCAGGACGTTGTCCGCCGAGCCCAGGATGTGTCCGGCCTTGGCGTGCCGGCTCTTCGAGAACTCCTCGACCTCGCGCTCGTGGCAGCGCCCACAGTCGCGGGGCGACACGATGACCGCGATCACCTCGCCCTCGTGCTTGAACGCGTCGGGGTCGCCGGGCTTGGCGAGGTGACACTCATAGCAGCCCACGTTCCCGCGGTAGTGCTTCGACTTGCCCCACTGCTCGTACAGCGCGGGCGTCTTGTCCTTGTGGCAGTCGACGCACTTCTGACTCTTCGCCGACAGCCGGCCGGGGAAGGTGCCGGCCGTGGTGTCGGTGGGCGTGAACAGCGCGAGGCCGCCCGCGACCAGCCCGACGGTCAGGGGGACGGCGGCCAGGACCGGCCAGCGGGGCGACTGCGTCTTCATCTCGGTTGCTCCCTTCATGGGGTCGTCTCGCCAGCGGGGGGCGACACGGGCGGCGCGGCGCGGCGCATCGTGCCCAGCACCACCGGCACGGCCACGCGCAGCATCAGCGTGTAGAGCAGGGCGCCGAAGGCCCAGATGCCCATCGACACCAGGGTCTCGTTCAGCGTAGGCGCGTACTCGACCACCTCGCCCAGCGGGCTGGGCACGAAGCCGGGCACGATGAGTCCCATGCCCTTCTCGACCCAGATGCCGACGATCGCGAGCACGCAGGCCAGGTTCAGCCAGCGGAGCGTTCGTGTCTTGGGGCTCATCAGCAGGACGGTGGCCACCAGGTTCATCGCGATGGCCAGCCAGATCCAGGGCACCAGCTTGCCGGCGCCGCCCAGCCCGAAGAACAGATAATGCGCGGCGGCCACGTGGCGGCTGTCGGTGTAGAACTCGGTGAACACCTCGGCGCCGAGCAGGAACAGGTTGATCAGCATCGCCACGGTGATGATGCGGCGCAGCAGCATCAGCGCCTCGTCGCGCACGTCGAAGCCCCACAGGCGCCGCACGAGCTGCAGCGTGATGACGATGAGTCCGGGCCCGGCGGCGAAGGCCGAGGCGAGGAAGCGCGGCGCCACGATGGCCGAGTTCCAGAAGGGACGCCCGCCCAGGCCGACGTAGAGGAAGGCGGTGACGGTGTGAATGCTCACCGCCCAGCCGATCGACAGGAACACGAAGGGCAGGTACCAGCGCGGGTTGGGCTTCTCACCCTTCCACCGCGTGTAGATCAGATAGCCCGCCACGTGCGCGTTGAGCACCAGATAGCCGTTCAGCGCGATGACGTCCCAGGCCAGCATCGAGATGGGCCAGTTGAAGCGGCCGAGGAGCGGGATCATGTGCCAGAAGCGATCGGGGCGGCCGAGATCGACGGTCACGAACAGCAGGCACATCACCAGCGCCGCGACGGCCAGCAGCTCGCCCAGGAGCACCACCTGGTGCACCGCCTCGTTCTTGTAGATGTAGGCCGGGATGACCAGCATCACCGCGGCCGCGGCGATGCCCACCAGGTAGGTGAAGTTGGCGATGTAGGCGCCCCACGACACCTGATCGCTCATGCCGGTGACGCTCAGGCCGCCCACGACCTGGCGGGCATAAGCGTTCAGGCCCACCAGCACCACGAGGGTGAGGAAGGTCATCCACGCGTAGTAGCGCCAGCTGCCCTGGAAGGCGCGGCGAACGCTCCGGGCGAGGAAGGTGAGGTAGTCGTGGAGCTCCGCGGCCATCGTGACCCGCCTCAGGCGTCGAAGTAGTAGAAGAAGTTGGGGAGGGTGCCGACATCCTCCTTCAGCACGAAAACCCGCTTGTTTTCGAGGATGTAGCGAATCTCACTCTTCGGGTCGTAGACATTGCCGAAGGCGCGCGCGCCGGTCGGACAGGCCTCGAGGCAGGCCGGGTAGCGCCCCTCGCGCACGCGGTGCAGACAGAAGGTGCACTTCTCCATCACGCCCACCGGCCGCGGCCGGTTGCTCAGGTAGGCCGTGTCGGTGTTCATGTCGGCCGGGTTCAGCACCGGCTTCTCGAAGTTGAAGCGCCGCGCCCAGTAGGGGCAGGCGGCCTCGCAGTAGCGGCACCCGATGCACCAGTTGTAGTCGACGACGACGATGCCGTCGGGCTCTTTCCAGGTGGCGTTGACCGGGCACACCTTGGTGCAGGGCGGCTTGTCGCACTGGTGGCACTGCACGGGCATGTAGAACTTGCCCGGCTGCGGCACGGTCTCGGGGTCGTACTGGTGGTTGGCGGTCTCGAGGTCGATGCCGCCCTGCTCCATCTCGAGCACCCGGATGTACTGCTTGCCGGGCGCGCGCGAGGTGTTGTTCTCCTTCTCGCAGGCGTAGGCGCAGCGGCGGCAGCCGACGCACACGCCCAGGTTCAGGGCGTAGGCGTACTTCGTCTTGGCCTTCGGCTTGACGTCGCGCACCGTCACGTCGACGCCGTACTCGGCCTTGGCCTCGTCCTCGAGGCGCGCGAGCACCTTGTCCATCTCGGCGGGCGTCAGCTCGTGATAGTGCTTCTGCAGCCACGCCTCCTTGTCGAAGGTGGCGTCCAGTTCGCGCAGGGGCGCGAGCGACGCGGCCACGGCGCCCACGCCGGCGGTCGTCACGGCGGCCGCCTTCAGGAAGTTGCGGCGCGTGGTCCCCTCCTCGGGGTCCAGCAGCGGACCGTTGGGGGCGTCCTGACTCATGGTGCGTCCTCGTCGGGCGCGGGCGCGGGGCCGCGGAGCGTGTCGGGCTCGACCACCGGCGGCGTGCGCAGGATCTGCTGTACCGCGCCGTGCGGCTCGAGCGGCGGATGCACCGGCCCGACGGCGACGCCGGGCGGCGGCAGCGGCTCGATGGGTCGGAACGCCGGCCGGTGTGGATCGTGGCAGACGATGCAGTCGGTGCGGCGCAGCGTACCGACGCTGCGATCCCAGAAGCCCGAGCGTCGGCCGTGCGCGCCGCCCAGCCAGTCGCGGTGCTGCGTGCCGTGGCAGCCCGCGCACAGCTTCACGTGATCGGTGGACGGCAGCACGTCGCCGGCGGCCGTGACGAAGCTGGTCAGCTCGGTCTCGTGGTGACAGTTGAAGCAGCGATCGTTGCGACCGTGGTCGAACTCGAGCTTCGAATGCTCACCCACGAACGTGCGCGGCGTGCGGTCGCGCACGCGGTCGTAATGACACTCGTCGCAGTCGTAGGCGAAGCCGGCCTTGTGCAGCTGCAGCGTCTCGAGGGGCACGCGGTCGGGGCCGAAGGGCACCGCGAGCGAGGGGCGGGCCTCGGTCACCGTCGTGCGCGACTGGGCCGCCGACGACAGCAGCCACGCGACGCCGGCGTACGCGACGAGGCCCAGCGCGACCAGCACACCGCCGGCCACCCACGCGTTGGGCGGGGACTCGGTTCGGGTCTCGGGCGCGTCGTCCACCGTGCTCTCCGGGTCCGGTGTCGCGGCGCCTGTTTGCAGCGGTCGGGCCAACGATCGGGCAGGCCGGACGGTCCCAACCGGCAGCGGTAACGCTCCGATCCACCGTCTGTTACCAACGCTCCACCGGGCCTGCGCTGGCACGCCGCGTGAACAGTCCCGCGGCGTCTCGATCGCGCCCGCCGAGGGCGCCCGGAGGAGCGAGCCGATGCACGTCAGCGGGGTGGTATTGCGGATCGTCGGGGGCCGGCTCGACGCCGTCGCGGCGGCCCTCGGTGGCCTGTCCTGGGTCGAGCCGGTGCAGCGCGACGCCGCCCGCGGCCTGCTGGTGGTCACCATCGAGGGCGAGACGGCGCGCGACCTGGTCGACCGCGCCGAGGCGCTGCGCGCGCTGCCCCACGTGGCCGACGTCACGCCCGTCTTCCACGGCTTCACCGACGACGCGCCCGATCTGCGCGCCCTGTCGCCCGCGACGGCGACGGCGGCGCGCCTGGAAGAGCCTCACCGTCCCCGCAGGAGCGACGCCCGATGAAGACCAACCGACGCGAGTTCCTGAAGGCCTCGGCCGCCACCGCCGCCGCCGCCGCGGTGGGCCTGAGCGTCGACGGCCAGACGCAGGCGCTGGCCGCCGCCGGCGAGGATCAGTGGCAGTGGGACAAGGGCGTGTGCCGCTTCTGCGGCACCGGCTGCGGCATCATGATCGCCACGCACGAAGGCCGCGTGGTCGCCACCAAGGGCGACCCCGAGGCGCCGGTGAACAAGGGCCTCAACTGCATCAAGGGCTACTTCAACGCGAAGATCCTCTACGGCGAGGACCGCCTGACCCAGCCGCTGCTGCGCAAGAAGAACGGCCGCTTCGACAAGCGCGGCCGCTTCGAGCCGGTGAGCTGGGACGAGGCCTTCACGGTGATGGCCGAGCAGTTCAAGAAGCACTACCGAACGCTCGGCCCGGCCGGCGTCGCCCTGTTCGGCAGCGGGCAGTACACCATCCAGGAGGGCTACGCCGCGGCCAAGCTGTGGAAGGCCGGCTTCCGCAGCAACAACATCGACCCCAACGCGCGGCACTGCATGGCGTCGGCCGTCGGCGCCTTCATGCAGACCTTCGGCATCGACGAGCCCGCGGGCAACTACGAGGACATGGAGGCCACCGACACCGTGCTGGTGTGGGGCGCCAACATGGCCGAGATGCACCCGATCCTGTGGTCGCGCATCACCGACCGCCGGCTGACCGCCGACCACGTGCGCATCGTCAACCTGAGCACCTACACCAACCGGTGCAGCGATCTGGCCGACCTCGAGATCATCTTCCGGCCCAACACCGATCTGGCGATCCTCAACTACCTGATTCGCGAGGTGATTCACCGCAAGGCGGTGAACTGGGACTTCGTGAAGAAGCACTGCGTCTTCGCGACGGGGCCGCGCTACATCGGCTACGGCCTGCCGCGGCAGACGTTCGCGACGAAGGCCGAGCGCGACACGGTCGACAAGGAGATCCGCAAGCGGCTGAGCGAGGACGAGGCCATCGCGCTGGGTCTGGGCGAGACCGACGAGCGCCTGGTCGAGATGGTGCACCGCGACAAACCGCAGGCGCACTGGCAGATCAGCTTCGAGGACTTCGCGAAGGGCGTCGAGCCGTACACGCTGGACTTCGTGGCCCAGCTCGCGAAGGGCGACCGCGACGAGCCGCTCGACACGTTCAAGGCGAAGCTGAAGCAGCTGGCCGACCTGGTGTGCGAGCAGCCGCGCAAGATGGTCAGCTACTGGACGATGGGCTTCAACCAGCACCAGCGCGGCGTGTGGGTCAACGAGGCCTGCTACGCGCTGCACCTGCTGCTGGGCAAGCAATCGATGCCCGGCAACGGCGCGTTCTCGCTGACCGGCCAGCCCTCGGCCTGCGGCACGGCGCGCGAGGTGGGCGTGTTCTGCCACCGGCTGCCCTCGGACATGGTGGTGGCGAACCCGGCGCACCGCGCGAAGACCGAGAAGCTGTGGACGCTGCCGACGAACACGCTGAACCCGAAGCCGGGCACGCACACCGTCGAGATGCTGCGCCAGCTCGAGTCGGGGCAGGTGAAGTTCCTCTGGGTGATGGTCGCCAACCTGTTCCAGAACTCGGCGAACGCGGATCACTGGCTGAAGGCCGCGCGCGAGATGGACAACTTCATCGTCGTGTCGGACGCCTACCCCGGCATCTCGGCGAAGGTGGCCGACCTGGTGCTGCCCGCGGGGATGATCCACGAGAAGTGGGGCGCCTACGGGAACGCCGAGCGGCGGACGCAGCATTGGCGGCAGCAGGTGGCGCCGCCCGGTGAGGCGGTGGGCGATCTGTGGCACCTGATGGAGTTCGCGAAGCGCTTCACGCTGGCCGAGTGCTGGGACGAGAAGAAGGTGCCGGGCGCCGAGCTCGAAGGCGCGCCCAAGGGCGTGCTGCCCGACGTGTTGAGCGCCGCGAAGGCGATGGGCCACAAGCCGGAGCAGACGCTCTACGAGGTGCTGTTCCGCAATGCGTTCACGCGCAAGTACCCCTGGCCCGACGCCATCGCGAACGGCCACCGCAACCACGTGGCCGAACGCCTGGGCGACGGCTGGTTCCCCGAGAAGGGGCTGTGGGAGGAGTACCGGCAGTTCACGCTGCACGGGCACGACCTGGCCGACTTCGACACCTATCACCGGGTGCGCGGGCTGCGCTGGCCGGTGGTGGACGGCAAAGAGACGAAGTGGCGCTTCAGCGAGGGGCACGACCCCTACGTGCCGAAGGGCGCGGGCTTCGCGTTCTACGGGCCGGCGCTGAAGGCCATCCCGACCGGCGACCTGACGCAGGTGACGGATCCCGCGCCCACGCCCATCGGCCCGAAGGCGAAGATCTTCTTCCGGCCGTACATGGATCCGGTCGAGATGCCCGACAAGGCGTGGCCCTTCTGGCTGTGCACCGGGCGCGTGCTGGAGCATTGGCACAGCGGGACGATGACGCGGCGGGTGCCCGAGCTGCATCGCGCGGTGCCGCAGGCCGAGATGTACATGCACCCCGCCGACGCCGAGCGCATGGGGCTGGGCAAGGGCGATCTGGCGTGGGTCGAGTCGCGGCGCGGCAAGGTGCGCCTGCGGGTCACCATCGGAGGGCGCAATCGGATGCCGCGCGGCACCGTGTTCGTGCCCTGGTTCGACGAGAACGTGCTGATCAACAAGGTGACGCTGGACGCGACCGATCCGATCTCGAAGGAGACCGACTTCAAGAAGTGCGCGGTCAAGGTGTACCGGGCCTGAGCGCGGGAGGCGCGCCGTGCAGGCGAACCGTCGCAGAGTGTTGCAGGGGCTGGCGCAGGGCGCGGCCGGCGCGTTCGTCGGCGGCGCCCTGTGGGGCGGCTTCCTGCGCCAGAGCCGGGCCGCGCCGACGGTGCTGCGTCCGCCGGGCGCGCTGGCCGACGAGGCGGACTTCGCGCGGGCGTGCATCAAGTGCGGGGCGTGCGTCAGCGCGTGCCCCTACGACACGCTGCGCCTGGCCGATCTGGGCGAGGACGCGCCCGCGGGCACGCCGACCTTCACGCCGAGGCAGGTGGCCTGCGCGATGTGCGTCGACATCCCCTGCGTGCGCCCCTGCCCCAGCGGCGCGCTCGACCGCGCCATGCAGGACATCGGCGCGGCGCGCATGGGCGTCGCGGTGCTCGACCCGTCCACGTGCCTGTCGATGCAGGGGCTGCGCTGCGAGGCCTGCCACCGCGCCTGTCCGGTGATCGACAAGGCCCTGCGCCTCGAGTACCGACACCAGCCGCGCACGGGCGTGCACGCGTTCTTCGAGCCGGTTGTCGACCCGGATCACTGCACCGGCTGCGGGCAGTGCGAGCACGCCTGCGTGATGGACGTCGCGGCGATCAAGGTGCTGCCGCGCGCGGTGGCGCTGGGCCGCGTGGGCGCGCACTACCGCATCGGCTGGGAGGACGACGCGCCGGTGACGGAGGGCTTCCGCCAGGGGCCGGCGCCGGCGGCGGCGGACGAAGCGGTGCCGGGCCTCGACTACCTCAACGGTGACCCGCCATGAGCCGCCTGCCCCGCTGGCTCGTCGCGCGACGCCTGGTGCAGGTGGGCCTGCTGGCCGCCTTCGCCTGGGCGGCCAACGCGGGCGCCGGCCACCTGCTGCGCGGCAACCTGTCGGCCTCGGTGCTGTTCGACACGGTGCCCCTCGCCGACCCCTTCGCGGCGCTGCAGATGCTGGCCGCCGGGCACGTGCTGGCGACGACGGCGCTGGTGGGCGCGGCCGTCGTGCTCGTCTTCTACGCGCTGATCGCCGGCCGCGCTTTCTGCGGCTGGGTGTGCCCGGTGAACCTGGTGACCGACGCCGCGGCGTGGCTGCGACGGCGGCTGGGCCTACACGGCCTGGTGCGGCTGCCCCGCACGACGCGCTTCGTGGTGTTGGGCCTGGCGCTCGCGCTGAGCGCGGCGCTCGGCGTCGCGGCCTTCGAGTGGGTCAGCCCGGTGGGCCTCGCGCAGCGCGCGGTGATCTTCGGCCTGCCCGCCGCCTGGAGCGTCGTCGCCGGCGTCTTCCTGCTCGACCTGTTGGTGCTCGAGCGCGGCGTCTGCGGCCACCTGTGCCCGCTCGGCGCCTTCTACGTCGCCGCGGGCGCCCGGCCGATGGTGCGCGTGGCCTACCACGACGATCGCTGCACCGCCTGCATGGCCTGCCACAAGGTGTGCCCCGAGCGGCAGGTGCTCGCGCCGCTGCTCGACCCCACCGCGCGGCCGGACTTCGTCGCGGGCGGCGCCTGTCTGAACTGCGGCCGCTGCGTCGACGTGTGCGCGGACGACGCCCTGACCTTCACCCTGCGCCCGCCCGGCGCCCGACCCGCGCGCCTGCCGCTCGCGGCCTCCCGGAGGCACTCGCCATGAAGCGCCCGAACCTTCTGCAGGGACTCGCGATCACGGCCCTCGGCCTCGCCCTCGGCGCGGGCTGGGTCGCCGCGAAGCCCGGCCCTGGCGGCATCTCGCCGGACACGCTGGGCCTGACCGACCTGCCCGCCGGCGCCCAGCCGCCCCAGCAGCCGACCACCGACTACGAAGGCGCCGATCCGGGCACCAACCGCAAGGTGCCGCGCTCGTACGACACCGCGCCGCCGATGATCCCCCACCAGGTGGAGGACTACCTGCCGATCACCACGCGGAACGAGTGCCTGAACTGCCACGTGAACCCGCCCAAGGCGATGGTCGAGGCGAAGATCACGGTCGTGCCCGACTCGCACTACGTCGACCGCGAGGGCGATGACCGGGCGACGACGCCGGGCAGCGTGCGGTCCGTGTCTCTCCGGTTCTATCAGTGCTCGATGTGCCACGCGCCGCAGGCCGACGCGCCGGTGTTGAAGGGCAACACCTTCCGCCCGGCGCCCTGAGGGTGTCGACGCCCCCGCTGACCTGGGGTCTGCGCACGCGCCGTGGGTGCGGGTCCGACCAGCGGTCAGCGGTCAGCGGTCAGCCGAGCCCCGTACGCGGTGCCGAGCGCGGAAGCGGTCGGTAAGCTCGGGCCGCCGGACGACCCGGCAGAAGGTACGACCGCCGCGACGGCGCCGAGAGCCGACTGCCCGACCGTCCCGGCGGCGCGTACGGTGGACCGACAGGTTCGAGTCGCCCGCTCTGACGCACCGCGGCCCCTCCCCACCCGGCCATTTCGGACCTTTTCGTTACCGTTCGCTGACCCGGCATCGTCACGGCGCCCTCCCCCATGGCCGCCCGACGCGACCGTCGACGGCGCGATCGGGTCATTCGGACCACGCGCGGTCAATTCGACCCGGGCCGATCGGGTCAATTCGACCGCGCGCTACCGGAGGCCGAGGCGCTTCGCCAGGCGCTGCAGGTTGCTGCGGTCGACGTCCAGCAGCCGGGCGGCCTCGGCCCAGCTGCCGTCGGCCCGGTCGAGCGCGCGCCGCACCAGATCGCGTTGGTGATCCTCGACGGCCTCGCGCAAGGTCGGCAGCGCCGATGCGTCTGGCCGAGCGTCCGAGGTCGGCTCGGCCGGAGCGCCCGCGTCGGGCGGAAGTCCGTGCAGGTCGAGGTGGGCCGCCGTGACGACGACCTCGCCGTCGTGCACGCCGCGCGAGGCCCGCAGCACACCGCGCACGACGACGTGCTCGAGCTCGCGCACGTTGCCCGGCCAGTCGGCGCCCAGGATCGCCTGCCGCGCGTCGCTGGCCAGGCGCACCGCGCCGAGGCCCATGCGCTGCCGCTCGCGATCGGCGAAGTGGCCGGCCAGCAACAGCGCGTCGTCGGCGCGGGCGCGCAGGGCGGGCACCTCGATGGGGTACACGCTGAGGCGGTGATACAGGTCGGCGCGGAATCGGCCGGCGGCGACCTCGGCCTCGAGATCGCGGTTGGTGGCGGCGATGACCCGGACGTCGACCGTGATCGCCCGATCCGAGCCCACCCGCTGCAGCTCACCCTCCTGCAGCGCGCGCAGCAGCTTGCCCTGCAGCGTCAGCGGCAGCTCGCCCACCTCGTCGAGGAACAGCGTCCCCTCGTCGGCCAGCTCGAACTTGCCGCTGCGATCACGCACCGCCCCGGTGAACGCGCCGCGCACGTGGCCGAACATCTCGCTCTCGGCGACGCTCTCGGGCAGCGCGGCGCAGTTGACGTGCACCAGCGGTCGGTCGCGCCGCTGTGAGCGCGCGTGGACCGTGCGCGCCACGAGCTCCTTGCCCACGCCCGTCTCGCCGGTCAGCAGCACCGTGTGCGGCGTCGGCGCCACAAGGTCGATCTCACCCCGCAGCGCCTGCATCGCCGCGCTGCGCCCCACCAGCTCGCCGCCGCGCGAGGCCAGCGCGTCGGCCACGAGCTGCCGACTGAGCCGCGTCTCGCGGTCGAGCCCCCGCTCCAGCCGATCGAGCAGCTCGGCGGTGCGCACCGTCGCCGCCGCCAGCGCCGCCAGCGTCTCGAACACCTGCGTCTCGACCTCGACGAAAGCGTGCGGATCGAGGGCGTCGATGGTCAGCGCCCCCACCACCTCGTCCTCGATGCGCAGGGCGCAACCCATGCAGGCGTGCACCGACAGCCCCTCGGTGGCCAACACCATGCCGTCGTAGGGATCCGGGCGCGGGTCGTGGCAGTCGAACTGCACCGGCCCGTCGGCGGCGAGGATGGCGGCCAGCCGCGGATGCTCGGCAGGGTTCAGGCGCCGCCCCAGCAGCTCGGGCGCCAGCCCCGTGGCCGCCAGCGGCACCAGGTGCGCGCCACGCAGCGCGAGCAGCGCGACCGCGTCGCAGGGCAGCACCCGCGCCACCGCCGCCACCAGCCGCTCGTACCGATTCTCGGCGGTCAGCCCGCGCGCGAGGTCGAGCGCCACGTCCAGCAGCGCGTCGAGGGGAGCAGGCGGAGGGGTCGGGCGGCGCACGGGCGCACCATGCCACGCGCCGGGGCGCGCCGGAAGCGGTGGGACACGGCCGGGTGAGCTCACGAGCCGTGGGGCTCGATCCGACGGGCTGTCAGCTGTCAGCGCTCAGCTGTCAGCCGGGCCCCGTTCGCTCTGCCGGGTTCGCGGCCGCTCGGCAGGCCCGGGCGCTCGGCTCTCGGGGAGACACTGCGAGCCTCGCGGCTGACAGCGTCAGCAGAAACAGTCCGCCTGCTGCGCGAACCGCCGCATCCCGCTGCCCAGCGTTGCTGAGCACACAACATCTGGGGAAGCACGGCGAGTGCGTCCGCCAGATGTTGTGCACCCCGCGCCTTGCCCAGCAGGCGCCCCGCTCCGCGCGCGACGGCGTCCAGTTTCCGCTGACCCCGTGAAAGCTCCGCCGCGATGATGGGGAGCGTCGGCCCGAGAGCACCGGGCGTCGACCATCCAGCCCGGTTCCGAG
>JAUHXL010000447.1 GCA_030426945.1 bacterium
GGAAGTACACCGGCCGCCAGGAACGGGGGCGAGTCGAGGTGGGCCGCGACGGGATCGGCCTGTTCGTGCGCGACGACGGCGCCGGCTTCGACCCCGCCCACGCGCGCCAGCTCTTCGCGCCGTTCGGCCGGCTGCACGCCGCGCACGAGTTCGCCGGCACGGGCATCGGGCTGGCCACGGTCGATCGCATCCTGCAGCGCCACGGCGGGTGGATCGAGGCGTCGTCGGCGCCCGGCGAGGGGGCGGTGTTCCACTTCGACTTCGCGCCCCGCCCCTGACGCGCGCCTCTCCTTCCAGGTTTTTGCCGGGGCCGCGCAACCCGAGGGGCGCCGAAGGGTTTGGGCAGACGAACCGCGACACTCACCCGACCCAGGAGGTCTCCCATGCGCACGTCCCTGCGAACCCTGCCCGTCTGCCTGCTGTTCGGCCTCACCGCGTGCGGCGGCGAGGACACCGACGACCGCGCGCCGCCCGCCACCGACGCCGAGTACGCCGCGCTGGCGGCGCGCGGCGCCGAGGACCTGCAGATCGGCCTCGATCTCGAGGCGGTGTCCGCCGGCGCGCATCAGCTGGCCGCCGGCGAGGCCCTGGCGCGCATCGCCGAGCGCCGGGCCGAGCCCTGCGTGGACGCCACCCGCGACGCGGCGACGCTGACCCTCGACTTCGGCGCCGGCTGCCCCATCGCCGACACCGGGCGCACGGTGCAGGGGCGCCTCGTGCTCGCCGCCGACGAGGCCGGCGTGCGCGCGACGCTCGACGACTTCGGCGGCGCCGAGCTGACCGCGAACGGCGTCTGGTCGGTGCGGCGCGCCGAGGGTGAGCGCCACCGCAGCCTCGACCTGACCTTCTCCGACGGCCGCGCCCTGGTGTGGAGCGGCGACGCCGCCTGGGCCGAGGGCGTGGCCACCTTCGACGGCGTCGCCGACTTCACCGGCGGCGACGAGGCCGGCACGGTGACCTACGCCGACGTGACCTGGGCCCGCGGTGCGTGCTGGCCCGGCGCCGGCACCGCGGTCGTGCACCTCGAGGGCGCGCCCGCCGCGACCGTCACCTTCCTCGCCACCACCCCCGACACCGGCGAGGTGCAGGTGACGGTCGGGCGCGTGACCCAGACGACCTCGCTGCCGACCGGGCACTGTCCGGACGCCTGATTCGGCCGAGGGCGTCGAGGCCGGAGCTCACCGCGGCGCCCTGATCGCCGTCGGCCGCACGCAACGGTCGGGCGACCGGTCCGCCCACCCCGGACCCGCCGACGACGGCGCCCGCCCACCCACCGCCCCGCGGACGCGTCCTCACCCCACCGGTGACAACCCGCTCGCGGGCGCCCATGCTGGGAATGGCCGGGCGGCGTCGACCGCTGGCCGGTGGGAGGTTGCCATGCGCCGCGTCGTCACGGTCCTGCTCTTGGTGCTCGCCGGGCCCGCCGGCGCGCAGTCCGATCCCGCCTGCCCCGAGGCCAACCCGGTCGGCTGCTTCGCGCGCGGGGCCTGCCCCGGCGACCGGGTGTGTTTGGTCACCGAGACCTGCGTGCCCTCGGCCTGCGCCTGCGACGCCGAGAGCGGCACGTGGGTGTGCGAGGACGACTGCGACGGGGGCGAGTGCGTGCAGCCCTGCACCACGCCGAACCCCGCCGGCTGCACGGTCACCGGCTGCCCCGAGACGCAGGTGTGCAACACCGAGGCAGTGGCCTGCCGCCCCGCCGCCTGCATGTGCGTCGACGGCGACTGGGTGTGCGGCGACGACTGCGACGGCGGCGTCTGCGGCGAGCCCCCGCATCAGGCGGAGCACTTCGCGAGCGACCCCGTGCGCAACGCGATCGTCGACGACCGCGGCGGCCGCGGCGTGGGCTACCGCTTCGTCTTCGACAGCGACGGCGATCCCGAGAACTACGGCCGCTTCGACAGCTGCCCCCATTGCAGCTTCGCGGTGCTGGTGGCCGATCCCGGCCTCGACCTCGATCAGCTCGCCATCCTGGGCATCGACCCCCTCGAGTATCAGAGCCTCGCCGGCCTCGCCGACGCCATCGAGCAGGTGATCGCGACCGATCCGGAGGCGCTGGCGATGATGGTCCGCCCGGATCTGTCCGGCGAGGATCTGGCCGCCTACGTGGCCGAAGTCATGCGCGTCATCGGCGTCGTGCAGGGGCAGATCGCGCGCCTGCGCACCGTCGAGCGCCTGAAGATGCTGCAGCTCGAGTTCGGCGACTTCGACCTCGACAGCCTCGAGGACGACCTCGGCCTGGCCCTCGACAGCGCCTTCCGCGTCGACTTCGACAACCCCAACAACCCGAAGAAAAACAGCGGTATCCGCGTGTACGACCTCGAGGCCTTCCTCACCGCGCTGGTGGGCAAGGTGTCGGACGAGGCGCGCGATCGCATCGCGTCGCTGCTGAGCGACATCCCCGATCTGCCTGGTGACTTCGAGATGTCCGGCGACGACCGGGATCCCCTCGACCCGGCCTTCTTCCACGGCATCCACACCGGGCTGAAGGTGGAGTACCGCAGCTACGCGGTCACCGGACAGAACGCCATCCTGCACCAGTTCACGCTGGTCAACGACAGCCGGCGCGTCCTGCCCTTCGTGCACGTCGGCATGATCAGCGACATGGATCTCAAGCCCGCGTCGCGCGACGACGGCACCGACTACGACGCGGCCACCGGCACCGCGCTGGTCTACGACGAGCACCCCTACGCCGACGAACCCACCTTCTTCGCGGTGGGCTCGGCGCCGTCGCGCATGGGATCGCCGCGGTTCGTGCCGTCGAACTACAACCTCGACGATCGCCTGTCCCTGTCCCAGTTCGCGCCGTCCATCGACGCCAACCGCAAGCGCTTCTTCCTGTGGCACCCCGACGTCAGCGGCGACCACGACGACGTCGACGCGCGGAGCGAGAAGCAGGTGGCCGTCGCGATGCTGCTCGACGGGCCGCTGATGCCCGGCGAGCGGGCGCGGGTGGCCTTCTGCTACGCCGGCGCAAAGGCGGGCAGCGCGGCGGCGGCGCGGACCGAGATGCTGGCGACGATGACCGCCTGCCAGGCGCTCGACGGTCTGTTGAACGCGGCCTGCGGTGACGGCGCGCTGCAGGTGGGCGAGGTGTGCGACGACGGCAACACCGCCGACGGCGACGGCTGCAGCGCCGAGTGTACGCTGGAGCGTTGCGGCGACGGCCGGAAGACCGGCGCGGAGGAGTGCGACGACGGCAACACCGAGAGCGACGACGGCTGCACCGCGGACTGTCGCACCGAGCGTTGCGGCGACGGCATCCGCCAGGCCAACGAGGCCTGCGACGACGGCGACGACGACGACACGGACGCCTGCCGCAACGACTGCACGCGGGCCCGGTGCGGCGACGGGGTGCTGCGGCGCTGCGATCCCGACGCCGGCGAGGACTGTTCGACGCTGTGCGACACGTCGCTCGAATACTGCCTGCGGCTGACGCTCGACACCGAGACCCTGGTGCCCGGGCCGCGCACCGGGCGCGAGAACAGCCTGGCGCCGCTGGCCGAGAGACCCGTCGAGCTGGCGGTGTCCTTCGACGTCGACACGGTGGAGGCGGTGCCGGGGCCGCAGCGCGCGCGGCGCTACCTCACCGGCGGCGTGACCGTTCGCTTCGGTGTTCGGGACTTCGATCGCGAGCTGGCGCCCACGCTCAGCGGCCACCCCTGGGAGATCCTGTTGACCAGCGGCCCCGGCGGCGTCTCACTGCGCACCACGGACGTCGACACGCGGCCGATGCGGCTGCGCACCGTGCTCGAGCTGCGGAGCGATCGCACGCTGCTGGGCGTGGACGAGAACGCGCTGCCGGTGCTGATGCCCTTCGAGGCCGAGGGCAGCTTCGAGATCCGCCGCAGCGGCGCCGTGGGTGATCTCGAGTCGGCCTCGGGCGGCGCGGTGCTCGACCTGGTGACCGGGGCCGAGGCCGTCGCGACGCCCGAGCAGTGCGACGACGGCAACGCCAACGACCACGACGACTGCCTGTCGACCTGCGAGCGCGCGCGCTGCGGCGACGGCGTCGTCTGGTACGCGGGCGGCGAGACCTGCGACGAGGGAGAAGCGAACGGCGACGGCGCCTGCACCGCGCCCGGCCCCGACGGCCCCGGCTGCCGGGCCGCCAACCCCGCGGCGTGCGGCGACGGCAACGTGGATCCGGGCGAAGACTGCGACGACGCCGACACCGTGGACGGCGACGGGTGCAGCGCGCTGTGCCGCACCGAGCGTTGCGGCGACGGCGTCGTGCAGGCCGGTGAAGCGTGCGACGACGGCAACATGATCGACGGCGACGGCTGCACCGCCGCCTGCGCGGCGGAGCGTTGCGGCGACGGGGTCGTGCAGGCCGGGGAGCAATGCGACGACGGCGACGTCAACGCCGACGGGGGCGATTGCCTGCCCGACTGTACGCGCGCGGCCTGCGGCGACGGGCGGCTGCTGCTCGACGGCGAGGAGTGCGACGACGCCAACCTGCTGCCCGGCGACGGCTGCGCACCGGACTGCACGCGCGAGGTGTGCGGCGACGGCCGGCCCGGGCGCGGCGAGGCCTGCGACGACGGCAACACCGATGCCTTCGATGGCTGCGGCCCCACCTGCCGGCTCGAGGGCTGCGGCGACGGCGTCCGCGGGCCGGGCGAGCAATGCGACGACGGCAACGCGCTCGACGGCGACGGGTGCGACAAGGACTGCGCGCTCGAGAACCCCGCGGCCTGCGGCGACGGCGTCGTCGGGCCGGGCGAGCAATGCGACGACGGCGGCACGGCCGACGGCGACGGCTGCGACGCGGTGTGCCGGCTGGAGGATCCGGCCGCGTGCGGCGACGGCGACCTCGACCCCGGCGAGCAATGCGACGACGGCAACACCGTGTCGGGCGATGGCTGCAGCGGCGCCTGCGGGGTGGAGCGTTGCGGCGACGCCATCCAGCAGCCCGGCGAGGCCTGCGACGACGGCAACACTGCCGCCGGCGACGGCTGCGCGCCGGACTGCGCCATCGAGCCGACGACCTGCGGCGACGGGACGCAGGGCGTCGGGGAGCAATGCGACGACGGCAACACCGCCGCCGGCGATGGCTGCGACGCCGACTGCCGCGTCGAGGATCCCATGGGCCCCACCGCCGACTGCGGTAACGGCACGCTCGATCGCGGCGAGTCCTGCGACGACGGCGACCGCGACGACGGCGACGGCTGCGACGCCTTCTGCCAGGTCGAGCGCGGCGTCTGCGGCAACGGCGGCGTCGAGCGCGGCGAGGCCTGCGACGACGGCAACACCGACGCCGGCGACGGCTGCGATCCCACCTGCCAGCTCGAGGCCGTGTGCGGCGACGGCCAGCGCGACTTCGGCGAGGCCTGCGACGACGGCAACACGAACCCCGGCGACGGCTGCGGCCCCCGCTGCAAACCGGAAGCGGTGTGCGGCGACGGGCGGCTCGATCCCGGCGAGGCCTGCGACGACGGCAACGTGATGGCCGGCGACGGCTGCAGCGGCGGCTGCCAGGTCGAGGCCGTGTGCGGCGACGGGACGGTCGACGCGACCGAAGGCTGCGACGACGGCAACACGACACCCGGCGACGGCTGCGACGCCACGTGCCGCGTCGAGATGCCCGGCATCGACGAGGGCTTCTGCGGCGATGGGATCGTGCAGCCCGGCGAGGCCTGCGATCCGGCGGAGGAGCAGGCGCCCGGCGCGGCGGAGTATCGACTGCGGCCGTGCAACGACGACTGCACCGAGCGCAAGGAGGGCTGCGGGTGCCGGGCGACGGATGGGTCGCCGAGCGGGGCGGTGTGGTTGGTGCTGGTGGGGCTGTGGGGGCTGCGGCGGCGGCGGCGGTGAGGGATGAGCGGGGGCGACGGGGTGGGCGCTGGGGCCGGGTCGGATAGGGGCGAGGTCAAGGTCGAGGGCGAGGTCAAGGTCTACGTCGAGGGCGGGGCTGGGCCGCTTCGGGCAGGGTCAAGGTCGGGGAGATCGGCCGATTCGGGCAGCGTCGAGGTCAAGGTCAAGGTCGGGGGGCTCGGCCGATTCGGGCAGGGTCAAGGTCAAGGGCGAGGTCGGGGCGCTGGGCCGATTCGGGCAGCGTCGAGGTCAAGGTCAAGGTCAAGGTCAAGGGCAAGGTCAAGGTCAAGGGCGAGGGCGCTGCCGGGAGGACGCGGGTGCTCAGGCGGCGGCGCGGAGGGGGGCGGGTTCGGCGAGGGTGATGACGACGCTGCCGCGGGCGGCGCCGGACTCGACGCGGGCGTGGGCCTGGGCGATGCGGGTCAG
>JAUHXL010000448.1 GCA_030426945.1 bacterium
CCGCGCGGAGATCGAGGTGCCGTCGAGCTTCGACGCCGACGCCTTCAGGCGCCTGCTCGACGTCTTGGAGGCGCGGCGATGATCCCGGGCTCCGTGAAGATCTTCGTCTGCACGCGGCCGGTGGACACTCGGTACACGTTGACTGGAAAGCCACGCCCCCCCCCGAAACCGGTCAAGGGAGAAATCTAGGCGGCAGCCGGGTCCCCGCTGAACGCGGTGCGGTGCGCGAGTCCCTGAGCCTGCGTGTCGCTTCCGCACTCGGCATGGCCTACGGGGCCCGGCTGACAACTGACCGCCGTTCGGAGCGACCACCAACAGCTCGTCAGCACAGCCCGACCGGTGCCGACCATTGACCCGGCAAGGAGCCGTGACTACCGTCCGGCCCGTCGACGGGAGGTGCGCGTGCGGCTGCGCTGGATGATGCTCGGGGTGCTCGTCGTGGCCGGCTGCAAGGGCGGCCACGACGCCGCGGATGCGCCCGCCGCCTCGGCCGAGGCCCCCGCCCTCACCCGCGTGACCGCCGACCGCGCCGACCTGCTGTTCCGCTACCCGGGCGACGACCCGGGCGCCTTCGAGACCGCGAGCAGCGTGGAGGAAGTGCCGGCCGCCAAGCGGGCCAGGGTGCAGGTGGTCGACCTCTCGCAGCCGCCCGAGGCCCGCGGCGCCGGCCGCTTCGTCCAGGTGTTCGACCTGCGCGCGCCCGGGCCCGACGGCGCGTACCCCGGCAAGCTGGTCGCCCGCGCCGAGCTCGAGCAGGTGCTCGCCGAGCAGACCGCGCGCCCGGCCCAGGCCAGCGTCACGATGTACTCGGCGAGCTGGTGCGGCGTGTGCCGCAAGGCCCGCGCGTTCCTCGAGAAGGAGGGCGTCGCCTTCGTCGAGAAGGACATCGAGAAGGACAAGGGCGCTCAGGCCGAGCTGACCGACAAGGCCCAGAAGGCGGGCGTGCAGGTCGGCGGCGTCCCGGTCTTCGACGTGGGCGGCCGCATCCTGCCCGGCTTCGATCCCGACACGCTCATGCGCGCCGTCCGCGGCGGCTGAACCTCACCGGTCCCCTCTTCCCAGCCCAGGAGCCCCATGGCCGCCGTCATCCAGGCCGTCTCGCCCGGCGAAGACCTGCTGTCCTCCCTCGACGCCCTGTGCGCCCGGCTCGGCGTCACCGACGGCGCGCTGCAGCTCAGCGGCGCCCTGCAGGACGCGACCCTGGTGCCCGCGCCCGGCGCCGAGGCGCTCGATCTCGAGGGCCCGCTGTTCCTGGTGGCGGGCCAGGCGCTGGTGCGCGGTGGCCACGCGACGCTCACCGGCCTGGTGTCGTGGAGCGATCGGGGCCTGCCGCGCGCGGCCGGCGGCGCGCTCGAGGCGGCCACCAGCGGCGGCGTGGACGTCGTGATGCACGGCGCCAGCCTCGCCGTGGCGCCGAACGCGGGCGGCGACGCCCCGGCGGCGCGCCCGTCCCGGCGCGCCGACCGCCCGCTCCGCGCTGCGAAGCCGGCCCCGGCCCCGGCCCCCGCGCCCGCCGCGGCGGACGAGGACGCGGATCCGCACGTCGACCTGTCGGGCGAGATGGAGAAGCTGGCGCCGCGGCCCGCGCCCGCCCCCGCGCCGTCCGGCGGCTGGGCGGCGGCGGTCGCCGCCAGCAAGAGCCCGCCCACCCCGGCCGCGCGCGCGGCGCCCCTGTCGCCGCCCACCGCCAGCGATCTGGGCTTCGACGTCGACGGCACGCCCGATCTCGTGCGCGGCGACGTGCTGATGCACCCGAAGTTCGGCCGCTGCCGCGTCGTGCAGCCCCCGGTCGGCGACAAGGTGAAGCTGCGCCGCGCCTCGGGCGGTCTGTTCGATCTGCACCTGCGGGTGTGCGGCTTCACGCGCCAGCCCGACGAAGACGGCGGCCGCGTCTTCCGGGTGCGCATCGAGGGCCGCCGCCGCTGAACCGGCGCCGGGTGTGCGGTCGGCTCAGCGCCCCTTGAACAGCTTGCTGAACAGGCCGGCGCCGGCCTCCTTCTCCTTGGGCCCGCCCTCGATCTGCCGCAGCGCCCGCGCCGCCTGGGCGTTGCGCCGGTTGATGCCCAGCGCCTTGCGATAGAACTTGGCCGCCATCTCGGCGTTGCCCGACTGCGCGTAGATGTTGGCCAGCAGCACGAAGCCCTCGTCCTGGGTGCCGTCGTCGAGCAGCGCCTGCTTCACCTCGTCGTGGGCCTCGGTGCGCACCTTGCGGTCGTTTGCGTCGGCCGCGCTGAACCGCGCCCAGCCGCGGTACATACGGTACAGCGCCTGGTGGGGATCCTGGGTGCAGGCCAGCTCGAGGAACTCGAGCGCCTTGCCCGCGTCCCCGCCGTCGAGGCACTGCCGTCCGCGGTTGAAGTTGTGCTCGGCCTGGATGATGTCGGGCCCGGTGCCGGTGGCGGTGGGCACCGCCATGTGCAGCGCGTCGTATTGCTCGCGCCGCCCGGCGTCCGAGAGGGTCTCGAAGGCCTTCGCCAGGTGCTGGGCCACCTGCCGCGCCTGCTCGACCAGCTCCGGGCTGCCCAACGTCGCGACCTCGTCGGCCTTCAGGCGCTCCTGCAGGGCGTCGTAGGCGGCGCGGATTTGCGCCGCCGAGGCCCGCGGCGTCAGGCCGAGCAGCTTGTAGTGGTCGTCGCTCTCGAGGCGCCGGTGGAGCCCCTGCACCAGCGTCCCCAGATCGAGGCCGCGCTCGCTCGTCGAGCGTGCGCGGGGGCGGGCGGGCCGCGCGGCGTCGCTCGGGGGCGCGCCGCGGCCGGGGACGCTGTGGGTGCCGGTCCGCGGGCGCTGGCTGAAGTTGCCGGTGGTGGGCCGCGCCGCGGTGGCCGGCGCGCCGCTGGCCGGTCGCTCGACCGCGTGCGCGGCGGTCGCCGGGCGTCCGACCGCCGCGTGGCTGCCGCTCTGGGGCCGCGCGCCCGAGGCGAAGGATCCGGTGGCCGGGCGCCCCACCGCCGCGTGGCTGCCGCTCGGGCGCGCGACGGCCGCGTGCGGCCCGGTGCTGCGGTGGGTCGGCCGCACCTCGGCGGCCGCGCGGCCGCCCAGGGTGTCTCGCCGCCCCGAGGTCCGCGCGCCCGCGGTCGTCGCCGCGGCCGCCCGCGGGGGGCCGAAGCTGACGCAGCTGGTGATCTCCATCGCGCGCAGGATGCGCAGCGTGTCCACCAGGCCATAGGGGCTCTCGGCGAGCACCTCGCCGACGGTGCGTTGACCATCACAGAGGGAGGCCACGCGCAGCTCGTCGGCGAAGGCCTTCAGCATCGTCGCGTAGTCGTGCAGCTTCGGCGTCGTGTCCACCGGGCGGCGGCTGTAGTCGTCGAAGTGCGTCACCAGCGGGGCCACCGGGAACGAGGTCTTGATCCCCTCGAAGATGATCACCAGGGGGCTCACCTCGAAGGCGTCGACGCGCTGGCTGACCGCGGGATCGTAGGTCAGACCATATTCGGCGCCGGTCCAGCCGAAGCAGTTGAGCAGCCGCTCGCGTACCTGCCGCGACAGATGCTCGTCCAGCCCGGCCTGGTCGAAGACGCCCATGTCGATGAAGGCTTGTCCCTGGCGGATGCCTTCGGTATGCGCCCGCTCGACGCTCTCCCGCAGCTGGCGCTCGGTGATGATCCCCTCGAGCAGCAGCTGATAGCCCAGGTTCTCCGAGCGGATGTTGCTCTCGGCGTTCACCGGGTGGCCGTTGACCAGATACACCTGCTTGCGCACCGGGCCTCGCCGCAGCAGCAGACGCCCGCTGAAGATGTCGCGGAAGCAGTTGTAGAGCAGCTCCGCCAGCGTCACCTCGCCGTAGATGCCGCACGGATCGTTGGGCGACTCGGGCACCATCGGCTTGAGCGCGTAGCGGGTCTCCTGCTCCTCGCCCTCGGCGCCGCGGTGCTGCAGGCGGTCGATCTGCAGGGTCTCGATGCCCCACGGCTCCGGCGTCGGGCTCGCGGCGACCGGCGGCAGCGGATCCGAGGCCGGGCGCTCGGGGAACAGCTCCGACGACCGCAGCAGCATCTGGGTGTCGGCGCGCCGCATCGGCACCCTCGGCGGGCGCGCATCACCGCGGTCGTTGTCGTGGTCGTCGTCGTCGTCGGCGTCCGCCGCGCCCTCGGGCACCGACGCCTCGGCGTCCCCCCCGAGCCCGTCGAACGACTCGGTGGGCGGCGCGAGCAGCAGCCCGTGGCCCTGCTCGTCGCTCGCCCCGGCCGCCGGCGCCGGTGGGGCCGCCGAGGGCAGCGGCGCGAGGCCGGGCAAGGGGGGCAGCGGGGCGGTGCCGCGCGCGTCGCTCGCCGCGTCGTCGGGGGACTCCATCGACGCGAGCAGCGCCGCGTCCACGGCGTCGGGCGGCGCCCAGTCGTCGTCCAGATCCGGCACGGGCTCGATCTCGGCGACCATCGACCGCCCGGCCGTGGCCGAGAAGGCGGGCAGCGGGTCGGTGTCGAGGGCGATCTCGATGCAGTCGAGCAGGGCCTGCGCGCCGAAGGGCTTGGTGAGGTAATGATGGACGCCCAGAGTCTCCCGCGCGCCGTCGGCGAAGGTGCGCGCCTGCCGCTCGGTGCCCATGAGCACCAGGCGTGCCTCGGGGGCGCTCTGCCGCAGCAGGCGCGCCACCTCGAAGCCGGTCAACCCCTCGAGCACGACCGCCACCAGACACAGCGTGGGCCGCACCTCGTGGAACGCCCGCACGCCGTCCTCGCCCTCGGCCACCGCCGTGACGGCGTAGCCCTTCCCGGTCAGGAACCGTTCGAGCAACGCGCGGACCTTGTCGTCACTCTCGACCACCAAGATGTGCGACTGCGGCATGGACACTCCGGCCGTGCGCGGCGCGCTCCGAGCACCCGCTGGGATTCTCCGTCGGACCGGATCAAGGTACCCTAGGCGCCGACCGCCCACAACGCGCGGAGTGGACCGATGAGCCCTGTCGAACCCCCAGGGGGCGCGCCGCCGCCCGACGATCCCGAGGTGCTGCTCGAGGCGATGGTCGAGCTGGGTGCGCGCATCACACATCTGTTGAGCGTCGACGCCCGCCAGTACTTCGAACAGAACATCCGCCGGTGCTTCGTCGAGGCGCCGCTCTTCGCCCAAGGGCTGAGCGACGAGGCGCTGAGGGCGCTGAAGGCCGAGGCGGCCGAGGCCGCCTCAATCACGGCCGATCTCGTCACCACCCAGCTCGGCGCCGCCGTCTGGCGCGCCCCCCCCGTGCCGGCGTCGGCCGACGCGCCCATCACCGAGCACTCGCCGGTCGAGATGGCCATGCGCGTGGTCACGAGCGCGGCCAACCGCTTCCTCACCGAGCACGGCATCCCCGGCAGCCCGACGCCGTGGACGCCCCCGGTGCGCTTCATCGACGGCGAGACGCTGCCGACGCTGACCCGTCGCCTGTGGCGGCTGGCGGCGCGCCACCGGGACGCGGTCGAGGCCGCGGTCGCCGCCGGCCCCGCCGACGGCGCCGACGCGCGGGCGCGGCGCTGGGACGACGCCTGACGCACAGCCCGGCGGCGGCCGGCGCCCTGCGGCGACGCTACGGTCGGCGCTGGATGATCACGAAGTCCACGCGCCGGTTGGCCTCGCGCCCCTCGGGGCGGGCGTTCGACTCGACCGGCATCGACTCGCCGTAGCCCACCGGATCGAGCCGCGGGGCCGCGACCCCCAGCTGCACCAGCCGGTCGCGCACCGCCAGGGCCCGCGCCTGCGTCAGGCGCAGGTTCACCGCGTCGTCACCCTGGCTGTCCGTGTGGCCCTCGATGCGCACGCGCCCCAGATCCGGGCGCAGCTGCAGCAGCCGCGCGACCGCCTGCAGCGGGGCGTCCGCCTCCGGCGCCAGGCGATCCGTGTCGCCGACGAAGGTGACGCGCTGGTCGAGCAGGATGAAGTCGCCGTGCAGCGTCGCGCCCCGCACCTCGTCGACCGGGGGCGCGTCGGGGCAGCCGTCGTCGTCGAGGTAGCCGTTCACCGTCTCGGGCGCGTCGGGGCAGCGGTCGGCGTCGTCGGTGAGGCCGTCGCCGTCGCGATCGAGATCCGGACAGCCATCCTCGTCCTGGTCGCCGTCGCGATCCTCCGCGTCGCCGGGGCATCGGTCGGTCGCGTCGGGCACGCCATCGCCGTCGTTGTCCAGATCGGGGCAGCCATCCCCGTCCTGGAAGCCGTCCCGATCCTCGGACTCGAGCGGGCAGCGATCCTCGGCGTCGATGATCGTGTCGCCGTCGTTGTCCGGCTCGGGGCAGC
>JAUHXL010000449.1 GCA_030426945.1 bacterium
CGACGCTGCGCAACGAGCACCTGGTGCTGATGCACTTCAGCCAGCTCTACCGGCCGGACGAGGTGCGCCGCATCCTGCGCGAGCGCTGGCCCGCCGACGCCGCGCCCACGGTGCACGCCTTCGCGCCGACGGGTGAGGACTGGTGGAACTGACGGGACGCTGGGGCGGTCGGCCGGGCTATCGGCTGTCGGCCATCCGCTTTCAGCTCGCTCGCTGCGCTCGCTGGGTGCTCGCTGCGCTCGCTGGGTGCTCGCTGCGCTCGCTCTCGACGCGGCACGATCAGGCCGCCGCCTTCGAGCTGGCAGAAACGAAGCTGACCGCTGACCGCTGACAGCCCGTCCGAATCACCGCGGCGTGGGACCTGCCGCGGACCGCGGCCCCGCGGCGCGGCGGCGGCGCAGCTGCAGGCCGAGGGCGAGCAGGATGGCCAGCCAGGGAAGGGTGGCGGCGGCGTCGATGGCCGCGCAGCCGCCCTCGTCGGGCTCGGTGCGCGGCACCTCGCCGTCCACGCAGCGGTTGCACTCGCGAAAGGACGTCTCGGGCTTGTCGGTGCAGCGATCCTGCGGCTGGCACACGCCGTCCTCGCCGGTGATCTGCACGCAGTAGCCGCCGGCCTCGTCGGTGCCCCAGCAGGGGTCCACGCACAACAGGCAGTCGTCTTCGTCGGTCGCGGCGTCGTCGGCGCACAGCGTGTCGCGCACGCAGACGCCGTAGCGCGGGCCGGGCAGCGAGCAGTTGCCGCCCTCGTCGATGCCGTCGCAGGCGATGTAGGCCGCGGGCACGTTGGCGGCGGCGGGGCCGGCGAGGGCGAGCAGCAGCAGCAGCAGCAGGGCGCGCATCGCCCTACTCTGCGTCGGCCTCGGCGTCCGGATCAATCGGCGGCCACGGCTCGCCGCGCAGCAGGGCATCGGGCAGCAGGGGCGAGGGCCGGCCCGAGCACACCATCCATAGCTGGTGGGCGGCGCGCGTCATCGCGACGTGCAGCAGGTGGCGGGCGTCGACGGCGTCGGGGTAATGCTCCGCGGTGGGCTCCAGCAGCACGATGTAGTCGTACTCCAACCCCTTGATCTGAAAGACATCCGTGACGTCGACGCCGGGCGTGAAGCTGAACTCCTGGCGGCGCACGCGGCGCAGCTCCGGCACCTCGCTGCGGCGCAGGCCCTCGTAGTACAGGTCGGCCACGGCGGGCGTGCGGGCCACCAGCGCGACGGTGGCGCGGCGCTCGCGATCGCGCAGGCTCTTGAGGGCGTCGCCGAGGAACGCGACCGCCTCGCCGGCCTCCTCGAACTGCATCAGCTCGACCGGCGCGCCGTCGCGGGCGTCGCGCGCGGCCTCGTCGGGCGCCAGCGGTCCCAGGACGTGGTGGGCCAGCGACATCACCTGGCGCGTCGAGCGATAGCTCACCGCCAGCGGCGGCAGCACGTGCGCTTTCACGCCCAGGTGCTTCACCAGCGCGTCCCAGTCGTCGAAGCCGGTGTCCAGCCACAGCCGCTGCGCGGTGTCGCCGGCCAGGGTCACCGGCCCGCCGCGCTTCACGGCGCCGCACAGCACCTTCAGGATCATCGGCGACAGATCCTGCGCCTCGTCCACCACCACGTGCTCGAACTCGGCCACCTGGTTCGTCGGCCCGGTCAGGCGGTCGTACTTCAGCTGGCAGACGCGCAGGATCAGCGCCAGATCGTCGCTGTCGAAGGTGCCGCGCAGGCTGTCCTCGTCGATGGACGCGCCGTCGATCCCGGTGCGGTGGCTGGCGTCGAAGTCGCTCAGATCGGCGGGATCGTCGGCCTGCTGCGAGACGGTGTCGACCAGCTGATCCAGCTCCCACTCGTAGTAGTCGACGCCGGCCTTGGCGAGGCCCTCGGCCAGCCGGCGGCGGTCGGTGAGGAACATGGCCCAGGTCTCGATGGGATCACCCAGCGCGTCGAGCGCCTGCCGCACCAGCTTGCGCGCGGGCACGATGCGCGGGCCGAGGGCGTCCTTGCCCTCGCCGTCCAACCAGCGCCGCAGCGCCTTCACCCGGCCCATGGTCGGCAGGTTGCGCCGCTTCACCCAGGCGTCCAGCAGGGGCTTGCCGCCCGCCCCCTCGAACAGGTCGTCCCACTCGCGGGCCTCGTCGCGCAGGGCCTCCTCGAGCAGGGTCAAGAGCGCCGGGTGGCGCTTCAGCCGGCGCGCGCCCATCGGCGTCTCGTCGGTCAGGCGCCGCTTCTTCAAGCCGGGCACCAGGCGCTTCACGGTCTCGAAGGCCCAGGCGGGGAAGGTGCGGATGGGCACGTTGGCCACGTCCAGGGCCGGCAGCACGCGCTCGACGTAGCGGCGCAGGGCATCACCCGGCGTGATGACCAGGATGCGGTTGCCGGCGAAGCGCTGGCGATCGTGGAAGTGCAGGAAGGCCACGCGGTGCAGGGCGATGGTCGTCTTGCCGGTGCCGGCGCCGCCGCGGATGATCACGACGCCCGAGCGATCGCCGCTGATGATGCGGAACTGCTCGGGGTCGATCAGCGCGGTGATCTCGGGCAGGCGCCCGTCGGGACCGCGGCGGCCCAGGCGCTCCGAGGGGGCGCGGACGGCGGTGCCGACGCCGCCGGCCAGCCGGGCGCGGTCGGCGGCCAGGCGGCGCCACCCGGTCTCGGCGTGGTGCACGAGGACGGTGTCGCCCTCCTGCACGCGGGCCAGGTGGCCGTCGGCGATGTTCAGGGTGCGGCGCGCGGCGACCGTGCCGGTCTGCAGCTCGTTCGCGAAGCGCTCCTCGTACTCGTCGCCGCCGCGATAGCAGTAGTAGATGCGGCTGATCGGCGAGTTCCGCCAGTCGACGATCTGCACGTCGCGCTGGGTGTCGATGAAGGCGCGGCGGCCGATGAACACCTCGCGCGTGCGCGGCGCGCCGTCCTTCACGTCGCGCAGGCGCAGGTGGGCGAAGTAGGGGCTGCGGGGATCGGCGGGCAGCTCGAGATCGCGATCCTGGGCGGCGCGCAGGGCGGCCAGGCGGGTCATCGTCTCGACCAGCATCGCGTGATCCTCGGCGCGCTCCTCGAGCATCTGATCGCGCAGGGCGATGATCTCGCGGTCGTAATCCGCGCGCCCGCCGCCGCGGGTGACCGCGTGCGCCAGCTCGCTCTGGATGCGGCGCAGCTGGCCGGCCTCGTCTTCGATCAGGGCCAGCTCGTCGGGGGTCGGCGCGTCGTCGCTCATGGGGCTCCCGAGGGGGGCAGAAACGAGCCGCGGGTTGTAGCAGACGAGGGGGTCGGGCGCCACCGAGGGCGGGCGTCGACAGGGGCCGGCGGGTGGCCTACCGTGGCGGGCGCTCACCGGCGAGGAGGTGCCATGAAGATCGACTACGTCGAGATCCCCGGCCCCGATCTGGAGGCGATGAAGGCCTTCTACGGCGCGGCGTTCGGCTGGACGTTCGAGGACTACGGCGGCCGGTACGTGGACTTCCACGGCGCGGGGCTGTCGGGCGGCTTCAACCCCCAGGGCACGCCGGCGCGGGTGGGGTCGCTGGTCATCCTGTACGCCGCCGACCTGGACGCCGCGGAGCAGGCGGTGGCCGACGCAGGCGGCGACATCGTCGCGCGCCACGACTTCCCCGGCGGGCGCCGCTTCCACTTCGTCGATCCCTGCGGCAACGAGCTGGCGGTCTGGACGAAGGCGGGCTGATCAGGCCGTCTGCCGCAGGCGCTCGAGGTCGCGGCGCGTCTTGACCAGCGCCTGCAGGCAGGGCAGCGCGTGCAGCGGGGCGTCCTCGACGGCGCCCGCGGCGTCGGCGCCGAGCGCGCGGATCAGCACCCGCACCCACACCAGCAGCTCGCCGGTGGCCGGGCGCTTCTGCCAGTCGGGCAGGGCGTCGCGCAGGGCCACGAAGCGCTCGACGGCGCGCGCGGCCAGGCCCTCGGCCACGGCGTCCGGCGGGAAGTGCGCGGCGACGATGCGCGCCAGCCCGGCGGCGTCGGGGAAGTCGATGTGGTGGAACACCACCCGGCGCAGGAAGGGATCGGGCAGCTGGCGCTCGGCGTTGCTGGTGATGATGACGACCGGCCGCAGGTCGGCTGCGTGGTGCTGGCGCGGCTCCACCTCGTCCACCCAGAAGCGCATGCGATCCAGCACGTTGAGCAGGCTGTTGGGGAAGTCGCGCGGGGCCTTGTCGATCTCGTCGATGAGCACCACGCGGCGGCGCGGCGCCTCGCCGCCGCCCTCGGCGATGGCGCGGCCGAGGGCCTGCAGCGCGACGTAGTGACCGGGATCGGCGGCGCGCGCGTCCTGCACCTGGGCGTCGTAGAACCGGCGCAGCCCGTCGTAGGTGTACAGCAGGTCGCGCGCCCGGTGGTCGCTGCGGGTGTAGAACTCGAGGGGCTCGCCCAAGCCCAGCTGTTCGGCCACCGCCCAGGCCAGGCGCGTCTTGCCGGTGCCCGGCTCGCCGGTCACCAGCAGCGGCTGCTCGGCGGCCAGCGCGGTGTTCACGGCCAGCGCCAGCGCGGCGTCGGGCACGTAGCCGGCGGCCTCGACGGGGCGGAACTGCTCGAAGCTCATGGGGGGCTCCCTTCGGTGAGGACGATGTCGATGTCGCTGGCGCCGGGCCAGGTGCGCTTCGCGGCGCCGCGGGCGGTCATCGGGGCGGTGACGCCGGCTCGGCGGAGGGCGTCGATCACGACCGCCGCGCGGCGCAGGCTCATCCGGTCGTCCCCGACGGCCGTGACGCGCACGGATCGGCCAGCCGGCGCGGCGCCGATGATGAGGGCGACCTGCTCCAGCGTGCGCTGAGCCTGCGCGTCCAGCCGGTCGTCGCCCGCGGCGAAGCGGATGGGCTCGACGAACTGCACGCGCTGGGGCTCTGCGCGGCCGCCCGTGGCCCGCTCCGGCCCCTGGCCGTCGTCCACCACTTCGACCTCGGGCGCGCCGGCGTCGCGCTCGGGGCCCTGGCCGTCGTCGACCACGACCCCTGCGCCTGCGTCGGGCGAGGCGGGCTCTTCGACCACCTCGGGGCCCTCGACGTCGACGGGACGCTCGCGGTCTCGACCCAGCGGCGCAGTGGTCGGCCGCGCGGCGTCGGCCACGCCCGCGTCGGCGGCGACCGCGCCGGCGACCGCGCGCTCGAGCGCCGCGGCCAGCCGCTCGGCGCCCGCGTCGGCCTTCGCGGCCGTCGGTTGAGCGAGCGCCGGGCGGGTGCCTGCGCTCAGCAGCCGCGGCGCTCGGCTCCACCGCGCGCCGCCGACGGTCGCCGCGCCGTTTTCCCAGCTCAGGTAGTAGCAGCCGTCCCGCGCGGGCACCTCGACCCGGTCGCCAGCGGGCAGGGCGTCCTCGAAGTCCGGTCCGTGCACGCGCACACCGGCCGCGCCCACCGTGGCCCAGCGGCTGGGCTCGGGGCGCACCCAGGTGGCGCCCGTCGCCGGGTCGAAGGCCGACTCCATTACGACGTGTCCCTGCGGCAGCGTCCGCGTGCTCGCGCTCCACCAGGCCAGACCAGCCAGCGCCGCGGCCGCCAGGGAGGCGCGCCACGACGGCAGCCCGAAGCCCGCCGGCCGGCCGCCCGCGCCACCCAGCACCGTCGCGTCGGGGGCGGCGAGGCCGCTGGCCTCGGCCACGTCCCGCCCCAGCGGCGTCGCGGCCAGCGCGTCCAGCTCGGCCTGCCCGCGCGCCCGCGCCGCGGCGTCGCCCAGGCGCAGGTCGAGCAGCGCGCGGTCGTGCCGCCAGCGCAAGCCCGCCGCGCTCTCCATCCCATCCGGTCGCGCGCCCTCCATCGCGTCCACCAGCACCCTGCGCAGGTGCGCCGGCCGGCGGACGAGCGGATCGTCGTGATCACGCAGCCACCGCTCGGCCGCCGCGGCGTCGTCGCGCCTCGGATCGGCGGCCAGCGCGACGATCGCGGCCGCGCGCGTGTCGGGTGCGACGGTGCGCGCCAGCGCCAGCGCCTGGGCGTCGTCGGGGCGAGGCAGCAGGCCGCGCAGCCAGCGCAGACGCTCGACGTCGCGCCGCCGCACCGCCCCCGGCCCGCCGCGCGCGGGCGGCGCCGCGTGCCCGACGAGGTGCCGGGCGGCGGCGAGGAGCCCGCCTCGGGTGAGCGGCCAGGCGTCCACCTCGGCCGCCGCGAACCCGGGCGCCCACCACGCCGCGTCGGGCACCGGGTTCAGCCAGGCGCGGCGGGCGAAGCGGCGCAGCGCCGGCAGGTCGGTGGGGGCCCGCGGCCCGACGCCCAGCAGGGGCAGGTGCC
>JAUHXL010000024.1 GCA_030426945.1 bacterium
TCGAGCTGCGCACCGGCGCCGGCGGCCCCGGCGGCGCGGGCGGCGACGGCGGCGCGGGCGGCCCTGGCGGCAGCGGCGGCAGCGGCGGCGCGCGCCACCAGATCAGCGGCCAGGGCGGCAACGGTGGCCAGGGCGGCGACGGCGGCCGCGGCGGCCGCGGCGGCGGCGGCGCCGGCGGCCCCAGCCTGGGCGTCGTGCGCATCGACGCCGATCCCGTGATCGACGTCGCCAGCTACGTCATCGGCCAGCCCGGCAACGGCGGCCCCGGCGGCACCCCGGGCCCGAACGGGGCGCGGGCCGAGGTGTGGCCCTAAGCGGCGCTGCGCCCGCGCTCGGCGCCCGTACGGTCCGCGATATCGGACCGCACCGGCTGTCAGCTGTCAGCCTTCAGTCGAGCGGGCGCCCATCCGCGCCGAGGTGCGGGGACTGCCCGGCGCTGCCCTGGAACAGGTGCAGCCTCCACCGGACGGACTGTTTCTCCGCCGCGCGCAAGCGCGCGGCACCGGGGGGCTCGCCGCCCACCCCGGACCCCCCGGCAGGCCGGCGCCCTGCGGGCGCGCCTCCGCTCCGCTCGTTCGGGCACCGGGGGTCGGGGCACCGGGGGTCGTGCCACACAAACGGACGAACCGACTCAGTTTTTGCACTTTTCTGGCCGACGAAGGCTCCCGATGTCAGCCCTCATCTCGGCCGCCACGATGGACGCGGCTCGGCCGGTCGCGCCGCGCGCCGACCTCGCCGCGCGGTGTCGAACTCGGCGCGACGCCCAGGGCCCGGCTGAAAGCTGACCGGTGAGAGCTGATAGCCGGTCGGATCCGGCACTGGGTGCCGGAGCACGCCATTCGAATGCCCCGACGCCCCGGTCGAGAGCAGCCCGCGATTCAGACGCCGCTCATGAACTCCGCGATGACCGGGCCGAAGTGGTCGAGGTCGACCAGGAAGGCGTCGTGGCCCTGGATCGAGGGCAGCTCGACGTGGTGCACGGTGCGGCCGACGGCGCGCAGGCCGAGGGCCAGCTCGCGCTGCTGGTGCGGGGGAAAGAGGGTGTCCGTCTCGACGCCGACGACCAGGGTGCGGTCGGCGCGGACGCGCGAGAGGCCCGCGTCCAGGCCGCCGCCGTGCTCGGCCACGTCGAACAGGTCCATCGCGCGCGACAGGTACAGGTAGCAGTTCGCGTCGAAGGCGTTCACGAACTTGCGGGCGTGCGCCTCGAGGTAGCTCTCGACCTCGAACTCGATGCCGAAGGGCTCATCGTCCCACAGCTCGGTGCGCTCACGCCCGAAGCGGCCTTCCCACTCGCGCGCCGACCGGTACGAGGTCATGCCGATCTTGCGGGCCAGGCGCATGCCGTCCACCGGCGGGTGGTCAGGCGAGTAGTTCCCGTCGCGCCAGGTCGGGTCGCAGCGGATGGCCTCGCGCTGCAGCGAGTGCACCGCGATGGCGCGCGCGCTCACCCGCGCCGCCGACGAGATGCTCACCAGGTTGGCCACCTCGTCGGGGTACTGCACCGCGTAGGCGAGCGCGGTCATGCCGCCCAGCGACGGGCCGATGACCGCGCGCAGGCGGTGGATGCCCATGCGCTGGACGACGCCGTGGGCCGCCGCGGCCATGTCCTCGATGGTCAGCGTGGGGAAGTCGAGGCCATACGGACGTCCGGTGGCGGGGTTCAGCGAGGCCGGGCCCGTCGAGCCGAAGCAGCTGCCCAGGTTGTTCACGCAGACGACGAAGAAGCGGTCGGTGTCGATCGGGTTGCCGGGCCCGATCATCTCCTCCCACCAGCCCGGCGAAGGATCGTCGGCCGACGACTTCGCGTGGGCCTTGGGCGACAGGCCGGTCAGCAGCAGCACCGCGTTGTCGCGGGCCGGCGACAGCTCGCCCCAGGTCTCGAAGGCCATGTCGACGTGGGGCAGCGTGCCGCCCCGTCGCATCCGAAACGGGCCGTCCAAGCGCAACATGCGGGTGGCGGCGCCCACCGGGCGCGCCGTCGTCACGGCCGGCCCCAACTTCAGCAGCTGCATGTCCCCTCCGGCAGCTGGTCACGCACAAAGGCGCAAAAGCGCATGCGTTCGGTCAAGAATGGGCCGAAGGATACGCAACTCGCCGGTTGGATGCGAGGGGACGGCGGTCGATTCGTGTTCGGGCTCGACCGTGGGGGTGTGCGGTCGTTCAGGACGGCGCTGGGCGCGAAGGCGGGCGCCCGCGCTCGAGGTCGTCACCAGGCCGTGGGCCGGCCGCGCCGCAGGCGCCGCGCGATGGCCTCCTCGGTGGGCCCGTCGGGCCGCCCCGCGAAGTGCATGCGCACCATCGTCACCACCATCACCATCGCCGCGCCCGTCCGAATCAGCATGTCGCCCATGGGGGAACCTCCCTGTGTCGGGTCGGCCCATCAGCAGGGACCGTGCCACGCGCGGCAGCGCCTAGGGCTGCCACGTTCCGACTGGAATGTAGGATTCGACGCGGTTCACCTACGAATGCGTGGGATGATCGCTGCCCGCGCGCCCGGCCAGGGGGTGGCGACCCCAGCCACCACCCTGCGGGCCGGCTACGGGAAGGCGGCGCGCTCGTCCTCGTGATCGGGCGCGATGGCGTCCACGTCCTCCAGCTGATCCCCGCCGCTGGCGTAGCGCACCGTCGCGTGCTGCCGGGGGCACACCAGGTCGATGCCCGCCACCGCCCGCCCGCGCACCACGAAGGTGGCGCCGCGGCGGGCCACCCGCAGCGAGCACCCCCGCGGCAGCGTCGCGCCCAATCGATGCCAGGTGCCGTCCGCGTCCTCGAGCCCCTCGACGTAGAAGGCCGCCAGGGCCTGGTTGATCACCGTCAGGTGCCCCGCGTCGACGACCATCGCCACGCCCGGCGGCGCCTCGACCTGCCCCTCGGCGTCGCAGCGCAGCGCCAGCGGCTCGCCGTCCGTGTGCTCGACGTTGAACACCGCGACGAAGTGCTGGGTGTACTCCGCCAGGTAGCCCCCGATCTCGACGCGCTCCTCGGGCGCCCCCGGCACCTTCAGCTCCAACACCACCGGCTTGCCGATCTGCGCCTCGAGCATCGGCTCGTACGCGTTGCCCACCGCCGACAAGAGCTCCTGCCCGGTCGAGTCGACCACCTTCTGCTGGCTGGCCAGCGCCTTGTTCTCGGGCCGCTTGCTGATCTGCCCGATCACCGCGCTCAGCGCCCGGCTGAACGCGTCGCGCAGCGTGTCGAAGATGTTGCGGATGGTGCGCAGCGACCGCCGCCACAGGTTCGGCTGAAACGTCGCCGCGATCTGCTTCGCCCGCTGCGCCTGCTCGTCCGGGCTCAGCTGCCCGACGTACCGGCACATGGCCAGCAGCGACCCCATCTCGGGCTGATACAGCAGGTACCCCGTCTTCAACAGCCCCGCCCGGCTCCGATGCGCCGCCGCGTACCGCAGCTCGAGCCCCTGCGGGTGCACCCGCAAGTCACCCCACACCGCCCGCCCCGCCGCCATCACCAACGTCACGTGGTGATCGTCCATCAGCTTCAAGCACGCGTCGCGCTGCCGCAGCCGCACGAACGCGCTGACGATGGCGGTGAGGAAGATGAGGCCGAGCGTGGCCCAGAAGATGTCGTCGAGCATCGTGGGGGACCCTCCCAGAAGCGCCATCCTGCCACAGCGCCCACGCCCGAGAGCCGCGAATCCAAGGGGGAAGACACCGCAGCGCCCGAAGGCCGAAGACGTGCACGTGCACGTGCACGTGCCCGTGCCCGAAAGCCGCGCCACCCAAGGGCAATCCCACCCCAGCACCCGCAGGCCGAACCCCTTGACCTTAACCTTGACCTTGACCTCCCCCCCCGCCGCGCCACCCCTGCGCGAACCCACCCCTGCGCCGGCAGGCTGCGCCCGCCGAGGCGTCATGGCCGTAGGCCGCGTGGACTCGAAACGCTGTGATTTCGGGCACGGGCACGGGCACGGGCACGGGCACGTGTGCTCGCCCGTGCGCTGCGGCCAGAGCGGCGTAGGGTGCGTGATCAGGTCAAGGTCAAGGTCAAGGTCAAGGTCAAGGTCAAGGGGTCAGGTCGCGAACAACCGCCCCGGATCCCGAAACGTCTTGAACTCCAACGCGTTCCCGCTCGGATCCACCACGAACAGCGTCTTCTGCTCCCCCACCTCACCCGCGAACCGCGTGCGCGGCCCGATCAGAAAATCCCGCCCCGCCAGCCGCTCGGCCAGCCCATGCCACTGGTCCCACGGCAGCACGCAGCCGAAGTGCCGCACCGGAACGTCGTCGCCGTCGACCGGGTTGGTGGCCGCGCCGGGCGGCGCGCACGCGTCCGGCGCCAGGTGCGCCGACAGCTGGTGCCCGTGCAGGTCGAAGTCGATCCAGCGCTCGGCCGACCGCCCCTCGCGGCAGCCCAGCACGCCCACGTAGAAGGCGCGCGTCGCCTCGAGATCGGCCACCGGGAAGGCCAGGTGAAAGGGCGGCATGCTCACTGGCGGGTCCCCGTGATCTGGTAGGTCTGGTTCGCGCAGGTGGTCAGGCCGCAGGTGAGGCCCTGGAAGCGGATCGAGAAGGTGCCCGACCACTCGTCCGGGTTCTCGAGGTCGAACTGCCCTTGCAGGATGTACGTCTCGGCGCAGTCGCCCGGAATGACGCCCTGCACGCGGAAGCTGCCGTCGCCGGGTACGGGCTGCTGCTCCATGTCCACCGGCGCGCCGGTGACCAGCAGCAGGCCGCCGCCGGCGAAGAAGCGGACGCTGGGCATGTTCACCGTCACCACCTGCTGCCCGAAGATGAGGTCGCTGCAGCTGTAGAGCACGCGGGGCGCGATCGTGTAGTCGCCGGGGTAGTCGTCGAACATCGGCGGCGCCCCTCCGCAGGCGGGATCCATCGGCGTCGCGGCGCAGTCGACCTCGCAGCCGTTGGCCGGATCGCCGTCGCCGTCCTCGAAGCCGTCGACGCAGTCGGCGATGTCGCAGGCGCCCAGGGCGCAGAGGGGCGTCTGCACGTTGGGCAGCACGCAGCGGCGGCCGCAGCCGCCGCAGTGGGCCGGGTCGTTGCGGAAGTCGAAGCCCTCGTCGACGGCGCCATCGCAGTCGTCGTCGCGCGTGTTGCAGGCCTCGATGCCCTTGTTGGCGCGCTCGCACTCGCAGCCGTTGGCCACGTCGCGGTCGACGTCGACGAAGCCGAAGCTGCACTCGTCGACGCGGCACTGCCCCGCGGCGCACAGGCCGTCGGCGTTGGCCGGCGCGCAGCGGGCGCCGCAGGTGCCGCAGTTGTCGAGGCTGCTCTGCAGGTCGAAGCCCTCGTCGGTGGCGCCATCGCAGTCGTTGTCCTGCCCGTCGCACACCTCGGTGGGGTCGGCGGTGGGCGTGCAGGCGTACTCGCAGCCGTCGTCGGGCCGCCCGTTGACGTCGACGAAGCCCTCGACGCAGGGCCCCTGGCTGCACAGCCCGTCGGCGCACAGGGGTGCGGCGTTGTCATAGCTGCACGCCCGGCCGCAGCGCCCGCAGTGGCTGGGATCGGTGTCGAGGTCGAACCCCTCGTCGCTGGCCCCGTCGCAGTCGTCGTCGGCGCCGTTGCACACCTCGGCGCCGGCCCGCACGCAGGCGTACTCGCAGCCGTTGTCGGGATCGCCGTCGAGGTCGACGAAGCCGGCCTCGCAGTCCTCGACGCCGCACACGCCCTGCCGGCACACCGGCACGCCGCCGGGCGCCAGGCAGCGGTTGCCGCACTCGCCGCAGTGTTCGGGATCGCGCTGCAGGTCGAACCCCTCGTCGGTCCACCCGTCGCAGTCGTTGTCGAGCGTGTCGCAGCGCTCGACGCCCTCGAAGGTGACGCGGCACCCGTACTCGCAGCCGTCGGCCGGCATGGCGTTCAGGTCGACGAACCCGTCCGCGCACCCCACCGAGCGGCAGGCCCCCGCCTCGCACGCCACCAGCGCGTTGGGCCGCACGCACGAGCGCCCGCACTGCCCGCAGTTCATGGGATCGGCCGACGTGTCGACCGCCTCGTCCACCGCGCCGTCGCAGTCGTTGTCCACCGCGTCGCAGCGCTCGACCCCGCCGTTGCTGGGCGCGCAGCCGTACTCGCAGCCGGTGGCCGGCACGCCGTCGAGGTCGGCGAAGCCCGGCCGGCACGCGTCCAGCCTGCACGCGCCCTCGGCGCAGGTGCTGTCGGCGTTGGCCAGCGCGCAGGGCCGGTTGCACGCCCCGCAGTGCGCCGCGTCGGCCTGCAGGTCGAAGCCCTCGTCCAGCGCCATGTCGCAGTCGTTGTCGATGCCGTCGCAGGCCTCGACCCCGCCGTTGCTGGGCGCGCACCCCAGCTCGCACCCGTTGTCTGCCGCGCCGTCCGCGTCGACGAACCCCGCCGCGCACGCCTCGACGGCGCAGGCGCCCTCGACGCACGCCCCGGTCGCGTTCGCCGGCCGACACGCCTGACCGCACGCCCCGCAGTGCGCCGGATCGGCCTGCAGGTCGAACCCCTCGTCGGTGGTGCCGTCGCAGTCGTTGTCGATGTCGTCGCAGGCCTCGACCCCCTCGCGGGTGACCGTGCATGCGTACTCGCACCCGTTGGCGGCGTCGGCGTCCAGGTCGTGGAAGCCGGGCAGGCAGTCGCCCGGCGCGCACTCGCCCTCGACGCACAGCGGCTGGGCGCCGGGGAAGTCGCACGCGTTGTCGCACGCCCCGCAGTGCCGCACGTCGGCCTGCAGGTCGACGCCCGCGCACCCGACGCCGGTGGGCACGCAGATGAACGTGACGTCGGCCTCGGGGTTGGTCACCTGCTGGCAGGCCCACAGATCGGGGCAGTCGTCGTCGTTGCCGCACCGCCGCGAGCACTGGCGCGCCATGCCCTCGACCTGCACGCAGAACCCGCTGCGGCACTCGTCGCCGGACGTGCACGCTTCGCCGAAGTCGTCGGCGGGCGGCGCGCCCACGTCGCGGCCGCCGGCGTCGGGCTGGGGCGCGGCGTCGGCCGCGGCGTCGGGGAGCGGGGTGACCGGGTCGTCGGGTTGGACGTCGTCGCAGGCGGGGGTGAAGCACAGGGTGGCGGCCAGGAGGGCCGGGTGAATCGTCTTCATCGCGCAAACCCCCAACCGACCGCGGCGTGCAGAACCCTTGCCCTTGCCCTTGCCCTTGCCCTTGCCCTCTCGCGACCACCCGCGCCCCAAGACGGCCAAAGCGCAAGACGTCCCGCAGCCCCCAGAAAAAGACGTGCCCGTGCCCGTGCCCGTGCCCGTGCCCGATCGCGATCAACGGCGCCGCGAAGAAGCACGACACAACGACGTCCCGCCGCGCTCACGAGGAGGCCCCGAGTGCGCCCGGACCTGCAGAGGGCAAGGTCAAGGTCAAGGTCAAGGTCAAGGTCAAGGTCAAGGGCAGCCGGGCAAGGGCAAGGGCAAGGGCAAGGGCAAGGGCACCGCCCCGCTCGCCGCGTTCGATCACGCCTCCGCGCCCCGACGGACCCACCGCCTCTTCCCGACCCGCCCGGCGTGCACCAGCGCCCTTTCGGGCACGGGCACGGGCACGGGCACGGGCACGTTCTCCGCTCCACCGCAGCGCCGATTCGAACAACGTGGTCCCCCGACCGAGCATGGCGCCACCGATTGCGACGCCAGCGTAAACCTACGCTTTGAGCGCCATTCGGGGGAAGTGCTACCCTCGCCGCGTTCGTGGTCAATGTGGGGGTGGACCATGCGAAGTGTGCGCGCACTGGGCTGTGTCGCGGCGGCCGCCGCGCTGTGGACGATCGCGGCGCCGAGCGCCGCGCGGGCGCAGGGCCGGCAGCTGGGCCCGAACCCCACGCTGGAGTGGGAGGGGCCGATCGACTACCTGGCGACAGGCGGGACGCTGCTGGATTGTCAGCCGGCGGCCCAGTGCCTAGTGGGCGAGAACTGCTCGGCCCGTCAGTCCGCAACTATTGACGTCGCCGGGTTCCCGGAGATCCCCGACCTCAGAATCGTTCACGCTCGGCTGAACTGGGTCGCATCTGTCCCCTCCGCATCGGAGCCGGATCTATCGGTAACGCTAGCGCCGCCGGGCGGCGAGCCCTTCGTGGCCGAGCTCGACAACGCGCTTTCCGAGCAGTTCGTCGATGGGCTTGTCGCGAACGAGTGCGCGGGCCTGGCCGCGTTCTGTCCCGCCATCCAGAACTGCGACCTCCTGTTCTACTCTGCCCACGCCGACGTCACCCAGATGCTGCAGGCCCATGTCGACGGCGGGGGTGTCCTGAATGGTGACTGGACCATTGGCGACGTCCAGATGTCGGGTGCCAATGATGGCGATCCCGGTACCGCTGTTGCTGTCGTCGCCAGCCTTGCCATTGGGGGCTGGTCGCTGATCGTCGTCTACGAATCGGAGACTCTGCCGCTACGTCGCGTCTATTACTACCAGGGGATGGAGCTCAACTCGGGCTTCAACCGGCGTCTTCGGCCGACGGGGTTCCGGGCGCCCCCAGATGCGAGCGTTGATGTGACGCTCATGGTCCTCGAAGGCGACGAGGGCATCATGGGCGACAGCTTGAGCGTAAACGGCGAACTCGTCACGGACGCCTGCAATCCCGTCCGCAATGTTTTCAACAGCACCGTCAACAGCGGCCGCGGCGGCGGCTGCGTAAGGGGGCAGCACGCGATCGATATCGACAGCTTCCACCTCGAGGGCACCGTAGAAGCAGGAAGCGAGTCTGCTGAGCTAGAACTGATCATCCCCGGCGGCCTCCCAGGCCTCGGTGGAGGCGAGCAGCTCCTGACCAACTGGCTGGTTCTCGCTTTTGACCACCGGCCCGCGAGCTTCGACAGCGTGAAGCCGGAGAAGGCTGCGCTGCCGCCATCAGGCACGACTGTGCAGGCCGGCGACGAGATCACCTACGTGATTACCGTACGGAACACGGGCGGCGACTTCGCCAGCAATGTCCGCGTCACCGATCAGGTGCCCGAAGGCACGACGTACATCCCGAACACGTTCAGCGTTGACCGCCGACCGGTCGCCGACCTGCCCGACGGGTCGCTTCCGCTCACTCGCGGCTTCAACCTGGCCGACCTGCCCGAGATCGACCTGATCGCGCCCAACGAAGCGCACGTGCTGCAGTTTCAGGTGCGCGTCAACCAGAACGTGGACGACGAGTTCATCATCCGCAACGCCGCGATCATCGAGGCGGACGACATCCCGCCCGCCCAGTCGGACCTGGTGGTGCACGCCGTCGGCCGCGAGCCCGATGGCGGCATCCCCGACATCGACGCCGCGCCCCTTCCACCGCCGCGCGACGCGGGCGCGTCCCCGCCGGTGCGTCTGGACATGGGGCCGACGGTCGACATGGGGCGGTGTCCCGTCGGTCAGGAGGTCTCGATCACGGGACGCTGCGTCCCGATCGAGTGTCCGGACGGAAGCGTGCTCGAGGGGTCAAGTTGCGTCGACCCGCCCGCGAACCCGTGCGGTCCGGGTACGCAGTTGGTGAACGGGCGATGCGAGGCGATCTGCGGCGAGGGACTGCGGTGGGACAACACGTGCCCAGGCGGTGGACAGTGTCGCTATGTGGGTGACCCACCGTGCAGCGGAGGCGGTGATGAATCCAGTTCCGACGGTTGCGATTGCCGAGCGGCAACTGGCCCACACGAACTCGACCTCCTCTGGGCGGCTCTGCTCCTGACACTCGTTCTAGCGCGGCGCCAGTCCGTTCGTAGGGACGCGTGAAACACGTTGTGCGCCCCAGACGATCGCCGAGTCTCTGCCCAGGGTGCCGCTCGGCGTTAACGTGCGGACGCGAGGTTCGTCGTCGCGGGGAGTCCACCGTGCGTCTGTGATCACGCGGGCGAATGTTCCAAACCACGACGACCTCTCCTGACAGGAGGCCTCGCAGTCTTCCTCACCCGCAAAGCACCACGTGCAATGGACACCCTCGTCTACCACCAGGGCACCCGGCACCGCGAGCACGGGTTGGACGTATCGTCGCTCGCGGCTGACCCATTCCATCGGGACCGGATCGACAGCGACGTAGTCAGCCAAGCGTTGAGGTGCTCCGACCGGTCCGTGCCCAACCCCAATACTGACGACAGAGTTCTGTGTTATTCGCCACTCCTGAGACGGGAGACCGTCTACACCGAGCAGGAGCAACTCGGGGTAGGCGGCGACGAAGATTGGGGGAGCCGGCGGGAGTGCGTGGCACGTACCCGGAATCAGGGAGAGGAGATTCCCAAGCGAGAAGCGGGCGTTTTCGTAGTCCAAGTCCGTGATGAAGCTCTCGGTGACAGGCCTATCACCACAGTCCGCCTCGGGCCACTGGGGAGGGAGGTTCAAGGCTGTCGGAATGGGTGTACCATCAGCCATCTCTTTCTGAGCACCGAGGTACGGACCACTCTTGTCCAACATCCAAGGCACCGCGACGACCTCGACCACTGCCGAACCCAGACCGACCCCGTCTAGCTCCACATCCACCCCGTGCGGATTCCGCACCCGGAGCCCGCCCACCAACACACCCAGCCCGCCCCCGCCCTCCCAGATCCGCCCGAAGCTCTCGTCCTCCAGCGAAATCTCGTCCAGCCGCACGTACCCGTCCACGCGGTAGTCGTCCAGCCACTCGATCTCCAGCGCCGGCGGAATCACCGCCAGCTCCAGCCGAATCGAGTCCACGAACGTGTTCCCCGCGCGGTCGGTCACCCGCACCTCGATCTCTGGTCGCGTCCCTGGCCCGGGCGGGTTCCCGATCGGGTCGAAGCCCAGCCCCGCCGCGTCCAGCACGATGTCCGCCTCGCCGGTCCGGTTGGGATCCAGCATCAACTCCCGCCACGGCCCGAAGCGCCCGTGCAGCGCGGACCGCCACGCCAACCCGACCACCGGGCTCTCCACCACGCCGCCCGGCACGCCCTTCACCCGCAGCACCGCCGGGTTCGCGTCGTCGGGGCCCCAACGCGTCTGCCACTTGCGCACCAGCGAGCCCTCGATCTCTTCACGACCGCGCCGCGTGACCGGTTGGCCGTCCTGCCGGCGGCCGCGGTGGTCGAAGTTCAGCTCGTCCACGTGGCTCAGCGTCAGCCAATCCAAGGACGGCGGAGAGCGATCCGCCCGCACGTAGGGCTCGTAGCGCAGGCGGTTGCCCAGGTCGTCTTCGACGTGCAGCACCAGCCGATAGCGACGCTCCTCGGGGCACGAGAGGCTCAAGTGCGTGTCGTCGATCACGCGCAAACCGTCGGGGAACGGCTCGGGCTCGCCGCCGTAGTCGAACACGCTCCAGGTCTGCTCGACGATCCGCCACGGCCCGGCGTCCTCGATCTCGAAGCGCGCCTCGAACTGGGCGAGCTGGGTGTACCACGCGAACTCGAAGGTCGTGTCGACCCCTTCGCTGGCCGCGACGCTCAGGGTGGGCGGCGTCGTGTCCTTCACCACCACCACCGTCTGCGCACGCTGGTTGCCCAGCGCGTCGTCGGCGCGCACGGCGAAGGGAAGCGGACCATCGGGCAGCTCGCCTGGCTCGACCAGGGCGACCCATCGCACCTCGGCGGGCGTCGTCGACAGGTCGAACGTGCGCTCTACCGTCACCGCCAGGCCCTCGGGCGATTCGACGCGTGCGTCCACGATGCCCGCCGCGTCCCGCAGCGTGAGCGTCAGCCGCGCCGCGCCGTTGGTGCGCAGGCCCGCCGTCGCCCCCTCGCCCACCGGCTCGAGCGTCGCTTCGACGCTGGGGCCGTCCACGTCGAAGGGCGTGGGCGCGTGGGCCGGATCGAACAGCGCGCCGGTGTCGTTCGCGATGGCGCGCAGCGACTCGGTCAGCTGCGGTCGGGACAGCCCGCTCGGGTTCGCCGGATCGGCCAACCACCGTGCGCAGGACGCCGCGAGGTCGGCGCGAAAGGGGTCCTCCAACGTCAGCGCTCGGCCCTCGTGCTCGAGGGGCAGCGCCTCGTTGCCCGCCGCGCCGTCGATCTCACCGTCGGCCGCCAGATCGGCGCGGTACCAGGCCACCAGATCCAGCGCGGTGAAGGTCTCGGGCGCGTCGGGCGCCAGCGTCTCGGCCGCGTCCAGCGCCTGCCGGGCCAGGCACCCCAACGCGAACAGGTAGCGATGGGCGTCGCCGGGCGCCACGGTCGGTGCGTTCGCGTCGGCGGGCCGGAGCGTTCGCAGCGATTCACCCGACGGCAGCGCGAAGTGCGCCGCCAGCAGCGCCGCGGCGTCGTCGTGGTTGTCGAGCAGCGGCGCCCCCCGAGCCAGCGCCCGCGCCCAGGCGAGGTCGGTGAGCGGCGTCACGATCACCGGGACGCTGGGCTGAGCGGGGTCGAAGTGAGGCACGAGCGCCGAGAGCGATTGCTCGGCGTCCCACGGCAGCGTCGTCCAGCGCGCCTCGTCCGCGTAACCGGAGGTGCCGTCCGGATGCGTCGGATCGCCCTGCGCCCGCACCAGCAAAGGCCCGCGCCACCCCTCGACAGCGAACTCGAAGTCACCCGTCCCGCCCGTGCGCCCGCTGCCGACCAGGACGGTCGAGCCATCCGATCGTACGCCATACGCGCTCACCCTGAGCCACGACGCCGGCCCCTTCACCACGGCGCCCTCGATCACACCCGGGGGCACGTTGGCGAGGGGGAAGCCGATCCGCTGCTCGGTCACCAGCCCCGCGCGGTTCTCGGCGCGCGCCAGCAGCTCCAAACGCGGCCCACCCAACGCGGCCGTGTCCAGTCGAACACGCGCGACGCTCGGTTGGTCGTCGAGGTCGGGTAGCCCTTCGCTGGCGTCTCCGGACAGGGACAGCGTCAGGCTGGCGATGCCGGACTCGGGATCGTCGGCGCGCACGGTGATCTCCACGGCGCCCATCAGCGACGACTCGGCCGCGGGCTGTACGTCGCTGATGACCGGGACCGTGGTGTCGGTGGGTTGACCGCCGACGCAGGCGCCGAACATGGGCGCCGCGCTGCACGACAGCGACGCGAGCAAGTCGGCCACCTCGCGATCGGGCACGTCGGCCCAGCGCGCGGTCGCCAACACACGGCGCACGGCGGCGGCGTAGCTCGAGCGCAGCGTCGCCTCGCTCAGATCGTAGCGACCGGGCCCAGCCTCCAGCGACAACGCGCCGTCGGCGCCCCGCCCGTCGAAGAACGCTGCCGGGGCCCCGCCTTCGGCGTCCTCGACCAGCGCCTGCAGCAGCTCGGGCGCCGAGATGACGCCGTGCGGCGGCACACCTGCCTGGTCCGCTGCGCCGGCGGCGAGCTCGACGAAGCCCTCCAGCAGCAGGGCGTGCCGCCGGCCGAGCGGCACACCGTCGGGCTCGGCGTCGAAGGGCGTGCTCACGGGGTCGAGCGTCAGCCATCGCGCGAAGTCGTCGACCACGGCCAGGGGGGCGGGATCCGGCGCGCCGCCGGCGCGCGCGTCCGCGACCTCGACAAGGAGGGTCGTCAGCGCTGTCACGTGCGCTCGACGACGCTGGGGAACATCGACGTCCGGCACCGGAGAACGCAGCACCACGCCATCGGGGTAGGTACCCTGTGCACCGTCCGCGGTCGTCCAGGGCAGCCCCGAGACGTCGACCTCGAGCTGCATGTCGCCCAGGACACCGAGCCCGCCCAGCCGATAGCGGCCGTCCGCGTCCGTCGTCGCGCTGGCCTCGACCAGCCGAGTCCCGGTCAACCGTCGCAGCTTGACGGTCGCGCCCGCGACGGGACCGTTCAGGTAGACGACCCCGTCGATCTCGGCCGTCAGTCGTTTCTCGTCATCGCCGCCGCAGCCCACCATCCACGACAACGCCGTGGCCAGCAGCAGTGCCCGCTTCATCGCTCCCGTCCCCCACCGTCCACCCAGGGTGGGACGCCCGTCGCCCCGCCCTCTCTTAGCCCACAACGGCCCCTCATGGCGACCCCTTGAGGGCGGGGTGAGCCTGCGCGGCGGAGCAGGCCCCATCAGCCAGGCGCACGCCGATACGTCAACCACACCACCCCGCTCTCGAACCGCCGCACGTCGCCCAGCACCAACGCCCGCGCGCCGAACGCCCCGTCCACCATCGGCAGCCCCGCGCCGGCCAGCACCGGGTTCACCTTCACCACCACCTCGTCGATGGCGTCGGCCAGCGCGCCCGCGAGCGCGCCGCCGCCGCACAGCCAGATGTCGCGCGTCGCGCGCTGCTTCAGCTCGCGGACCACGGCGACGGGATCCTCGGCGGTGATGCGCACCGGCGCCGCGGCCGGATCGAGCGTGCGCGAGAACACGACCGTGTCGAGCGGCCGATACGGATCAGTGATGCCCTCCCGCAGCCCCACGGCATAGGTGTGGCGCCCCATCACCACGCTGCCGAAGCGCCGCGGCGCCGCGTCGATGCCCAGCGCCTGCCGCGCATGCGCCGGGATGGTCTCGGGCAGCGCCTCGACCTGCGCGCCCAGGTGATCGCCCTGGGGGAAGAAGTCGAACCCGCCGTCCGGCGCCGCGATGCGGCCGTCGACGGTGGTGGCGACGAAGTAGACGAGATCGGGCATGGGTGGGCCTCCGGGGGTCGGCTGGGATGCGGGGTGAAGGTATGGGAGGAACGGGCGTGCGGCAAGGGGCGGGCTCGAGACCCTCGGCCGCGTCGACCTGCCCCACGGCTCGCCGCCAGCGACCGCCGACGGTCACGCGCCAGCTCGGAGAACGACAGCCGCGCCGCGACATGGACGGGCGGCGCGCCCGATGGACAGCGGCCAGCGCGCTCGCTAGGCTGACCACGTTTCCAATTTCGAAATCAGAAATGCGCGCCGCCCATCAACCCACCCTACGCCCTCAGGATGTCGTCGTCGCGCTCGCCCTTCATCTGCACGACGGCGCCGACTGGACCTACGCCAGCATCGCCCAGGCGTTGGCGCTGTCAGCGGGTGAGGTTCACAAGGCGACGCGGCGACTCGCGGACGCGCGACTGTTCAGCCCGGCGCGGCGAGCGGTCGCCAAGGGGCCGCTCGCCGAGTTCGTCGAGCACGGCGTCCGCTTCGCCTTCCCGGCCGTGCGCCTCGGCCGCGCGGTCGGCCTGCCCTCCGCCCACAGCGCGCCCGTCCTGCGGGCGGTGCTGCGCGCGCCGGACGCCGACCCCTGCGTCTGGCCCGACGTCGACGGAGCTGTGGAAGGCCAGGGGTTGGTGCCGCTCTATCCCGGCGTGGTGGCGGCCGCGCGTCAGAACCCGCAGCTGTACGACCTTCTGGCGCTGACCGATGCGCTGCGCATCGGCGGCGCACGCGAGCGCCGGGCGGCGGGCCAACTTCTGCGCCAGCGGCTCGAGGCTGGTTGAGCCGGCACAGCCAGCGCGTCGTGGCGGCGCGGGACCGGGTGGGACGGCTCGGCGAGCCCTGTCACCGGTCCAGCGGGATGTGCCGAGATGGCCGGCAGCGCAAAGGTCCAGGCGCGCGGAGGTCACCCCAGCCACCGACTCGCGCCCACGCCCAGCGCGCCCCGCAGCCACACGCCCGGCGCGGCGCGCGGGGCGAGCACCTACCACCCCGGCTTCTCGGCGAGCGGGCAAGCCCCCGCCCTGGGGCGTCATGACCGGCCGGCGGCGTCGCCCGCTTCAGGAGCGGCTTTGCCCGCCCTCTTTTCAGAAAATGCGCGGCTGTCGGCGCCGTGGGGGAGTCGACGCGGACGTTCGCACCGTCGGCGGGCAATGGCGCGCCCTGGAAGACGAGCGCTGGCGGCGCCGCCGGCCGGTCGTGCGAGAACCGGGCGGCTGGGCTTGGCGGCGAGCCGCCGCGGCCCTCAACTGGCGCGGCGCCAGAAGACCTGTACGTCAGCGCAGCGCATCAGTCGTCCTGACTCCGGCGGGTCCAGGGCGGAGCCCGGCCGGTGGGAGCTCGAGGGAGGCACGGAGTGCCTTCCTCGAAGACTGGCGAGCCGCGGCGCCCCAGCCGCGAAGAACGCGTCGGCGTCGCACGGCGCCGAGTAGTGCGGCGCGGCGCAGGTCTTCGTGCGCACCCTCATGGGCAAGGTCGGCGCCGGGAGCTCGCCGGACGGTCTCGAAGCCGGCACAGGGGACGGGGCCCGGCTGAGAGCTGACAGCTGATGGCTGATAGCCGGTCACGACAACCCCAGCGGCTCATGAGCGGACCCCTGCGCCCCCGCTCCCGTTGCCCCCATCTCCCACCCACCGCTACGGTGCAGACGCGCGGCGCTCGGCGCACGCGCAGAACCGGTGGCGCGGGCAACCGCCACGGAGGGCACCCAGCGATGATGTCTCGACGACTTCGAACGATCACCCCGCTCACCCTGGCCCTGCTGCTGCTCGGCTGCGGCGCCGACGACGGTGACGCCGCCGACGCGGCGGCGAGTCCTCAGCCCGACGCGGTCGCGGCCGACGCCGCGGCCGGCGGCGACGCCGGGACGCAGCAGTGCTGGCCCGAAGACTCGGCGGGCGGGTCGGACGGCTGCTTCCAGGCCGCGGCCATCGGCCTGCTGTGCCTACGCGACGACGGCTGGCGCGTGATGCTGCGGCTGGGCCACGGCATGGGCGGGTGCAGTTGGGACGTGCTGCCGGGCGTCTGGCACCTGTCGATTCCCCTGGCGCCGCCTCTCGCGAACACCTACGCCGTGCCGGCGGATCTGGCGCCGACGTTGATCTGGGAAGAGTCCGGCGAGACGGCGACGGCGACGGGTGGAACGCTCACCTTCGACGCAGTGCCCTCCGGGTTCGATGCGTTGGAGATGCCGCCCAACCCGGGGTGGGCGTCGGGCTCGATCGACATGACCTTCGACGACGGGACCCGCGTGGCGGGGCGGTTCGTGGCGGACGGTTGCGCGCAGGTGGCGGACTGCGAGGGCGGGCCGCCGGCACCCGAGCTGTGAGTGTGATGGGTGGAGCGTTGCGGCGAGGTGCCGTACTCGTCGCCGCGCTGCTGCTGGTCGGCTGTGACGACGGGGGCGGCGACGCGGACGCGCAGGTTCGGCCCGGCGAGGGCGACTGCGACCTGGTGTACGACCCGGCGCGTCCCGAGGCTTGGTGCTTGCGGGATCAGAGCGTTCAGCTCGAATGCAGCGAGCGGTACGGCTGGAGTCTGGAGTTCAACTCGGCCGAGGCGTTCCGTGGGCCACCGCCCGAGTGTCTCGACGACGTGCTGAGCCAGGGCGTGAACTTCTGGATGGCGTTGCCCATCGTCGGGCCGGGGCGGCATGCGGTCGCGCGGGGCGGGCTGTGGGACGACGGGCACACCGTCCCGTTGAGCGAGGGCGAGGCTGTGCTGACGCTCATCGAGCCGGACATGCACCAGATTGACCGTGACGACGAGAGCGCTGCGGTCTGGGTCCGGGGCAGCTTCGACGTGACGCTTCGGAGCGGGGTCCGGGTGGCGGGGCCGATCGCGGCCAGCGCGTGCGCGCCGGAGAACCTGTGCGTCGAGGCGCAGGCGGTGCCGGTGCTGCCGGGTGGGACGTTCGAGGCGGGTGGTGGGGAGTGAGGCGGGTGGTGGGTGGGGGTCGGGGTGAGGTTCGGGTCGAGGTCGAGGTCAAGGTCAAGGTCAAGGTCAAGGTCAAGGTCAAGGGGGGCGGCCTGCGGGCGCTGGGGTGAGTGGGCGTTCCTGGCGCGGCAGGGAGGGCAAGGGCGAGGGCAAGGGCAAGGGCAAGGGCGGACGCTGCGGCAGACTGAGGCTTTCGGGCACGGGCACGGTTGGCGCTGTGCTCCTTGCTGCGTGGGTGGCGTAGAATAAGGGCTCGGTGCGGGCGTCGGGCGCGCACCCTACCCTTTCCGGAGGTTCACCGTGCTCCGCTCGACTGCGGTCCTGGCCGCTCTGCTTCTCCTCACCGCGTGCGGCAGCACGCAGAAACCTCGCGCCTACTACGACAGCACCGGGTTCCAGCAGGCGCCCGCGTCGAACGCTCAGCGAGCGGCGCTGGCGTCGACGGCGAAGTCGCGGTTGAAGGGGCGGAAGGTCGCCGTGCGGCAGAACGGGAAGACGGCGCCGGTGACGGCGTTCGAGAAGCTGCCGGTGGCGGTGCTGCAGGCGCTGCTTGTGGTCAGCGACGACGGGCGCAAGGGGGCCGAGGCCGATCTGTTGATCCCCGTGAAGGGCGAAGGCACCTATCCGGTGACGGTGGTGGTCGATCTGAACGGTTCGATGGTGGCCGAGGCGGGGCCCAAGCTGCGGTGGCCGACGCCGAAGAGCGAGGGCGACCTGCAGCGCGGCTTCGGGACGGGGCCGCTGCAGAAGACGGGGCGGTCGCATTGGGACGAACCTTCGCGGCTGGCGCTGCAGTCGGCGCTGGAGCGGCTGTCGGCGGCGGAGCGCAAGGCGCTGGTGGCGATGCCCTTCGTGCGGGCGCCCAACGGCAAGCCGAAGGAGCGCGCGGGGCAGCACATCGTGCAGAACTGCGGCGAGAAGCTGTTCGTGTACGACCGAGCGTTCCAGAGCCAGGGCGTTCAGTTCGTCGGCACGCCGAGCGCGCCGCTGCCGGCCAGCGCGATGGTGGTGCTGCACGAGCTGGGGCACGCGCTGCACAGCCGGCCGGGGCGGCTGGCCTATTGCGCGTACGAGCGTGAGGTGGCGGCGGTCAACAAAGCGAAGGCGAGCTACAACGCCAAGGTGAAGCGCTACAACCAGCTCGCGAAGCAGAACAAGCGGTCCGAGGCGCAGAAGGTGGGCAAGGAGCTCGAGCGCGAGGGGCCGGCGCTCGAGAAGCGGGCGGCGGCGGTGAAGAAGCGCGGCGATCAGGCGGGGGCCTTGCTACGCAAGGGGCCCGTACTGGCGGCGTATCAGAAGGTGCTGGGCAAGAAGCCGGCGCCGACGCGCTACGGCGAGCAATCGGTGCAGGAGTCTTTCGCGGAGTCTTTCGCGCTGTATCACGCGGATCCCGACGCGCTGGGGCGCGTGCTGCCCGCGGTGCTGGCGTGGTTCCGCGCCGGGGGGCATCTGAAGGCGTTGGGCGAGGGGTGAGGCAGGAGCGTGACGGTCGCCGCGGCGGGTCGTGGGCGTGGTCGTAGCCGTGGTCGATTGGGTTCGGGGCGGTGGGTGGGACGCTCCCCTCGCCCGCGGACGGTGGTCGTCGTCGTTCGGGACTTCGGCGTCGATCAGGATGGGTACGGGTGCCGCGGCGGAGCGTTGTCGTGGTCGTGGTCGGCTGGCGGTCTTCCTCTTGCCCGAGCGCTGTTGCTCGTCGGACGCTGGCTCGGGTCGACCACGACGACGACTACGACCACGACGACGCCTTTGGGGAATGGAGCGCTGGGGTGCGTCGGGGCTGGGTGATCAGCTCAGGCGCTGCGGGGCGTCGAAGCGAGCCGGGGCGGCGCGCAGGCCGCTTCGCACCACGGCGTCCCAGCGTCGCGCGCCCCAAGCCAGCTGCCAGGCGTCGAGGGCGGGCACGCGCGATCGCAGCGCGTCGGCGCGGCCGACCAGCCGGCGCGAGGTGCGCAGCCAGGCGGACCAGGGGCGCGAGGCGCGGAGGCCGAGCTCGTCGGCGAGGTGGTCGCCGATGAGGTAGCGGCAGGCGGCCTCGTCGAGGCCGGGGCCGCTGCCGGGCGGGCGGTAGGCGTCGAACAGGGCGCGCGCCAGGGCGCGGCTGTCGTCGTCGGGTGGGCGCTGGGTGGCGCCGATGAAGGCGGTCAGGTGCTCGGCGGCGACGCGATCGGCGGGCAGCAGCTGGGGCTCGACGCCGATGAGCGCGCCCACGTGCCGCCACAGAACCATGTAATCCTCGGCCTCGCCGCGGTCGACGCGCAGGCCCATCAGCTCGAGGCCGCCGAGCAGGATCGACGAGAACAGCAGGATGGTGGCCACCATGTCGTGCTGGTTCAGCGGCAGCGACCAGGCGGCGTGATTCCAGCGACCGGAGCGCAGGGTCAGGCCGCGCACGGCGGCGTGCATCACGCGCACCTTGCCGGTGATGACGAAGCCGTCGGCGCCGGGGGCGAGGCCGCCGGGCAGGTTGACGGCCTGGACGAAGCGGGCGGTCTCGTCGAGGCGGCGGCGCGCGCGCGTGTGCAGCTGGCCGGACAGCACGAGGGGCTTGTTGCCGGCGGGCGCGCAGTAGCCCAGCACGAGGCTGCGGGCGCCCAGCACGAGGCCGGCGATGGGGCCGGCGCGCAGCAGCACGCGGCCGCCGCGGTCGAGGCGCTCGGGGTCGGCCGATACGGCGCACATGGCCTCGTACAGCGCGCGGGCGGGCGCGGGCGCCGGCTCGCCGCGGAGGGCGCGGTCGAGGGCGCGCAGTGAGGGCGGGTGCGCGGCGACGGCGTCGGCCAGGGGGTCGCCGCGGTCGAGGGCGGCCACCATGGTGTCGAACAGCGCGCCGAAGCGGGCGCGGTTGGCCTCGGGCGCGCGGACGCGGGCGGGCCAGAGGTCGGCGGCGGGCGGGGTGGCGGCGGCGTGCATGGGCTCAGGCTGTCCTCGGGGCCGGGGTCGGGTCAACGGCGGCGTCGACGGCGAGCCGGGCGGTGGACTGCGGCGGCGTCGACGCGCGCGCCCGGCGTCAGCGGCGCGCGCGGCGGCGGCCCAGCGCTCGCTTCGCCTGCAGCGCCGCCGTCAGGCCGACCGAGCGCGCGAAGTTCCAGCCGGTGCAGGGCACCAGCAGCGGCAGACCGTAGCCCTGATCGAAGTGCGGGTTGCGCTGCAGGAACCAACGCACCGCGGGGCTGGCCGTGCGGGCCAGCCGCGCGCGCTGGCGGTCGTCGAGGCGCCCGGCGCGGGGCTCGACCACGAGGCCGTCGGCGTTCAGCCGGTGGCCGAACAACTCCTGGTAGAGGGACCGCATCCACGGCGAGGGCTCGTAATCGGGGCTGGGCATCAGGCCGCGCGTGCGGCGATGCGTGAAGCCGTAGGTGAAGGGCGACATGCACAGGCCGACGTAGATGCCGGGGCGGCGCGCGAACAGGGCGCGTCGGACGCCGAAGTCCAAGGCCACGCGACGGAACCCGGTGGTCGTCAGGTCGCGGCCGGTCCAGGCGTGGCGGGTGAAGGTGGTCATGTAGAACAGGTCGATGTCGCGCCCCTGGTGCGTGTACGGGCGCACGCGGCCGAGCACGAAGGCCACCGCCTGCCCTTCGTGGCGGGACAGCGCCACGGTGCAGTAGGACCAGTCGACGGACGGATCGAAGAGCGCCTCGGTGTAGACCTCGGACTCGGCGGCGAGGTCGCCCTCGTGGGCCCCCACCATAGCGTCGTTCTGGACTTCGAGCAGTTCTTTGCGGAGCTGGCCGAAGGTCGACGCGTCCACCGTCAGCAGGTCGATCATCTCGAGGGTGAGCGGCTGGGTCGATGGGTTCGTGGACACGGCGGGCGCTTCTCGGCATAGGAATCTGCGAAGGCCGGAATTCGGCCACAACCAAAGCCCGCGAAGCAAGAGGGGTTCTGCTCATGGGGTCTGCTCACGCGCCGTTGGTCGTCGTTCCGACCGGCTGTCAGCTCTCAGCTCTCAGCTCTCAGCCGGGCCCCGATCGCTGGACTGGGTTTGCGACCAGCCGGCAAGCTCGCGATGTCGGGAATCCGTGCCGACGGTACACTCGTCGCGACGAAACCGAGCGCTGACCGCCGATAGCCCGTGTGCCGCGGCGCGACGTGCGGTGGGCCACCCTCGGTGCCGAATCGAACCCAGGAAGAGGACGCAGGATGGATCTCGGAGAAGCAATCCGGCGGTCGGTGCCCGAGACGCTGGCCGCCTACGTGGTGGGCGTCGATCACGTGGCGCTCGCCGTGCCGGATCTGGAGGCGAGCCTTCGCTTCTACACGGGCCTGCTGGGCTTCCGGAAGGTGGCCGAGCGGGAGACGCGGGGCGAGCGCACGGGCATGCGCTCGGCGGTGGTGCAGGCGGGCGATCTGACGCTGGTGCTGGTGATGGGTACCGAGCCGGAGAGTCAGGTGAGTCGGTTCGTCGAGCGCTGCGGCCCGGGCGTGCAGCACGTCGCGCTGCGGGTGACGTGCCTCGAGCAGGCCATGGCGGGGCTGACGGCGCGGGGCGTGCGCTTCGACACGGACCTGATCGAGGGGCCCTTCACGCGCCAGGTGTTCCTGGCCCGCGACGCGGCCTCGGGCGTGCGCGTCGAGCTCATCGAGCGGCGCGGCGACGGGTTCAGCGATGGCCCCGTGCAGCAGCTGTTCCGCACGATGGAGGCCGGGGATCTCTGGTGATCATCGCGCCCGATAGCCTGATGGCCCGCGTCGGCGAGGCGATGAACGTGCTGAACGGGCTGGCCGAGCGCCACCCGGACGCCATCTCGTTCGCGGCCGGGCGTCCTGCCGCCGAGGTGGTGGCCTGGCCGACGTTGGACGACGCGTTGGACGCGTCGCGCATCGCGCGCGCCGGCACCGCGGCGTGGCAGTACGGCCCCACCCCCGGCCTTCTCGGGCCGCTGATCAGCGCGCTGTGGGCGGCGGACGAGGGGGGGTCGATCGATCCCGAGGCGGTGATCGCGACGACGGGCGCCCAGGAGGCGCTGTGGTTGGTGCTGACCGCCCTGTTCGAGCCGGGGGACGTGCTGCTGGTGCCGGATCCCACCTACGTCGGCGCGACCGGGGCGGCGGCGGTGGCGCGGGTGCCGGTGGCGCCCGTGTGGCCCCTGACGCCCGAGCGGGTGGCCGCCACGGTCGAGGCGCTGGCGGCCGAGGGGCGGCGGGCCCGCGCGCTGTACCTGGTGCCCGACTTCGCCAACCCCGAGGGCGACACGCTGGACGAAGCCACCCGGCGCGCGCTGGTGGCCCTGGCGCGGCGGACGGGTCTGCTGCTGCTGGAAGACTCCCCCTACCGAGCGTTCGCCTTCGAGGCGCCGCCGCCGCCCAGCCTGCTGGCGCTGGACGGCCAGGGCCACGTGGTTCAGCTCGGCTCGTTCGCCAAGACGCTGTCGCCCGGACTGCGGCTGGGGTGGCTGGCGTGGCCGGGCGCGCCCGCGGAGGCGTTCGCGGCGCTGGTGCGGGCGAAGAGCTTCGTGACGCTGAACACCTCGGCCCTGACCCAGGCCCTCGCCGAGGGCTTCGTGCGGCGATCGGGCGCGCCCGGGCTGCGCGCGTTGACCGCGCCCGCGCGATCGCTCTATCGGTCCCGGCGCGACGCGCTGGTGGACGCTCTGGAGCGTCGGCTGGGCCGCGTGGACGCGCGCTGGTCGACGCCCGGCGGCGGCTTCTTCCTCAGCCTTCGCCTGCCCTTCGACTTCGACACCGACGACATGCACGCGTGCGCGGCCCGGCACGGCGTGCTGGTGTGTCCGATGCACCTGTTCTCGCCCACGGGGCGGGGGCGCGACACCCTGCGGCTGGCCTTCGCCAACGTCGAGCCGGACCAGATCGCCGAGGGGGTCGACCGGCTGGCGCGCGCGCTGGAGGCCCGATGCTGACGCTCCCGGGCGATGTGGTGCGGGGCGCGCTGGTGGCGGCGCTGGGGGCGCGCGGCGTGCCCCTGGCCGACGCGAGCGACGTGGCCGACGCGCTGATCACGGCCACGCGGCGCGGCGTGCACACGCACGGGCTGCGGCTGGTACCGACCTACCTGGCGGAGCTGGACGGTGGCCGCGCGCGCGCCGTGCCCACGCTGACCTGGACGCAGCCCCGGCCGGCCTTCGCGCACCTCGGCGCGGGCGGCGCGCTGGGCCTCGTCGCCGGGCTGCACGCGGCCCGGCGCGCGGCGTCCCTGGCCGAGACCCACGGCGTGGGCGCCGTCGCGGTCGCCGACTCGAACCACTTCGGGCCGGCCTCGGCCTTCACGCTGCCGCTGGCGCGGGCGGGCCTGGTCGGGCTGGCGTTCAGCAACGCCGACGTGCTGATGACCGCGCCCGGCGGGCGGACGCCGACGCTGGGCACGAACCCGCTGTCGATCGCCGCGCCGGGCGCCGACGACGAGGTGTTCTGCCTGGACATGGCCACCAGCCAGGTGGCGTGGAGCCGCATCCGCGCCGAGCACGCGGCGCAGGGCACGCTGCCGCCCGGGTGGGCGCTGGACGCCGCGGGGCGTGACTGCGCCGAGCCGAGCGCCGGCCCGCCCGCGATGGCCTGCACGCTGGGCGGCTACAAGGGCGCGGGGCTGGGGCTGGCGATCGAGCTCTTGTGCGCGGGCCTGGCGGGCTCGAGCTTCGGCAGCGAGATGAGCCATCTGTACGCGCCGCCCTGGGACACGCCGCGCGACGTCGCGCACCTGATCCTGGCCATCCGACCGCCCAACCCGACCTTCCGCGCGCGGGTGTCGGCGTACCTCGCGTGGTACCGCGCGCAGCCCCGCGAAGACGGGCAGCCGACGCTGGTGCCGGGCGATCTCGAGCGCGACGCGGCGGCGCGGTCCGAGCGCGTCCCGGTCGAGCCGGCGGTGGCCGAGGCGCTCGGCCTGACGGCGGACTGAGATCGCCGCGCTCTCGGGCTCAGCCGGCGGCGTCGCGCTCGAGGACGATGTGCGTCGCCGCCGCCGTGGGCTGGTGCTCGGTGACGCGGTAGCCGAGGGCGGGCAGATCGATGCCGCCCAGCAGGTGCTCGCCCGCGCCGAGCAGCACCGGGCTGAACACCAGGTGGAGGCTGTCGACGAGGCCGGCGCGGATGTACTGCCGCACGGTGTGGACGCCGCCGCCCACCCGGACGTCCTTGTCGCCGGCCGCGGCGCGGGCGCGCTCGAGGGCGGCCTCGATGCCGTCGGTGACGAAGTGGAAGGTGGTGCCGCCCTTCATCTCGAGGGGCGCGCGCGGGTGATGCGTGAGCACGAAGGCGGGCACGTGGTAGGGCGGCTCGTCGCCCCACCAGCCGCGCCAGCTGTCGTCGGGCCAGGGGCCGCGCACCGGGCCGAACATGTTGCGGCCGAGGATCCAGGCGCCGACGTTGCGGAAGCCGCGCTGGGCGAAGGCGTCGTCGACGCCGGTGGTGCCATCGTCGGCGTCCGTGTGCATCGAGCGGAAGGTGCGGGTGGGATAGTACCAGTGATGCAGCGCGGGGCCGCCGACGCCGAGCGGGTGGTCGACGCTCTGGTCGGGGCCGGCGCCGTACCCGTCGAGCGAGACGGCGAAACAGCGGACGATCAGCTTACCCATCGGATCTCCTGTTGATGGACCCTACCGACACCCTCGAGCCCCTCGCCCCATCCGAGGCACCTGAGTCCCGAGCCCGAAGGGCGGCCGGGGGTCAGGGTCGACGCTCCGCGTCGCGATCACGCACGTTCGGGGGCGCGTCGCAGGCCACCACCGCGAAGGGGGCGTCCTCGGCGTCGAGGTCGAAGCACTCGCCCGCGCGCACCTCGACCGGGTCGGCCTCGGTGGCGGTGGCGCGCAGGCTGCCCTGCTCGAGCTGCATCGAGCCGTCGGTCACGCGGACGGCGGTGGGCGCGGCGGCGGTGATCTGGGCCTGCAGGCCCCGGCCGTCGCCCCGGCCGTCGAGGGCGAGGCTCAGGCCGCGGGTCAGGGTGAGCAGCAAGGCGCCGTCGTCGGCGCGGGCCTCGGCGTCGAGATCGGCGAGGGTGATCTGGAAGCGGGCGTCCGGGCTCTCGAGGACGATCGGACCGCCGACGTGCACGCCGCGCGCGGCGAGGGTGGCAGGGTCGGCGGTCAGCGTGCCGCGCAGGGCCGGCACGCTGAGCGTCGTGGGCGCGGCGTCACCGGCGGGCACGTCGACGCAGCGGACCTCACCCTGGGCGTCCACGTCGCAGGCGGCGTCGCCCTCGCGATCCCAGACGGTGGCGGTGAGGGCGCCGGTGGCCACCTCGACGCTCAGGGCGGGCCCCTCGCGGTCGAGGCGCGCGGTGACGCGGGAGGTCGCGACGCGCGCGTCGACCCGCTCGGGCGCGGCGATCTGCAGGCCCTGGGGCAGGGCGAAGGTCAGCGTGTAGCCGGCGGGGCCGCGCACGGCCTCGGCCTCGACGGCGCCGCGCAAGGTGCCGACGAAGGGCGCGTCACCGCCCGCCTGGGCCAGCGCGTCGGCGGCGCGCTGCAGGGCCGCGAGGTCGAGCGCCAGGCGCACGCGGTCGCGGTGCAGGCCGACGACCAGCGGGCGGGCGCCGGCGATCTCGGCCGACAGATCCAGATCCCCCTCGGCGGGCGAGGTCCCGCGGACGCGCAGGGGCTCGGCGTCGAGGCGCGCGACGCAGGTGGGCAGGTCGTCGTCCCCCTCGCCCAGCAGGCGCAGGCACACCGCATCGCTGGACGGTCGGTACACCACCGTGCGGCCGTCGTCGGACTCGACGGACTCTTCGGTGAGCAGCTCCGTCAGGGCGCCGGCGAAGTCATCGGCGAGGCGGGTCAGGTCGCCGCCGTCGGCCAGGTCGCGGGCCTCGGGCACACCTTCGGCCAGCACGTCGAACAGGGGCGTCTGGGCCCAGGCCCCGCGCAGGGCCTCGAGGTCGGCGGCCAGATCGCCCAGGTGCAGGCGGGCGGTGTCGGCGGCGGTCTGCGCGGCGGTGCTCGCCGAGACGGGCGCCACGGCGGCGGGACCGCCGCCGCCGTCGCCCCCGCCGCCCTGGATGCAGCCGGTGGTCAGCAGGCCGAGGGCGGCGGTGGTGAGGGCGACGCGAGGAGCGCGGGAGAAGGACATGGCGGGCCTCCGGGCAGGTCGGTTTCGCGGGCCGACCCGAGCAACGTGCGTGCCACCATGCCATGCCGCGGCGGCCGCGTCAGTCGGTGAGGCGACGTGCCGCGCGGTCACGGGCGGGGTGTGAACGGGGGGTGCGGTCAGCGGGGCTTGGGGGCGAACAGGGTGACGGGCGAGGGCCTGGGCCAGGTCGAGGTCGAGGGCGAGGTCGAAGGCGAGGTCGAAGGCGAGGTCGAAGGCAAGGTCAAGGTCAAGGTCAAGGTCAAGGTCGAGGTCAAGGGTCCACGTGCAGTGGTGGGCCGGCGCGCTCAGTGCGCTGGCTCGACGACCGGCAGCACGCGCAGCAGCGTGGGCTTGTCGCGGCGGTAGCTGACGACGTAGAGGGCGCCGTCGAGGCCCTCCGCGAAGGACGCGATCTGGGCGCGGCTGTCGAGCACCTGGCGGCGGACCCAACGCTCCCCTTCCCGGCGCACGGCCCAGATGCGGCCCGAGCCGAAGTCGCCGAAGAGGTACTGCCCGACCAGGGCCGGAGCGTCCGGGCCGCGGTACACATAGCCGCCGGTGATCGAGTAACCCACGCTGTGGTCGTACTCGGTGATCGGCGGCAGCACGTCCTGCACCTTGTGGCACAGGCTGCGGCGGAAACACTCGGTGCCTTCGCGCGCGGGCCAACCGTAGTTGCCACCGCGCACGATCAGGTCGACCTCCTCGCGCGTGGCCTGGCCTACGTCCCCCGCCCAGAGGTCGCCGGTGGCGCGGTCGAAGCTGAAGCGCCAGGGGTTGCGCAGGCCGTAGGCCCAGACCTCGCCGCGCGCGCCCTCGACCTCGACGAAGGGGTTGTCGGCGGGCACGACGGCCCGGTCGCCGCGGACATCGACGCGCAGGATCTTGCCGAACAGGCTGCCGCGGTTCTGCGCGTTGTTGGGCGGATCGCCCCCGAGCTGCCCGTCGCCGAAGCCGACGTACAGCATGCCGTCGGGGCCGAACGCGACGTGGCCGTTGTTGTGCTGGGCCGAGGGCTGCTCGAGCGACAGCAGGCGCGTGGGCGCGGCGGTGTCGACGGAGCCGTCGGCCCGCACCGGGAACTGCTCGATGCGCGACCACAGGACGCCCTTGACCCGCTCGGTGAAGGACAGCACGACGCGCTGGCCGTCGGGGTGGAAGGCCACGCCCAACAGACCCGCGTAGCCCCAGCGCGCCGCGACGCGATCGGTGAGATCGGCCGCGACCGTGGGCTCGCCGCCCGCGGTCGGCACGCGCTGGATGCGCCCGGCGCGCTCGGCGACGTACCAATGGCTCGGCTCGCCCGGGCGCTGCAGGGCGAAGACGGCGTCGGTGAAGCTGCGACCGCCGAGCGCGGGCGCGAGGCGAACCTCGGCCGGCCCGGGCGCCGCGAGCATCACCACGAGCAGCGCCGCGATCACGGCGCCACCACGTGGCAGCGGGGCGCGGTCAGCCAGTCCAGGTGAAGCGCCGGCGACGCGGTGGCCGCGCTGCTGCCGGCGCTGGCCACGCGACAGTCGGGCGTCGTGTCCAGCGGCTCGCCCGGGCGCAGCGCGAGCCGGGGCGCGATGGCCTTGGCCAGCCGACGCGCGGCGCGTTGGTGCCGCGGATCGCGCCGGTCGAGGGGCACGACGCCCATGCGGTCCGGGCCCATGCGGTGCTCCATCCAGAACGGGACGTGGCGCACGCCGTTGATCACCGCGCGGCCGTCCGCGCGCCGGGTGAGCCCCACCACCAGCACGAACGACGTGCGCGTGCCCTCCCGGAAGTGCGCGTTGACGAAGTTGCCCAGCGACCACGCCACCAGCGTCTCGCGGCCGTCGGGCGTGGTGTAGCGCTCGACCGGCTGGACGACGTGGGGGTGCGTGCCCAGCACCAGCGTCGCCCCGGCGTCGAGCGCGGCGTGGGCGAAGGCGCGCTGATGCTTGTTCGCCCAGTCCTTGTACTCCCAGCCCCAGTGCGGCGTGACGATGACCGCGTCGACCTGATCGCGCAGGCGCGCGATCTCGGCCAGCAGCGCCGCGCGCTGGGTCGGCTCGACGCAGCTGCGCACCTGCGCGTGGCGGTCGGGCAGGCCGTTCGTGTGGATGGTGCAGCCCAGCCAGGCCAGCCGGAAGCCGCGCACGTCCATCACCGTGCTCCACGCCAGCCGCGCGCCGCGCCGGCGCGTGCCGGTGCTGCACACGCCGGCCGCGTCGAGCGCGTCGAGGGTGGCGTCCACCCCCACCCCGTGCCGATCGAGGCTGTGGTTGTTGGCCGTCGAGACGATGTCGACGTGCCCGCGGCGCAGGGCGGCGGCCAACGCCGGCGGGTAGTTGAAGCGCGGATAGCCGGTGTAGGGCTCGAGGTCGCGGTCGATCTCGTCGGCGGTCTTCGACCAGGACTGCAGGGCCAGCGCGCGAGCCACCTCGGCTTCGCTGCGCGGGGGCACCCGGCCCGCCCGCCACGTCAGGCCCTCGGCGATGGGGCCCTCGAGGTTGAGGTAGCTGACGTCGGCGTCGCGGAAGACCGGGGCCAGGGCCGACCACAGCGTCTCGAAGCCGTCCCGCGTGCCCTTCCACTGCACGAAGGGCTGCATCACCAGGTCGCCCGCCGCCGCGAGGGTCAGGCGGGGACCATCCGCGCAGGCGTCGGGGAAGTCCAACGCCCCGCGCGGCGCCCAGATCCCGACCAGCACCGTGAGCAGCCCCACCACGCAGGCATCGTCCGGCGCCCCCGGGTGAGGGTCAAGAACGGCGTTCCGCGCGTCACGGCGCCTTCTTCGGGGTCACCGCGAAGACGGCCGAGAGCTGCACGCGCCAGGCGTCCCCGCCCGCCTTCTGGGCCAGCGCCTCGAGGAGGGTGGCCAGCGTGGCGACGCCGGCGGCGCCCAGCTCGCCCGGCGGCACCTTCAGGCCGGCGGCGTCGGCCCGGCGAACCAGCGCCATGCCCTCGAGGCGGGCGCCCAGCGCGCCGTCGGGCGCCTTGGTCAACGCGACCGCCAGCCGCGGGTACAGCCGCACGCCGGTGTCGGGCGTGATGGCCAACCAGGCCGAGCCGCCGGGGCCGTCGGGCAGCACCTCGTAGCAGCCGACGACGTCGGGCCCCGCGAGCGAAGGGCCGCAAGCCACCGGCGACGCGGTGCCGGTGATCGACCAGCGGATGTCGAAGCCCGCGTGCGAGCGGGTGAAGCGGCCGCTGCGCCGCCCCTCCTCGCCCACCGGCCCCAGCGCGCCGCTCACCACCCAGCCGCGCTCGAGCTCGCGGGCGAAGTAGGACTGCAGGATGGGGGCGAAGGGGGTCAGCTGCGGCACCTTCACGCTGCGCAGCGTCAGGCGCAGCGGCCCGGTGGGCAGGGCCGGGTGCGGCTTCGCGTCGCCCGCGCCGATCGTGCGGGCGCGGAAGGCCGCGACGGCCGCCTGCTCGTCCGCGATGTCCAGCTTCAGCGCGGGATCGCCGGTGACCGCGACGCCCGCGAGGGTCAGCACCGTCCACAGGATCCACGGCATGATGGGCCTCCTCTGCCCGCCCAGCCTCCCGCCCCGCTGCGGACGCGTCAACCGCGCGGTCGGTTTACCCGACCTCGCCCCGCGTGCTACACCGCGCGCGCTTTCGAGGAGGTGTGACGATGGAGCGCCGGGTGGTTCGTCTGCGAGCGTCGGTTCTGATGTTGGGAGCCCTGGGGCTCGGCGGCTGCCTCGGCGGCAGCAGCGGGGGCAGCGACGCCACCGCGTGCGCCCAGGCCGCCTCGCTGTGCGGCCAGCCGGCGCCGCCCGAGGGCGCCGTGTGCGGCGGGGCCGAGGCGGCGCTGGCGCGCTGTCTGCTGGCGCGCGACGCCTGCTCGCAGGCCGACATCGCCGCCTGCCTCGCCGGCCCGGACGGCGGCGTGCCCGGCGCAGGCGGCGACCCGGGCGCCGGCGGCAACCCCGGCGCGGGCGGCAACCCCGGAGCCGGCGGCAACCCCGGCGCGGGCGGCGAGCCGGGCGCGGGCGGCAACCCCGGGGCCGGCGGTGGGCCCGGCCCGGCCGTCGACGAGGACACCGACGCCAAGTGCGCCGACGGCCTCGACAACGATCAGGACGGCTTCACCGACTGCGAGGACTTCTCGTGCAGCCGCAACCCCGACGTCAGCGTCTGCGGCGGCGGCGGCGGCGATCCCGAGAACACCGACGCCCTGTGCGGCGACGGCGTCGACAACGACGGTGACGGCTTCACCGACTGCGACGACTTCGACTGCAGCCGCGGCGAGGGCATCACCGTCTGCGGCGGCAACGGCGGCGGCAACGGCGATCCCGAGGACACCGACGCCCTGTGCGGCGACGGCGTCGACAACGACGGCGACGGCTTCGTCGACTGCGACGACTTCGACTGCAGCCGCAGCGACACCGTGACGGTGTGCGGCGGCGGCGGCGGCGCGGTGGACGAGGACAGCGACGCCACCTGCGACGACGGGATCGACAACGATCAGGACGGCTTCCTCGACTGCGACGACTTCTCGTGCAGCCGCAACCCCGAGGTGACCGTGTGCGGGGGCGGCGGCACCGGCGATCCCGAGGACACCGACGCCCTCTGCGACGACGGCGTCGACAACGACGGCGACGGCTTCACCGACTGCGACGACTTCGACTGCAGCCGCAGCGACACCGTGACCGTGTGCCGCGGCGACGGCACCCCCGAGGACAACGACGCCGCGTGCAGCGACGGCATCGACAACGACAACAACGGCTTCACCGACTGCCGCGACTTCGCCTGCAGCCGCAACGCGGACGTGACGGTCTGCGGCGATCAGCCCAACGAGGGCACCGACGCCCTGTGCAGCGACGGCCTCGACAACGACGACGACGGCTTCGTCGACTGCGACGACTTCTCGTGCAGCCGCAGCCCCGACGTGACGGTCTGCGGCGGCGGCGGCAACGGCGATCCGGAGGACACGGACGCCCTGTGCGACGACGGCCTCGACAACGACGGAGACGGCTTCACCGACTGCGACGACTTCGACTGCAGCCGCAGCGACACCGTGACGGTGTGCGGCGGCGGCGGCAACGACAGCCCCGAGGGCACCGACGCCGCCTGCGCGGACGGCCTCGACAACGACGACGACGGGTTCGTCGACTGCGACGACTTCGACTGCAGCCGCAACCCCGAGGTCACCGTGTGCGGCGGGGCCGACAACGGGGCCTGCGACGTCTGCGTGTCGAGCGCGATCAGCGGCAACGGGCCCTGCGTCGATGAGTTCGAGGCGTGCGGCCGCCGGGTGGCGTGCCAGTCGGTGCTCGGCTGCATCACCGACTGCAACGGCGCGGACGGCTGCGCCGACGCCTGCCTCGAGGCCGAGCCCGAGGGCGCCGAGCTGTACGCGACGGTGGCGGCCTGCCTCGACACGCGCTGCGCGGACGCCTGCCAGTAGAGCCCCCGGACCGAGCGCCGCCCGGCGCTCAGCGGGTCAGTCCCAGTGCAGGACGACCTTGCCCGACTGCCCCGAGTCCATCACGTCGAAGCCCTTCTGGAAGTCGCCGATGGCGAACTCGTGGGTGAGGATCGGGCGCAGGTCCAGCCCGCTCTGCAGCAGCGAGGCCATCTTGTACCAGGTCTCGAACATCTCCCGCCCGTAGATGCCCTTGAGCGTCAACCCCTTGAAGATCACCTGGTTCCAGTCGATGGCCGTGTCGCCGGGCGGGATGCCCAGGATGGCGACGCGGCCGCCGTGGTTCATCGTCTCGAGCATCGCGCCGAAGGCCGCGCCGTTGCCGGAGCACTCGAGCCCGACGTCGTAGCCCTCGGTCATGCCCAGCGTCTTCATGGCGGCGCGCGGTGAGGTCTCGCGCACGTCGATGGCCAGCGTGGCGTTGAGCTTGCGCGCCAGCTCGAGGCGGTAGGGGTTCACGTCGGTCACCACGACGTGGCGCGCGCCGGCGTGGCGGCAGATGGCCGCGGCCATGCACCCGATGGGGCCCGCGCCGGTGATCAGCACGTCCTCGCCGACGAGATCGAAGCTGAGCGCGGTGTGCACCGCGTTGCCGAAGGGATCGAAGAACGCGGCGATCTCGTCGGGGATGTCGTCGGGCAGCTTGAAGGCGTTGAAGGCCGGCAGCACCAGGTAGTCGGCGAAGGCCCCCTGCCGGTTCACGCCGATGCCCTCGGTGTTGCGGCACAGGTGCCGCCGCCCGGCGCGGCAGTTGCGGCAGTGGCCGCAGGTGATGTGGCCCTCGCCGGACACCCGATCACCGACCTCGAAGCCGCGCACCTGCTCGCCCACGGCCGCGACGACGCCCATGAACTCGTGGCCGGTCACCAACCCCAGCGGCACGGTGCGCTGCGACCAGGCGTCCCAGTTGTAGATGTGGATGTCGGTGCCGCAGATGGCGGTCTTCCTGATGCGCACGAGCAGATCGTTCGGCCCCAGGTGGGGCTCGTCGACCTCGCGCATCCAGATGCCCTTCTCGGGCCTGGCCTTGACCAGCGCCTTCACGTGATGATCCCCAGCGCGCGGCCCACCTTGCCGAAGGCCTCGACCGCGCGGTCGACGTGGTGGTCCTCGTGGGCGGCCGACATCTGCGTGCGGATGCGCGCCTTGCCCTGCGGCACCACCGGGTAGCTGAAGCCGATGACGTAGATGCCCTCGCCCAACAGCGCGTCGGCCATGCGGGTGGCCAGCTTGGCGTCGCCCAGCATCACCGGGATGATCGGGTGCTCGCCGGGCAGCAGCTCGAAGCCCAGCTCGGCCATGCCGGCGCGGAAGCGCTGGCTGTTGCGGCGCAGCTTGATGCGCAGGTCGTCCTGCGCGATCAGCTCGAGCGCCTTCAGCGAGGTCGCCGCGATGACCGGCGCCAGCGTGTTCGAGAACAGGTAGGGCCGCGAGCGCTGGCGCAGCCACTCGACGATCTCGGCGCGCCCGGTGGTGTAGCCGCCCGACGCCCCGCCGAGCGCCTTGCCCAGCGTGCCGGTGATGATGTCCA
>JAUHXL010000450.1 GCA_030426945.1 bacterium
AGGTCGAGGCCGCGGGCGAGCATGTTCTCGGACAGGCCGGCGCCGATGAGGCCGGTGCCGAGCAGGGCGATGGAGGGCATGGACAGGCTCCGCGGGCGCCGCGGGTGAACGCGTCGCGCCCGCGGCGCGGGGGCGCCCGGTCAGGCGCCGCGGGGGGCGGCTGCTACAGGCGCAGGCCGCCGTCGATGTCGAGGCAGCGACCGGTGAAGTAGTCGCACTCGATGATGAACTTGATGCCGGCGAAGATCTCGGCGGGCTGGCCGACGCGGCGCAGGGGCACGCCCTTGAGCATCATCTGCAGCGCGTCCTCGCGCATGCCCTGCAGGATGGGCGTGTCGATGAAGCCGGGGGCGATGGTGGCCACGCGGATGCCGTAGCGCGCGAGCTCCTTGGCCCACACCACGGTGTCGGCGTGCAGGCCGGCCTTCGCGGCCGAGTAGTTGCCCTGGCCCATGTTGCCGTGGCGGCTGATGCTGGCGATGTTGACCACCACGCCGCCGCCCTTGGCGTCGGCGTCGACCATGCGGCTGGCCAGCGCGCGCGTGCACAGGAAGGGGCCGGTGAGGTCGACGTCGATGACCGCCTGCCAGTTCTTCAGGCTCATCGACTTCACCTGGCCGGTGGTCTTGTCCTTCTTCACCAGCAGGCCGTCGCGGAAGATGCCGGCGTTGTTGACCACGCCGTTGAGCCCGTCGAAGTCCTTCCAGGCCTGATCGAAGGTGGCCTCGACCTGGGCCTCGTCGGCGACGTTGCAGGTGTAGGTGCGCAGCGCGCCCGGCAGACCCTCGGCCTCCTTGGCCAGGCTGTCGAGGCCCTCCTGGTTCATGTCGCAGGCCGCCACCGACGCGCCGGCGCCGGCCAGGGCGAGGCTGAAGTGGCGCCCCATGCCGCTGGCGCCACCGGTGACCACGATCTTCATGTCCTCGAGCTTCATCGCCCTCTCCTTTGCACCGTGCGGGGGAGCGTTTAGCACAGTCCGCGCGGGCGGGCGAGGGGGCAGGCGCTCGGTAGTCTGCTCTCCGGCCGTTGGTGGTTCACTCGGACCGGCTGTCAGCTATCAGCTATCAGCTCTCAGCCGGGCTCCGTGCGCCGTGCCGAGGTTGGGACCGCTCCGCAAGCTCGCGGCGCCGCGGTACCGGGCAGAAGGTGCAATCGTCGCGGCCGAGCTGACAGCTGAAAGCTGACAGCTGATAGCCCGGCCGCGATGGCGCGGCGTGCGGTGGACCCACCGGTCTGACTCACACCCGGCGCTCACCCCCTCCGATCGGCGAGGTAGCCCAGCAGGTTCGAGACGATGGCGCGGGCGTCGGCGGGGCGGTAGCCGGCGGCGCGGAAGACGGCGACGTCGCCCATGGCGGCGGTGAGATCGAAGCGGGAGTAGACGACGGCCACGCGGTCGGCCTGCCGGGCGACGTGCAGCTGCTGGCCGACCGGGCGGCCGGGCAGCTGGCGGCGGGCGGCCAGGTTCAGGCGGGTCTCGGCCAGGTCGGCGCCGCCCTCGAAGGGGCCGAGGGCGAGGGGATCGTCGACGGGCAGGGCGGCGAGGGGGCCGAACAGGTCGGTCAGGGCGGCGTGGGCGCTGTCGGCGAAGGCGGGATCGCCGGCCCAGGCGTCGACGAGCACGGTGCCGCCGCCCTCGACGAAGGCCTTCAGGGCGCCGCGCGCGGTGGCGTCGAGCGTGAGCGGGCCGCGGCCGGTGAGGTGCAGCAGGTCGAGGCCGGCGAGGCCGGCGGGGGTGAGGGCGACGGCGCCGCGGTCGTCGACGGCGACGCCGGTGACGTGGCGGGCGACGGCGGCGGCGGTGCGCCAGGCGTGGGCGGCGGCGTCGAGGGTGCCGCCGGCGGGCAGCTTCGCGCGGGCGACCTTCAGCGTCGCCGGGTGCGCGGGGGCGGCCGGGCCGGGGGGCACGGCGGTCGAGAAGCGGCCGTGCAGGGCGCCGAGGTCGGTGGCGTAGAAGAGGACGTTCATGGCGAGGGGGAAGGCGTCCGCCTCGACCTTGTTCTCCTGCCAGTCGCCGGACAGGTCGCCGTCGCTGAGGAAGAAGACGGTGCGGCCGTTCGCGGCCACGCCCTGCAGGGCGGGCCGGTCGCGCCAGGCGTGCTTCACGACGCCGTAGACCGGATGGTCGGCGGGCAGGGCCGCGAAGCCGTCGCTCGCGGGCAAGAGCTTCTTCCGCAGCGTCTCCATGCTGGCGCGGAAGGCCTTCGACCCGCCGGCGGGCTCGGCGAACAGCGTGCCGCCGCGCTGGACGTACGCGCGCAGCGTCCGCACCTGGGCGTCGGTGAAGTCGATCGTCTTGCTGCCGCTGAGGAAGACGATGGGCGCGTCGAACTCCTCGAGGGGCGCGTCCACCGAGAGGATCTGCCAGTTCAGCGGGCGTTCGTAGGCCGACCACAGCCAGCGGCTCAGGTTGGCCAGGTCGCGCGGGTTCAGGTTCCAGTCCTGATCGTCGCCGGCCTCGCCGCCGAACTGCAGCTTCTGCATCGCGATGGGCGCGCCGCCGTAGACGAGGAACAGCGTGGACAGCGAGGTGCCGATGACCGGCGTGTAGCCGATGGGGATGCTGCCGTCGGCGGCCTGCGCGGTCAGCGCGCCCTCGGCCCCGTCCTTGAACCAGTCGACGCCGCCGAAGCGCCGGCGCCCGCTGGCCACGCCGGCGCGCTCGATGCCGTAGAGGTAGTAGGCGTTGTTCGAGTCGCCGCCGTTCTCGCCCAGCCAGGCCATGCCGCGCTCGAGGGACGCGAGCGCGCGCCCGGCCTCGCCCTCGCGGACGGCGCGCGGGGCGCCCGCGCGGTAGCGCGTCTTGCCGTGGAAGCTGTCGAAGACGAGGAACATGCTGGCGAGGCCGGCGGTGGCCATGTTCGCCGTCGAGGTGCCGCGGGTGTACGACCAGCCGCCGTCGGGGTTCTGCGTCTCGAGGAAGTGCTTCGACATGGCCGGCCAGAAGCCCTCGCCCGGATCGAGCCCCGCGCGCATGCCCGCCCAGATGCCCAACACACCGTACTGGGTGACGCTGTTGTCCCAGTCGGTCGAGTCCTTCTGGTAGCGCCAGCCGTTCTCGTTGCGCGCCTCGAGCAGCCACTGGAAGTCGCGCTCGAGGGCCTCGCGGTAGCTGTCGGCCTCGGGCACCTTGCGCAGGGCGTACTCCCAGACGTTGGCGCGGATGGCGACGACGTAGGTGTTGTTGGGCTCGAGGGCCTGCAGCCAGGTCAGCGCGCGACGGACGGCCTCGTCGGCGGTCGGGTGCGCGCCCGCGGCGAGCAGGGCGAGGGTGGCCAGGGCGGTGGGGCCGCCCTTGGCGTAGCTGCCCTCGCCGATGGCGCCGTCCGGGGCCTGCTGGCTGCGCAGGAACAGCAAGGCGTCGTCGATGCCGCGCTGCACCTTGGCGGCGGTGACCGGGCCCTCGTAGGGCGGGTGGATCATCGGGCCGGCCGGCGCGGCCTGCCCGTACATCGAGCTGCCGAAGCCGCGGTTGTTGCGCAGGTTCAGCAGCTCGCCGCGCGGTAGACGCTGCCGGTTGTCGAGCTGCTGAGGCCAGCCGCGCTGCTGCAGCTCTTCGAGGCCGCCGGGCTGCGCGGGCAAGGTGGCGGGTAGCGTCAGCGTGCAGGCCGCGAGGACGGCCGCGAGGGACTTCGAGAGGTGCGCGCGCATCAGTAGAACTCCACCCGGGTGTCGTCGACCGTCATCTCCATCTCACCGTCGAGCTGCTGGGCCTTGGCGACGTCGGGGTTCTCTTCGACCATGCGGAAGTAGGCCGGGCTGAAGCGCTTCACGCGGCGCTTCTTGGCCGGCTTCGGGCCGTCGTCGCCGGCCTGCACCCACTTGCCGTCGCGCTGGTAGAAGGTGCGGCGGCCGACGGTCTTGGTCCTGGTGGCCTGGCGGCGCTCGCCGCGGCGGTCGACGTAGCTGTTGTCCATGCCCGAGGCCACCCGCTTCTTCATCAGGTGGGCCTCGTTGTTGGCCTGGCTGACCGCCCAGACGCCCGAGGTCTGCAGGTTGGCCTCGCGCATGAGGGTGCGCGCGCGGGTGGCGGCCTCGGCGCCGTCGAGGGCCTCGTCGGCGAGGAAGCGGGTGTACTCGGTGACGATGCCGAAGTCGCGGCTGAGCTGGACGATCTCGGCGACCGAGGCCTCGTCCTCGCCGTGCAGGCGCACCTTGCGCAGCAGGGCGCCCAGGCGGCGGCCGGCCCAGAGGGCGGCGACGAAGCCGTGCTCGGCGCGGGCGTCCTTGGGCAGCTCGGCGGTGACGCTGTGGGTGCGCTCGACGCCGCCGAGGGTGCCGCGCAGGGTGACGGTGGCGGGGCCGCCGCCGGTGTAGCGGCCGAGCACCATCAGCTCCTGGCCGCGGAAGAGGGTGGGCAGCTCGGCCGGCTCGACGCGATCGACCTGCACGCCGCTGAAGGCGAGGGCGATGTCGGCCAGCACCGGGTGCGAGAGGCCGTCGTACAGGGCCGCCAGCTTCACGTCGATGGCCTCGCTGGGGTCGACGTAGGTGGTGGTGCCGCCGGTGTCCGCGGCGATGCGGTCCAGCAGGTGGGTGTGGACGTCGTGGCCGACGCCCATGACGAAGACGCGGGCGCGGCTGGTGTTGAGGGTGGGGATCTGCTCGATGATGGCCTCGGGGCGCATCTCGCCGGCCGTCGGGGCGCCGTCGGTGAGGAAGATGACGATGCGGGGGCGATCGCTCGGCTGGCCGGCGAGCGAGGTGGCGAGGGCCTCGGCGATGTTGGTGCGGCCGTGGGCGACGGCGGCGTCGAGGAAGGCCTGGCCGCGGGCGACGCCGGCGGCATCGGCGGGGACGAGCTTCGCGTCGAGGCGGCTGACGTCGGTGCCGAAGGTGATCAGGTCGAAGCGATCCTCGGGGCCGAGGTGGTCGAGGACGTACGAGACGGCGGCGCGGGCCTGCTCCATCTTCTCGCCGCGCATGCTGCCGCTGGTGTCGACGGCGAGGACGATGTCCTTGGGGGGCGGGGGCGCGTCGGCGTCGCCGCTGGGGAAGCCGAGCAGCATGAAGTAGCCGGCGGCGTCGCCCTCGACGCGGTGGCTCAGCAGGCGCAGGCCGAGGGCGTCGTCGTCCTCGACGAAGAAGAGCTGCAGGTCGCCGCCGTCGGCGAGGCCCTCGAGGGTGGCGGCGGCGCGGGCGGCGCGCGGGCCGTCGCGGCGGACCACGAGATCGTGGGTGGGGCTGGTGATGGCGCGCAGGGGCTTGTGGGCCTTCAGGTCGACGGTGACGCGGGTGCGCTGCACCGGGCGCGCGGACAGGTGGCCCTGGGGCATGGGCAGGGTGACGACGCGCAGGTCGTCGGTCTGCTCGACGGCGATGCGCAGGGCGGCGCGCACGACCGTGCGCGGGCCCAGCTCGACGGCGGGCAGCAGGTAGGCCGGGCGGCCGGTCCAGGCGAGGGGGACGCTGGACTGCGTGCCTTTGGCCAGCGCGGCGTAGATCTCGCGCGCGGCGTCCGCGGGCAGGAACACGCCGCCGAGGTCGGGGGCGGGCTTGCCGTCGATCCAGACCGCGACGCTGTCGGCGTCGGCGCCGGGCGGCAGCGGCAGCACACCCACCGCGGCGCCCGCGCCGCTGACGCGCTCCTCGAACGTGCAGTGCGCCCGCTGGGCGTCGACCTCGGCGTTGACCGTCGCGAAGCGCACCGCGGGCGCCTCGGCGCCCTCGGTCGCCACGAAGGCGTCGCCCTTCATCTGCCCCGGAAAGAAGGCCACCCCCGCGTGCGCGCTCCCCGAGCACACGAGCAGCCAAAGGACCCATCCGCTTCTCACGTCCCACCTCCTCGTTCGTCCGGGGCTGACGCTATCTGGTGCCACGGCGGGCCGCGTGAGGCGGGCGGGAAAGAGATGTAAAGAAGTTGTGAGGGGGGCGTTGGGGTCGGTTGCGCGCTGGGACGAGGCGCCCGTACCTTCGGGCGGTCAGCGCGAGGTGGACGATGGCGAACGAAGACGACCGGCCGAAGTTGAACCCCTTTGCGGGCGCGCCCACGGGCACCGGCGCACCGAAGGCGCCGCCCGCGCCGCCCCCCCCGCCGCCGGTGGTGTCGGCGCGCTTCGGCGGCCCGCCGCGCGCGCCCGCGCCGCCGCCGGGCCCACCGGTGGCGCCGCGGGCCTTCGCGCCGCTGGCACCGCCGAGGGCGCCCGCGCCGCCGCCGCCGCCCGCCGCGGCCGGCGTGAA
>JAUHXL010000025.1 GCA_030426945.1 bacterium
CCGGCATGGGCGGCGCCCCCGGCATGGGCGGCGCCCCCGGCATGGGCGGCGCCCCCGGCATGGGCGGCGCCCCCGGCATGGGCGGCGAGCCCGGCATGGGCGGCGCCCCGCCCCCGAGCTGCGATCAGCCCGATCCCGCCGCCTGCGAGGCGGCCCGCTGCACCTGGACCGACACCGGCTGCCTGCCGCCGGAAGAGGCCGATCCCTGCTACCGCTACAACGCCGCGGTCTGCCGCTCGCACCCCGAGTGTCTGACGCGCGGTGATCGCTGCGTGCCCGATCCCCTGCAGGCGCCCTGCGAGGCCCTCGGCGAGGACGACTGCGCCCTGCGCGGCGGCGCCTGCGGCTGGGACGGCGACGGCTGCCACCCGCTGCCCGTCGGCGCCTGCGCCGAGCTCGACGAGGCCGCCTGCGCCCTGCGCGCCGACTGCGCGGCCCTGTTCGACGAGGTGGACTGCGCCTGTGAGGCCCCGGCGCCCGGCGCGCCGGAGCCGCCCTGCGACTGCGCCCCGCAGTTCGCCGGCTGCGCGCCGAGCGCGGTCACCTGCGACGACGTGCCCATCGAGGCCTGCGGGCGCACGCCCGGCTGCCACGTCGAGGAGCTGCCGGTCCCCTGCCCGCCGCCCGAGCCCTGCGTCTGCGCGCCCGGCGAGGACTGCCTCTGCGCCGAGCCCGTCTGCGAGCCGCAGCCCGTGTGCGTGCCCGACGATCCGGCGGGCTGCGCCGATCGCGCGCCCGACGCCTGCGCCGCCGACGGCCAGTGCGCCCTCGAGGTGGAGATCGTCTGCCAGGACGGCGGCGGCGCGGCTCCGCCGCCGGACGGCGCGGATCGCATCATCATCGCGCCCGAGCCCTGCCAGGAGGTCACCCGCTGCGTCGCCGCCGCGCCCGCCTGCGTCGGGCTGCCGCCCGCGATCTGCGGCGCGACGCCCGGCTGCGTGGTCGACGAGGTCGAGCGCTGCGAGTGCGCCGGCGGCGGCGCGGATCCCCTGCCGCCCCCCGACGGCGAGGGGGCGCGCCCGGCGCCGCCGCCGCCCGACGACTGCGTCTGCGAGATCGTGCCGGTCTGCAACGCCGCGCCGGCCTGCGACGACCTGCCCAGCGCGGACGCCTGCGTCGCGCGGGCCGACTGTGAGCTGATCCCCCTCGACGGCTGCGGCTGCCTGGGTGTGCCCTGCGAGCCCGGCGCCCCCTGCGAGCCGGTGGTCTGCGACGAGTGCTTCGTCTGCCAGCCCGCCCAGCCCGCCGACGCCTGCGGGCGCCTCGACGAGCTCGCCTGCGCGCGGGCCGCGGACTGCCAGTGGGTGTGGGATCAGGGCGGCGGCGGCGGCGACGTGCCCTGCCGCTGCTTCATCGACGAGAGCGGCCGCGAGGTGTGCGAGTGCGCCGAGCCGGTCCCCGGCGCAGGCCAGTGCGTGGCCGCGCCCCCGCAGGGCTGCGCGGATCTCGACTTCTTCGCCTGCCAGCAGGCCGCGGGCTGCGCCTGGCAGGACGTCCCGCCGCCCCCGCCGCCGGAGCCGTGCGTGTGCGAGATCGACGAGGCGGGCAACGAGATCTGTCGCTGCGCGCTGCCCCTGATCGCCGTGCCCATCGGCCAGTGCGTGGACGCGCCGGATCAGGGCCGCTGCGAAGGCCGGGCGCCCGACGCGTGTGAAGCCGACGGCGGCTGCCGCCTGGCCGCGCCGCTGCCCTGCCCGCCCTGCGCCCCCGATGATCCCGCCTGCGCCTGCGAGCCGGCCGAGCCCGTCTGCTTGCCCGTCGATCCGGGCGACGCGCCGTGCTTCGAGCTCGATCCGCGCAGCTGCGTGGCGCGCGACGACTGCGCGCTCGAGCCCATCGAGTGCCCGCCCTGCCCCCCCGGCGAGGCGTGCGCGTGCGCCATCGGCGAGCAGTGCGTGCCGGCCGGTCCGCCCGCCTGCGAGGCCCTCGACGAGGCGAGCTGCCGTGACCGCGCCGACTGCCTGATGGCCGCCCCCGTGGACGGCTGCCCGCCCTGCGCGCCCGATGATCCGACGTGCCTCTGCGCGAACCTCTGCCAGGACGCGTGGAGCGTGTGCGGCAACCAGCCCGTCGATGCCTGCGAGCAGGTGCGCGGCTGCGCGCTCGTGGACGCCTGCGACGGCGGCGGTGGGGTCGAGATGTGCCCGCCCGGCGAGCTGTGCCCCGAGCCGATCCCACCCCCCTGTGACGTGAGCTGCCAGCCCCTGCCGTGAGCCGTCCCCGGGCGCGCTCCGAGCTCGCTGGTCCACGATCGGTCCCGCCCGGACGGTCGGGCGGCCAGCGCGCGGCGCCGGCCCGGCGATGAGACCGTCTGCCCGGTCACCCGGCGCCCCGAGCCCGCGCATCGGTTCCGTGCTCGGCGCGGCGTACGGGGCCGGCTGAGCGCCGCGGGCGGACCCGCCACCCACGGCCCATCAGCAGGCCCCCCGGCGCGCTCTTCAGTCCGCGTCCAGCTCCGGATAGCGGCGGAAGATGCCGTGCTCGTTGAAGGGCAGGCGTCGCGGCGAGGCCAGGTAGCGCTGCAGGCGCGCGTCAGCGGCCGCGGCGCCGGCGACGCGCCGCACGCCCGGCGCGGCCTCGAGCGCGCGCGCCGCCCCCCGCGGGAACGCGAACCGCAGCCCCTCGACCACCTGGAAGAGCGTGAGGTCGGCGTAGGTCAGGGTGCCGCCCACCAGGTGCTCACCGCCGCCGTTGGCCGCCACCACCCGCTCGAGCCAGGCGAGGTGCTTGGGCAGGCGATCGGCGAGGAAGCGCGCCGACGCCGCCCGCGCCGCGTCGCGCTGATCCTCGTAGTACAGGGCCGACGAGACCGGGTGGTGGGTGTCGTGCACCTCGTCCACCAGATCGGCCAGGGTCAGCTGCACCTGGAAGCAGGCCAGCCGGCCCGCCTCGTCGACCGGCGCGAGGCCGTGACGCTCGCCGAGGAACCGGCAGATGAGGGCGCTCTGGGCCACCACCAGCTCGCCGGCCACCAGCACCGGGGGCGCGTAGGGCGGCGGGAAGCCGAGCGCGCCCGAGAGCGCCCGCTGGACCGCGGCGACGCCGCCGCCCTCGGCCTCGGGCCGCCGCGCGACGTCGTCATAGGGGGCGCCGGCGACCTCGAGCACGAGCCGCGGGAGCTCGCCCCGGCCGGGCAGCATGGGCCAGTAGTACAGGGCGTAGCGGACGTCGTTCATCAGGGCCTCCTCGGTTGAACCGGATCTTGTGTCGCGCGGCCGCGCCGCGGGATCAACCGCGGCCTCCGAATTCTGCCGACGGGGCCACGAAAATCTGCGCCCGCGACGCGCACGGGGCCCGGCGTTCGGGGCGCCGCGTAAGGAACCGATCTTGCTTGCGTCGGGTGCCCGGTGGGCTACGCCTTTGAGGGGAGCGACGACGATGCGCGTGATTCGACTGAGTCTGGTGGTGTTCCTGGCCCTGGGGGCCTGGGGCTGCGAGCAGGATGATGCCGGCGGCGAAGAGGGCGCCGGCGGCCAGGGGGGCGGCGGGCAGACCGACGGCGGCGTCGGCGGGATGGGCGGTGATCCGGGGATGGGCGGCGCGCCGGGGGGCGCCTGCGCCTCGCTGAGCGAGGCGGCCTGCGGGCGCCGGGACGACTGCGCGTTCGGCGACGGCGGCTGCCAGGACGCCGCCGAGGCCCCCTGCGCGGCGCTGGGCGAGGCCCAGTGCGGCGACCGCGACGACTGCCTCGCCCGCGACGACATCAACGGCGACTTCGCCCGCTGCGACGCCCTGGCCACCGCCGACTGCCGCCTGCTGGACGCCGTGGCCTGCGACACGCGGGACGACTGCGCGTGGGACGGCGAGCAGTGCGCCGCCCACGACGAGGGCTGCCCGGGCATCGGCGATCAGGGCGCCTGCGAGGGCGCCGAGTGCCACTGGTACGACGGCGCGTGCCACGTCGACCCCCCGACGATGCGCTGCGATCAGCCGGATCCGGCGAGCTGCGAGGCCGCGGGCTGCGCCTGGACGGACGACGGCTGCGGGCCCATGCGCGCCGCCTGCGCCGAGCTGGCCCAGCCCCTGTGCCAGGCCCGCCCCGACTGCGACTGGATGGGCAACCGCTGCCGCGCCAGCGGTCCCGTCGACTGCGAGACGCTGGACGCGGACGCCTGCGCGGCGCAGGCCGGCTGCGAGTGGAACGGCGACGCCTGCCTGAACCAGGTCGAGGGTGCCTGCGACACGCTCGACGAGGCCGCCTGCCTCGGCCGGCGCGACTGTCGGCCCCTCTACGACGACGGCGCCGACGGCGAGCGCCCCGCGCCGCCGCCCGGCGACGAGGCGCCGCCGATCGAGGATCCGCCCGTCGGCAACTTCGTCGGCTGCGAGCCGTGGCGGGTCGAGTGCGCGACGGTGCCGACCGACGCCTGCGACCGCACGCCCGGCTGCCACGTGGAGTGGGTCGCCACGCCCTGCGCCTGCGAGCCCGGCTCGCCGGACTGCGACGCCGTCTGCGAGCCGGTGCCGGTGTGCGTCGACGACGGGCCCGACGCCTGCGCCGATCTGCCCCTCGAGGCCTGCGCCGCCGATCCGCGCTGCCGCCTGACCGACCGCGAGGTGTGCGACGGCGGCGGCATGGGCGCGCCCGAGCCGCCCCCCGACGAGGATCCCGGCTTGATCGCGCCGCCTTGCCGAGTCGAGACCGTGTGCGAGCCGGATCCGAACGCCGGCGGCGACTGCGCCGCGATCGAGGATCCCGATCGCTGCGAGGCGACGCCCGGCTGCTTCGGCGTCTGGCTCGAGGACGAGTGCGGCTTCGGCGCCGACCCCATCCCGTGCGACTGCGCGGACGGCGACGCCGACTGCGCCTGCGGCGCGGCGCCCGCCCCCTGCCTCGGCGTGTTCGTCTGCGAGGGCGAGGTGCGCCCGGGCTGCGATGGGCTGGATCCCGAGCGCTGCGAGGCCAACCCGGCCTGCGACCTCGTCTTCCCCCCCTGCATGTGCGAAGACCCGGACGATCCGGCCTGCGGCTGCGAGGCCGTCTGCGTCGACCGCATCCTGCCGCCGCCCGCGCAGTGCGAAGATCTGGACGTCGACGCCTGCCGCCAGGCCCAGGGCTGCGAGCTGATCGAGATCCCCTGCTGCGAGCCGGGCCAGGACTGCGCCTGCGCGGGCGAGCTGGTGTGCGTGCCGGCGGCCGGGGGTGATCGCTGCGCCGACCGCCCGGTGGACCGCTGCGAGGACGCCCCCGGCTGCCACGTCGAGGAGTTCGAGGTCTGCGGCTGCGCCGGCGGCGGGGGCGAGCCCGACGTGCCGGGCGGCGGGGCGCCGCCGCCGCCGGACGAGCCGTGCTTCTGCGACCTCATCGCGGCGTGCGTGCCCGACGAGCGGCCGATGGATCCCTGCGCCGGGCTGCCCGAGGCGGCCTGCGTCGACCGGCCCGGGTGCGCCTGGGAGCTCGCCGGTGAGCCGCCGCCCGACGGCTGCGGCTGCTTCGTCGACGAGGCCGGCGTCGAGCTGTGCGTGGACTGCGTCGAGCCGGTGGGCGGCTGGTGCGTGCCGCGGGACGAGCCCCAGGGCTGCGCGGCGCTCGACGAGGCGGCCTGCGCCGAGGATGCCGCGTGCGCGTACGTCGAGGTGGGCGGCATGTGCCAGGGCTGCCCCGACGGCGCGCCGGACTGCCTGGGGGCCTGCGAGCCCCTGTTCGGCTGCCGCCCGGTGGCCGAGCTCTGCGGGACGCTGGACGGCGACGCGTGCGCGGCCGAGCCGCGCTGCGCGATCCAGCCCATCGAGATGTGCGATGGCGGCGGCCCCATCTGCGTGGATCGCGACGGCGACGGGAACTGCGAGATGGCTCCGCCGCCGCCCGACGGCCAGTGCGAGGTGGTCGACCTCTGCGTGGCGGCCGCCCAGGCGTGCCCCGCGCTGGACGCGGAGCGCTGCGCCGAGGTCGAGGGCTGCATCGCGCTCGTCGCCGCGGACGGCGTCGATCTGGGCTGCGCGTCCGACGACCCGGACGCCTGCTGGGCTCTCGATCCCGATCGCTGCGCCGCGCACCCGGACTGCCAGGCGAACGGCGACGGCGGCGGCGGCGGCGGCGACTGTGGGTGCGTCGAGACGCCGGACGGCCAGGTCATCTGCGAGTGCATGGATCCGCTGCCGCCCTGCAGCCCGCGCTGACCCCGCGCTCCCCGGCCCGGGCGCCCGCGCGGCGCCCGCGCCGACTATCCAACCGCCCCGACCATCTGGTACACATCCGCGACCGCCACGACCCCTGGGGGAGACGGCATGTTCGAGCGGGTGCTGGTCGCCAACCGCGGCGAGATCGCCGTCCGCGTGATGCGGACGCTGCGCGACGTGGGCGCGACCCCCATCGCCATCTACTCGGAGCCCGACCGCCACGCGCTGCACGTGCGCCACGCCGACGTGGCCGTCTGCGTGGGTCCCGAGGCCTCGGCCCAGAGCTACCTGAACATGGACGCGGTGCTCGACGCCGCGCGCCGGACGGGCGCCCAGGCCATCCACCCCGGCTACGGATTCCTGAGCGAGAACGCGACCTTCGCGCGCCGGGTGGCCGAGGCGGGGATCACGTGGATCGGCCCGCCGCCGAGCGCCATCGAGACGATGGGCAGCAAGCTGCTGGCGCGGCGGACCGTCGAGGCGGCCGGCGTGCCGGTGGTGCCCGGCGTCAGCGAGCCGGTGCGCGATCCGGACGAGGCGCTGGCGATCGCGCGCGGTGTCGGCTTCCCGGTGATGGTGAAGGCGTCGGCGGGCGGCGGCGGCAAGGGCATGCGGCTGGTGCACGACGAGGCCGCGCTGAGCAAGGCGCTCGACGCCGCGCGCCGCGAGGCCGCGGGCGCCTTCGGCGACGACGCCGTGTACGTCGAGAAGTTCGTCGTCGAGCCCCACCACGTCGAGATCCAGGTGCTGTGCGACGCGCACGGCAACGCGGTGTACGTCGGCGAGCGCGAGTGCTCGGTCCAGCGCCGCCACCAGAAGGTGGTCGAAGAGTGCCCCAGCCCCTTCATCGACGAGGACGTGCGGCGGGCGATGGGCGAGGTGGCGGTGGCCGCCGCGCGCGCCTGCGGCTATGTCGGCGCCGGCACCGTCGAGTTCCTGGTGGGGGGCGACAAGCGCTTCTACTTCCTCGAGATGAACACGCGGCTGCAGGTCGAGCACCCCGTCACCGAGCTGGTGTACGGGGTCGACCTGGTGGACGCGCAGCTGCGCATCGCGGCGGGCCAGCCCCTGCCCTTCGCGCAGGCGGATCTGGTGCCGCGGGGGCACGCGCTCGAGTGCCGCATCTACGCCGAGGATCCCGAGACGTACCTGCCCAGCCCCGGCGCCGTGACGCAGCTGCGCTGGCCCGAGGGGCCCGGCGTGCGGGTGGACGCGGGCATCGACGGCTTCAGCGTCGTGCCCATGGCTTATGACCCGATGGTGGCCAAGCTGTGCACGTGGGGCAGCGACCGCGGCCAGGCCATCCGGCGCATGCGGCGGGCGCTCGACGAGACGGTGGTGCTGGGCATCACGACCAACGTGCCGCTGCACCACCGCGTGCTGACGCACCCTGCCTTCGTGGCCGGGCGCTACGACACGGGCCTGTTGAACACCACGCTGCCGGCGGCGGCGGCGGCCGACGCCGGGTGGAAGGAGGCCGCGATCATCGCGGCTGCGCTCACCCGCCACGCCGAGGACACCGCGCGCGCGGCGCGGGCGCCCTCGGCCGGCGCCCCCGGCAGCGCGTGGCTGGCGCAGGGTCGCCAGCGCCAGATCACCGGAGGCTGAGGTGCGCTACACCATCGAGCTGGGCGACGAGAGCGTCGCCGTGGACGTGCACCCGGTGGGTCCCGGGCGCTACCGGGTGCAGCTGGGCGACGCGCCGGCGCGGACGGTCGAGGCGGCGGTCGAGCCGGGCCTGGTCCACCTGCTGTTGGGGGACCGCTCGCTGAGCGTGCGCGCCGGGGCCGCGCCGGGCGGCGTCGACCTGCACGCGGCCGGGCTGCGAGCGCGGGCGGGCGCCCTCGACGCGCGCGCGGCGCGGCTGAAGGCGCGGCGCGGCGGCGCGAAGGGCGCGGGCAGCGACGTCGTGCGGACGCCGATGCCCGGGCGGGTGGTGCAGGTGATGGTCGCCGAGGGCGACGCCGTCGTGCCCGGGCAGGGCGTGGTGATCGTCGAGGCGATGAAGATGGAGAACGAGCTGCGCGCCGAGATCGCCGGCGTCGTGGCCAAGGTGCACGTCAAGGCGGACGACCGGGTCGAGGGCAACGCGGATCTGGTGACGCTGCGCCCGGCCGAGAGCGACTGACGATGGTCGGCGCAGCGCTGGCGACCGCGGCCACCCTGATCTTCGGGGGCGGGCTGCGGGTGGACCAGCCGAGCGACGACACCCCCACCCTGTTCGGCGTCGACCTCGACCTGCGCTACGCGGTGTTCGAGGGGGCCCACGTGGGCCTGCGGGCGGCCTGGGGCGGCGGCGTGAACGACAACAACCCGGAGCGCCTGCTGATCACGCAGCGGACCGAGGTGGTCGCCGTGCTGGGCGGGCGGCTGCCGCTGACCGAGACCGTGGATCTCTTGGCCGAGGCCACCGGCGGCGTGTTCCGGGCGGACGGCTGGCCGCGCGGCGCGCTGCCGAACCTGCACCAGTGGAGCGTGCAGGTGGGCGGCGACGTGGGCGCCACCGCGTGGTTGATGCGGGCCTGGGGTCACCCGATGGGGCTCGAGCTGCGGGCCGGCGCGGCGTACACCCGCCTGAACCAGCAGGACATCTATCTGCCCTTCGTCGGGCTCTCGCTGGTCGGCGTGCTGGACGAGCCGACGCTGCCCGAGGCGACTACGCCTTCAATCCCTTGAGGGGGATCTCGAGCTTGCCGCTGGTGCCGGTCAGGACATCGAGCTCGTCGCCGTCGACCACCAGTGTGTCCGCGGCGCCGTTGACCGTCGGGCTCTCGACCTGCACCCCCTGCAGCTGCTCGAGGCGGTCGTCGCCCAGGCGGCCCTTCACGTACTGGCCGAAGGTCAGGCGCGCGCCGGTGGCCGTCGAGACGTGCACCGGCTGGGCGAGGGTGAGCTCGAAGCGGCCGTCGCCGTCCAACCGGAAGCTCTTGACGACGTCGCGAAAGGCGTCGGCGATGGGCAGGCCGATCTTCTCGAGGGCCTCGGCGAAGCGCCCCCCCGCCTCGGCGAAGATGCGGTAGTAGCCGAGCTGCTCGACGCGCTGCCGGAAGTCGGTCTGCGGCGCCTCGTCGTCCTGCTTCTTCGCGTCCTGCTCGTCCCGCTCGTGGTCACGGCGGGTGATGTCTTCGGTGTCGGTGAGCTCGGCCATGGCCTCATGCTGCGCGCCCCCGCGGTGCGGTGCAAGGGGGCCGATCGGCGCAGGCCCTTCCCCCTCGGCGGCCGGCACACGCTATGATGCGCGCCATGAAGAAGCGCACCTCGAAGACCGGGACGGATCGCCGCGAAGCGTTGCGGCGGTTGGGTTTGGCCGCCGGCGGCGTGGCGTTGGGCGCCTACGCGAGCGGCTGCGACGACGACGGCGACGCGCAGCCCCAGATGGGCGGGCTGGACGGCGGCGGGGGCATGGGCGGCGGCGGCATGGGCGGCGGCGGGGGCATGGGCGGCGCGCCCGGCCCCGATCCGGACGCCGGCCCGCCCGCCGACGCCGGCCCGCAGCCGGACGCCAGCGCGCCCCCACCGGATCTGCAGCCGGCGCGCGGCGACGGCAGCCACCCCTTCCACTACATCGACACGCTGGTCATCGTGCAGATGGAGAACCGCTCCTTCGACCACGTGTTCGGTTCGCTCAGCCTGCTCGAGGGCCGCGACGACATCGAGGGCCTGCGCGAGGGCATGAGCAACCCCGGCCCCGACGGCCAGCCGGTGCCCATCCACCACCTGGCCGGGCGCTATGTCATCGAGCCCGATCCGCCCCACGGCCACACCTCGTGCGTGCGATCGTTCAACGACGGCGCCAACGACGGCTTCGTCCAGCAGCAGCACCGCAGCCACCCCGACGCGACGCCCGCCGAGCTGGCGGACGTGATGGGCTACTACACCCGCGACGACCTGCCGGTGGCGTACGCGCTGGCCGATGAGTACGCGCTCTGCCAGCGCTGGCACTGCGGCCTGCTGGGCCCGACCTGGCCGAACCGGTTCTTCAGCCACTGCGCCACGAGCGAGGGCGCCCTGGCCAACAACCACACCGTGGACGCGCCGACCCCCTACGAGGCCCTGGTGGCCCAGGGCGGCACCTGGTCGAGCTACTTCTCGAACCTGTACTTCACGGCGCTGATCAACCGGCACCGGCAGGATCTCGGGCAGAAGGCCGACGTGTTCTTCGAGCAGGCGCGCACGGGCACGCTGCCCAACGTGTCGATCGTCGAGCCGGCCTTCTTCGTCAACGACGACCACCCGCCCTCGGACGTGCGCATGGGGCAGGCCTTCCTGCACACGGTCTACGAGGCGATGCGCACCTCGCCCCAGTGGAACCGCTGCCTGATCGTCGTGTTCTACGACGAGCACGGGGGCTTCTTCGACCACGTGCCCCCGCCCCTCGCCCAGGGTGAGCCGCGGGCCGACGAGGGCTTCGCCCACCTCGGCTTCCGCGTCCCGGGCCTGGTGATCGGCCCGCTGGTGAAGCGTGGCTTCGTGCTCGACGACGTGGTCGAGCACGCGTCGGTGCCGTCGCTGGTAAGCAACGTCTTCGGCCTGCCGCACGTCAACGAGCGCTCGCGGCTGGCCGGCGATCTGGGCGCCGCGCTGACCCTCGACTACGTGCGCGGCGCCGACCGCCCGCTGCCCCCGGCGCTGGCGCCCATCGAGGTGCCGATGGCGGCGCTGGCGCACGCCCTGCGCGCCGACAACGGCCAGCCGGAGCTCATCGAGTGGATGCGCCGCATGGGGCTGGCGCACCACGACAGCCTGCCGGAGCGCCGCCGCGTGCTGCGCCGCGTGCTCGAGCACGGCCGCCGCCTGGGCACGATGAAGTTCATCTGAGGCGGGCGCCTCACTCGGTCACGACGATCTCCCGCCACACCACCGGATCGTCGGCCAGCATCGCCTCGAGCCAGGCGCCGACGGTGACGCCGTCGGCGCCGGTGTCGGTCATGTTGCCCAGCTCGACGACGCCGGCCAGCCGCTCGCCCAGCTCGGGCCCGACGAAGCCGCTCGCGTCCCCGAGCAGCGTGGTGTGCAGCTTGCCGGGCACGATGAAGCGGCGGTAGCGGTCGGGGAAGCGCTCGGCCAGCCACGCCGTCTCTTCGAGCAGCGCGGGCTCGAAGCCGGCCGGGCCGATCATCAGGAACAGGTTGGCGATGACGAAGTCGTTGACCGAGCTGAACTGGGCCAACCGCAGGTTGGTGTCGCGCTCGAGCTGCCACGCGATGAGCCGGGTCAGGTGGCCGTTGGTGATGCAGTCGGTGCAGCTCGCCGGCAGGTACTGCGCGGCGTCGAACTCCACCAGCAGATCCGCCAGGAAGGTGGGCTCGGCGGCCTTGGCGACGCCCACGCCCGAGTCGCTGAAGACGTAGAGGGGCGTCGTCGGGTACTTCGCGCGCACCAGCACCGTGGTGAGGATGGTGCCGTAGGCGCCGCCGCTGCTGCCCGCCAGCAAGATGCGGCGCGGCGCGGGGAAGCGCGCGGCGATGACGTCGAGGGCCGCCGACACGTTCCGCAGGCCGGCGTGCTGGCGGTCGATCTCGCCGTCATCGTCGTCGTCGTAGGCGGCCTCGCCCACGAACAGCGAGCCGTCACAGTAGGGCAGGTAGGCCACGTCCCAGTCGCGCACCGGGTTGGCCTCGAGCGCGGGATCCAGGATGTCGATGGGCGGCATGCCCTCGCGGGCGAAGTCGATGGCGAAGCAGAAGTCCGACCAGCAGGCGCCGCCGCCCTGCAAGAAGATCAGGAGATCGCCGTGGCCGCGGTCGCGCACCGCCATGCTGAAGGGCTCGCCCCGGAAGCACACCGGCCCGTCGGCCGGGTCAAAGGTGAAGCTGGTGATGCCCCCCTCGGCTTCGGTCTCGGCGATGGGTTGGGCCCGACCGAAGAACCGGGTGATGCCCAGCGCCTCGATCTCGGCGTAGGCGTCGGGCGCGGGCACCAGGGGCGGCAGCCGCGCAGGGGCCGCGTCGCCGGCGTCCACCGGCCCCGCGTCGACGGGCGCCGCGGCGTCGGCGGGCGCGACGTCGGCGGCCCCGCCGTCGGGCGCGCGGGCGTCGGCCCCGGCGCCCCCGCCGCCGCCATCGTCGCAGCCAGCAGCCCCCAGCAGGCCCAGCAGCAGCACCCAACGCACCCCGAGCCGTTCCTGCAGCATGACTCCGCCCCTCGCTGGTCGATGGGCGCTACCGTACCAACGGCGTCACCTGCTCCGCATCGATTCTGCGCACCGACGTCGGCGCCGGGCGCGTGAGCGTCACGTCCAGCTCGCGCGTCGCCCCCGGCCGCACCAGCGCCTGCTCGATCTGCGGGCCGAAGCCCTCGGCCCGCACCGCCACCTGGTACCAGCCGGCGCGCACCGTCGCCGACACACCGGGGCACCTGCCGCGCACCGGGCGCCCGCCGGCGCGCGGGATGATCTGCACCCGACCCCGCCCAGGCGTGCAGCGCACCACGATCTCGCCGTAGTGATCGGCGCGCAGCCGCGCCAGCGCCGCCCGGGCCTCGGCGGCCAGCGCGCCCGGTGGCCCCAGCGCGAGCAGGCGCTCCCACGCCGCCCAGGCCCGCTCGACCTCGCCCGCGCCGGTCCACGAGAGCGCCGCGAAGCGCAGCGTGGTCAGGCGGCCGTCCACCGCGTAGCGGGCCTCGAAGGCGGCCGCGGCGCCCAGATACTCGCGCTGCTCGAACAGCCGCTCGGCGCTCGGGGGCGCCGCGAGGGCGGCGCCGCCCAGGCTCAGCAGCACGCACAACCCCAGCCCCACTCGATGATCGCGCATCGCTCGCCCCTCCGCCGAGACCCCGAGCAGAGACGCAGCGCCGAGGAGAGGTTTGCGCCCGATGACGTGACCGGGCGGCGATCAGTGGACGGCCAACCACACCGTCGGGTAGCGATCCCGCTCCCCCGCGGTCCGCAGGACGCTCACCACGTCGACCAGCTCGGGCAGCGGGAGATCGCCGTTGGCGTGCAGCAGCGCGACGCGCACCAGCGGATGGGCGCCGGTCAGCCGCGTCAACAGGCGGTCGAGGCCCTCGCGGTCGAGCCGGCCCGAGCGCCGCGGCACCATGTCGCCCTCGTCCAGCTTGCGGCCGTCCCGCCCCTCGACGCTCGCGTGGACGCCCAGGCGGCCCACCCGCACGACCGCGACCCCGGCGCTCGGCCGGGCCGATCCGGGCAGCTCGAACTCGAGGCTGCCGCGCGCGTCCGCGGCGCCGGGCGGCTGCACCACCAGCGCGAAGCGCTCGAAGCCCGCCCGGCGGCCGCTGCGCGCGAAGCGCGCGACGCTGCGCGCGTCCGTGCCGGCGTCGAGCGCGAGCGTCAGCATCCTTGGGCTGTCGACGGCGCGGGTCAGCGCCTCGACCAGCCCCGGGATCCAGGCGCCCTGGTCATCCACCGTCACCAGCGTGTCGGGCACCCGCGCGGTGATCAGCCCCGGCACGGGCCCCGCCACCGAGCGCACCCCCTCCGGGCCGGCCACCAGGTACGCCGTCACATCGACGCTGTCCGCGGCGACGGCCACCGGCAGCCGCGCCTGCGTCTCGGCCAGGCCCTGCTCGAGGGGCGATGGGTCGGCGCGCGACGCCTCGGCCGGCGCGGTCGGTGCCTGGCGTCCGCTCGGGGCGTCGCGCTGCCACCACACCAGGCCCAGCGCCCCCGCCGCCAGCAGCGCCAGCAGGCCGATCCCAGCCAGCAGGCGCCACGGTCGGCCTGCGCCGCCGCCCACGATGCGCGGCGTCACGCGGGTGCCGCGGTCGCGCCCCTTCTCCTGGAGGATGATGCCCGCGATGGCGTCGGTGCCGTCGGCCACCCGGGACGGCCGGGCGTCGAACCAGCTGGCGTAGGGGCCCTGTTGGTAGTCGGCCTCGAGCGGTGACTCCTCGGAGGCGGCCGCAGACGACGGCGGCCCCGGCGCGGGCGGCGGCGGCCGCTGACCCGGCGCGGGCGGCGGCGGCCGCTGACCCGGCGCGGGCGGCGTCAGGGGACGTGGATGCGCCGAGGCGCCGGCGCCCAGGGCCACCCGCGTCGGACCCGGCGTCGCCTCGGCCGCGCTGGGGGGCGGCGGCCGGCTGGCGGCGGGCCGCGGGCGGGTGTCGTCCTCGCGCACCTGGGCGGCGCGGCCGCGCGCCGCCCGCTCGGCCGCGGGGCGCACGCGCGCGCCGCGTCGGCAGGTCGTCGAGCAGATCGTCGTCGAGCGGCGGCGGCGGCGGTGGCCGGGACGGCGCCCCAGCGGGCCGCTCACGCTCGGGCCCCGCCGGCGCCGGCGCGATCGCCACCGCCGCGATGGCCGTCGGCATGTCGTCCTCGTCCGGACCCGCCTCCCCCACCGCCGCGACCGCCGTGGGCACGGCGGCCTCGTCGCTGGCCGCGCCGCCGAGGTCCGCGATGGCCGTGGGCAGGGCGTCCTCGGGCCCCTCGTCGTCGGTCACCGCGGCCACCGCCGTCACGGCCTCGGGTGCGATCGGCTCGTCGCCGATGCGGGTCGGCGCCAGCTCGTCGAAGTCGGCCGGCGCGGCGGCCGCCGGCTCGACGCGGGTGGGCCCCGGATCATCGAGCGGCGCGTCGCCGGGCGTCGCGTCCAGCACGCGGGTGGGCGTGCGGCGCCCGAACGCGGCCCGCACCGCCTCCGCTGACACCACCGCCCGCTCCTGGGCGGGATCGGCGCGCAGCCGCTCGACGATGTCGCGCAGCCCACCGACGACGCGCGTGTCATCAGCCTCGAAGCCGGACGCGTCGAAGTCGTGGGCCGGCTGTGGGCGCGTGCGATCATCGGCCCGGCGCGGTCCGCCCAGCGGCCCGGTCAGGTCATCATCGGAGAGGTCGAAGATCTCCTGGGGTGTGTGCGCGCGCAGCGCACCGCCGCAGCGCGGGCAGCGCGGACCGGCAGCCGCCGGCGCGTCGGCGACCTCGTAGAGCAGGTCGCAGGGGAAGCAGGCCATCAGGGTCATCGGCGGCCGAGGTTAGCACGCCCACGCCCAGATCCGCGCCGTCACGGCGCCGCGAACGGCCCGGTCAGGAGAAGTCGGGGCCGACGTCGAACCACCAGCTGTCGGGCACCTCGAGGGGGAAGATCAGCCCCTCGGGCAGGCGCTCGGGGCTGAGCCGGTCGGCCGGCGCCTCGAAGCCCTCGTCGTCCCACCAGTCGTGGACCTGCTGGTTGCGCAGCGCGAGCTGGGTGAAGACGTCGAAGGCCTCGTCCGCATCCACCACGCGATCCCACAGGCGCTCGCCCACCAGGCGGCCGAAGATGCGCTGGCGCTCCGACCGCACGAAGTCGGGATCGTGGATCATCAGGTTGGCCTCGCCCTCGTAGATCAGCCCGCGGTTGTTCTTGTTGCACGAGCCGACCGACATCAGGCGGTCGTCGACGATCAGCATCTTCGAGTGGATGTCCACCGGGGCGAAGCGCGCCTCGACGTTGCCCCGCCCGTCGTTCACCAGCGCGTGGGCCGTCAGCGTCAGCAGCAGATAGCGGTCGCGGAACTGCTTGACGAACTGCGCGTTCGCCAGCGCCGTCCACTTGCGGCCCGGATCCCAATAGCCCACCGGCTTGGTGATCACGATGAGCTTCAGGTCGGGCACCTCGCGCATGCGCCGCTCGATGACCGTGTTCAGGATGGGCATCCGGAAGTACTGGTCTTCGATGTAGATGAAGTCCTCGGCGCTCTCGATGGCCCGCCGCATGCTCTCGAGGATGCTGTGCTCCCAGAAGGGCATCGGCGTCGTCACCGTCAGCTGCGCCTCGACGCCGGGCACGTCGCCGCGCAGGTCGAGGGGCGGCTCCCGGTCGAAGGGCGTCACGTTCTGCGCGTAGTGGTGGTTGCGCATGATCGCCAGGTCCCAGCGCTTCTGGAACAGCGCCTCGACGTCGTCGACCAGCGGGCCCTCAATGCGGGCCATGTAGTCCTTACGCGGGTTGATCGGCGCGGGCTCCTTCAGCGCGGCGATGTCGCGCCGGTCGGCGGGCGACAGGTCGAAGGGCGCGCGCAACGGATCGTGCACGTCGTGGTCGCCGCGATCCCAGTCGGCCCAGTTCATGTTCATGCCGCCGAGGAAGCCGACCCGGCCGTCCACGGTCACGAACTTCTGGTGCCAGCTGCCCACCTGCAGGTCGGTCCACTTCAGCGCCCGGTCGTAGACCGAGGGCGTGATGGTCTCCTCGTTGAGGAAGGCGCGGTCGGCCCACTCGGGGTAGACGGCCAGCAGGCGCTCGACGTACGACCACTCGCCGTCGGTGACCGGGATGGTGTCGTAGTAGGGCACCTCGGTCTCGTTGGCCTGCAGCACGACCTCGATGTCGTCGCCCGCGTCCTCGGCGTGCTTCTGGATCTCGTCGTCGAGCACGCCCACGTCGTTGAGCGTGTCGCTGCGCCCCCAGAACTCGTTGAGCAGCACCCGCTTCACGCCGGGCAGCCGCCGCAGCGTCTCGATGATCGTGTTCGCCCGGCGCGCGTCGGCGCTCAGGCTCAGGTCGTCGCTGCGCCGCAGCTCGAACAGCGCCTTCATCAGCCAGAACGACAGGTGCACGCGCTCCCGAGCCTGATCGAGATCCTCCGCCATCGCCCCGAAGGCCGAGGCGCCGTCGTGGAACAGCTCGATGCTGTTGCCGCGGCGCGGGGGCGGGCCGCTGGCCGCGTAGAAGCGATGCTCGAGGCCGATGTAGAGGCCGTAGATGCCGGTGTCGCGCCCCTCGACCGTGCGCAGCGCCTTGCCGAAGGCCCAGTGCGTCACCTGATCGGCCGGCACGGGGATCTCGCCGCTGGCGGTGACCTCGAAGTGCATCGACTCGGGCAGGTGGTCGGGCACCTGCGCGTGCAGCGTGTACCGGCCGGGGCGATCCAGGCGCACCAGCAGCGGCTCGAGGTAGCCGGTCAGCTCGACCTTGTGGCCGTGCTCGTGCGCGATGGTGACGACGCTCTCGCGGTCGGGCAGCCGCCCCCACACGTCGGTCACGATCAGCTCCACCACCGGCCCGTCGCCGTCGGCGTCCCCGAGCACCGTGGGCACGACCTCGGTGGCCGGCGCCGGCGCGTCGCCCTTGAAGGCGTCGAACCGCAGCGTCTCGGTGGTGGGGGTGTCGGGCTCAGTGGGCACGTCGACGCAGCCGACGAAGACCAGCGCGGCGAGCCCGAAGGCAGGGTTCAGCAGAGACTGTGCGCTTCGCATGGCGGCCCCTCTACGCACGGCGCGTGCCATGACGGCGCGCGTCGGGTTGGCGCGGCTCCGCGCCGCGCGGGGTGGCCAGCCCGGTGGCCAGAATCTGGACGATCGAGACGAAAAGGTGGACACCCACCCCCTCGCCGCGGCGTCAGGGCGTCTGCCCGCGCAGCACCGAGTTGCCCTGGTGCAGCTGCGAGCGGTCGATGCGCCCGCCCTCCTCGAAGTCCTCGAAGCCGATGCGCCCGGACTGCGCGAAGAAGGTGATCGGGTTGTGCCACACCACCTTCTCGATCTCGTCCTCGTCCATGCCGTTCTTGCGCATCACCTGCACCGTCTTCGGCACCAGCAGCGGATCGCTGACGCCCCAGTCGGCGGCGCTGTTGATCACCATCTGGTCGGTGCCGAAGCGCCGGAAGATCTCGACCATGCGCTCGGGCGTCATCTTGGTGTTCGGGTAGATGCTGAAGCCCGCCCAGTGCCCGCGCCCCTTCATCAGGGGGATCGTGATCTCGTTGTTGTGGTCCACCAGCACGTGCTCGGGCGGGATGCCCGACTCGGCCACCATGTCGAGGATGCGCTCGACGCCCTGCCGCTTGTCGCGGTGCGGCGTGTGGATGAGGATCGGCAGGTTGTTCTTCTTGGCCAGCTCGATCTGCGCGAGGAACATGCGCTCCTCGGTGGGGGTCATGTCGTCGAGGCCGATCTCCCCCACCCCGACGACGCCCTCCTTGTTGACGTACTCCTCGAGCAGCTCGAGCACGCCCTCGTTCACCCGCGGATCGTTGGCCTCCTTGGGGTTGAGGCCCATCGTGCAGTAGTGCTTGATGCCGAACATCGCGGCCCGGAAGCGCTCCCACCCCAGCAGCGTGTCGAAGTAGTCCTTGAAGGTGCCCACGGTCGTGCGCGGCTGACCCAGCCAGAAGGCGGGCTCGAGCACGCCCTTGATGCCGGCCAGCGCCATCCGCTCGTAGTCGTCGGTGGTGCGGCTGAACATGTGGATGTGCGGCTCGAAGATCTTCATCGGTTCACCTCGCGTTCGTCGGCGGGATCGTTCCAGAATCCGCGGCGCAGGTCCAGGCCCCCGACATCACTCCGCGTCCGGGCGCCAGGCCGTGTCGTACAGGCGCATCGGCGCCCCGGCGTCGAGACCGAAGAGCTTGCGCAGCGCCTGCCCGGTCCCCTCGTACCCCTTCTCGGCGTTCGGATCGAATACCCGACCGGGGCCCTTCACCTCGAAGCCCTCGAGCGTCTCGCGGTGGCGCGCGCGCCAGGCGAGCACGTCGTCGCGATCGGCGGACAGGATGGCGATGACGTCGGCCCCGGCCAGCTTGACGAAGAGGCGCACGCCCTGTGCGCGCGTCTTGTCGTCGCTGGCCGTCGGCACGCCCTTCCCCATCGAGAGCACCTTGTCGCCCTCCACGGTGCCGCTGAGGGTGCAGAACGTGTCGTGCGCCAGCGGGTGCGTGGCGGTGGCGACGGCGCCGCAGTCGGTCAGCGGGGGCGGGGCTGGCGTCCACATCAGCCAGGTGGCGGCGGCGATGACCACCGCGGCGACGGCCGCCGGCGCCGCCCAACGGGCGCCGGACGGGGCGATCAGATCGGCGTCTTCAGCGGAGCTCATCGGGCACCTCCGGCGATGGCGTCGGCCACGCGCATGCCGTCGAGGGCCGCGCTGACGATGCCCCCGGCGTAGCCCGCGCCCTCGCCGCAGGGATACAGGCCGGGGTGGCTGGGGCTCTGCAGATCGGGGCCGCGGGGCACGCGCACCGGCGCGCTGGACCGCGACTCGACGCCCACCAGCACGGCCTCGTCGGTCAGGTAGCCGCGCATGCGCGCCCGGTCGAACCAGCGCAGGGCCTCGGTCAGCGGTTCGCTGATGCGCGGCGGCAGCACGGCGCGCAGGTCGGCCGACACCAGGCCCGGGCGGTAGCTGCAGTCGGGCAGGCTGGCCGAGACGCGGCCGGCGACGAAGTCGGTGATGCGCTGGGCCGGCGCGCGGAAGCGCCCGCCGCCCGCGGCGAAGGCGGTGCGCTCGACGGCCGCCTGCCAGGCGAGCCCGGCCAGCGGCCCCTCCCCGTAGACCGCCGCGTCGACGGTGACCACCACGCCCGAGTTCGCGTAGCGGCTGTCGCGCGTCGAGGGGCTCATGCCGTTGACCACCACCTCGTCGGGCCCGGTGGCGGCGGCCACGATGAAGCCGCCGGGGCACATGCAGAAGCTGTAGACGCCGATGTCGCCGGCGGTGCGCTTGAGGGCGTAGGGCGCCGCGCCCAGGTTGGGGTGGCCGCCCAGGGGGCCGTACTGGATGCCGTCGATCAGCGGCTGCGGGTGCTCGGCGCGCACGCCGAGGGCGAAGGGCTTGGCCTCGATGGCCACGCCGCGCCGGTGCAGCAGGTGGTAGACGTCGCGCGCCGAGTGGCCGGTGGCCAGCACCACGGCGCGCGCGGCGAGGTCGGTGCCGTCGGACAGGCGCACCCCGGTGACGCGGTCACCCTCGATCCGCAGATCGTCGACGCGCGCGCCGAAGCGCACGTCCACCCCGGCCGCCTTCAGGCGCTCGCGCAGCGCGATCACCACCTGGGGCAGCCGGTTCGTGCCGATGTGGGGCCGCGCCTCGTACAGGATGCGCTCGGGCGCGCCGCAGGCGGCCAGCAGCCGCAGCACCGCCTGCACCGGGCCGCGCTTCTTGGCGCGGGTGTACAGCTTGCCGTCGCTGAAGGTGCCCGCGCCGCCCTCGCCGAAGCAGTAGTTCGTCTCGGGATCGAGCACGCCCTCGCGGTTCAGCCGGGCGAGCGCCGGGCGGCGCCCGCGCACGTCGGCGCCGCGCTCGACCAGCACCGCGCGCACCCCGCGCACCGCGAGCTGCCAGGCGCAGAACAAGCCCGCCGGGCCGGCGCCCACCACCACGACCTCGGGCGTCGTGGTCAGCGGCGCGGGCTGGGGCACCTCGACCGGCCCCGGATCCGCGAAGGGCGCGTCGACGACGGCCTCGACCCGGTACTCCACGCGCACCCGCCCGCGGCGCGCGTCCACGGCCCGGTGCAGCGGCACCACCCCCGTCACGCGCTCGGCGTCGACCCCCAGGGCCGCCGCCACCGCGCGGCGCAGGCCGGCCCCGTCGGCGTCGTCCGGGTGCAGCGAGAGATCGAGCGTCCGCCTCACGCCGCGCCCCCCCCGCTGGGCGGCGGCCCCTCGGGACCGGCCGGCGGGTCGTCGGCGTACTCGGCGTCGAGCGCGGCGGCGGCCTCGGCGCGGCGCTTGGTGAAGAACCAGGCGATGCCGATGCTGAGGCCGTACAGCCCGCACAGCGGCACGGCCAGCATGGTCTGCGTGACGTAGTCCGGCGGCGTCAGCAGCGCACCCACGATGAAGGCGCCGACGATGGCGAACCGCCAATACTTGATCAGCACGTGGTGGGTCACCAGGCCCACCGCCGACAGGAAGCCGACCGCGACCGGCATCTCGAAGATGATGCCGAAGGCCAGCAGCAGCTTGGTCGTGAAGCCGAGGTAATCCTCGACCGTGATGTCGGGCAGCATCTTGCGCCCGCCCTGGTCGATGGCGTAGCCGAGCAGGAAGTCGAAGGCCTCGGGCAGCACCATGTAGTACGCGAAGGCGCCGCCCCCGATGAAGCACAGGGACGACAGGGCCACGAAGGGCAGCGCGACGCGGCGCTCCTTCTTGTAGAGCCCGGGCGCGACGAACTGCCAGCCCTGGTACAGCACGATCGGGATGCCGAAGAAGATGCCGCCGAGGATGGCGGTCTTGAAGTGGAACATGAAGGCGCCCGACACCGTGCGGAACTTGATGGCGCCTTCGAACTGCCGCTTCTCGAGCGTCTCGAACAGCGGATCGGTCAGGAAGCTGAAGATGGCCTCACGGAAGAGGTAGCAGGTCGTCGCGGCGACGATCACGCCGATGAGCGCCTTCCACAGGCGCCACCGCAGCTCCTCGAGGTGGTCGAGGAAGGGCGCGCGGCTCCCCTCGAGCTCGTCCTCAGGCGACGGGGTCGGGATCGCGTCCGGGGGTGCGTTCGGCGGGCTGCTCATCGTCGTCCGTGGTCTGCGGGGCCGGGGCCTTGCGCGAGGACGTCACCTCGACGACCTCGGCGTCCTCGATGTCGTCCTCGTCGATGTCGTCGGGCGGCGCGGCGCCGCGGGGCACGGCGCCGGCGGCCGCGGCCGGGCGGCGCGCGGCGCGCACGGCGGCTTCGCCGGCGGCCACGTCCTCGCCGTCCGGATCCCCCGCCGTCGCGTCGACGGCGGCGGCCTCGGCGTAGGTGCCGCTGGCGTCGGGCTCGACGTCCTTGACCGGCTCCGGCGGCGGCCGCCAGGTCGGGCGCGGGGGCTCGTCGAAGACCGAGCGCTTGATGTCCTCGACCTCGATCGCGTCGCGCAGCTCCTGCCCGGCCTTGCGCAGCGTGCGCACGCCCTTGCCCAGCGTCTTCGCGATGTCGGGCAGCTTGTGCGGGCCGACGACCAGCAGCAGCACGATGCCGATGAGCAGGACCTCGCTGAACCCGATTCCGAAGGGGAGCACGGCTCAGAACCTCCCCTCGACCACGTCGAGGTCGCGCTGGTCGAAGCTGCCGGCCCGGGGGGCCATGTCGGTGGGCTCTGTACCGCGCTTGAAGGGCAGGTTCAAGGCGGCGTTGCCCGGCGGCGCCAGCAGCCCCGTCGCGCGATCGACGGCGTAGAACTCGATGCCCGCGGGCGGCTCCTCGGTGAAGTCCCCCTGGGGCCGGCCCGCGAGCGCCTGGCCCATGTAGCTCAGCCACACCGGCAGCGCGGCCTTGCCGCCCGTCTCGCCCCGCCCCAGCTTGCGCTTGTTCAGATCGCTGCCCACCCACACCGCCGTCACCAGCGACTCGGTGAAGCCGACGAACCAGGCGTCGTAGGCGTCCGTGGTGCCGGTCTTGCCGCCGGCCGGCTTGTCGAGCGCCTTGGCCTTGACCGCCGTGCCCGCCTGCACCACGTCGCGCAGGGCCGTCTGCATCAGGTACGCGGTGCCCTCGTCGAGCACCTGCTCGCGCGGCTCGAACAACGCCCGCAGCATCGCGTCCAGCCGCGCCGGCGTGCCCGCCCAGGCGTCGGCGAAGTGCGTCCGATCCTCCAGCACCCGCCCGCGGCGATCCTCGACGCGCTTGATGAACACCGGGCGCGGCCGCTGCCCGCGCAACGCGAACAGCCCGTACACCTTCACCATGTCCCAGGGCGGCACGCACGAGCTGCCCAGCACCAGCGAGTCGTGCGCGTCCATCGGCGTCGTCACCCCCAAGGTGCGCGCCCAGTCGGCCGCGGCGTCGGGCTTCACGTGCCGAATCACCCGCACCGCCGGGATGTTCATCGACTTGATGAGCGCGTCGCGCAGCAGGACCGTGCCCTTGTACGCCCCGCCGTAGTTCTTCGGCTTCCAGATGTACTGCGCGCCCTGGTCGTAGACCACCACCGGCGCGTCGTCGAGGGGCGTCGCCAGCGTGTAATCGCGATCCAGCGCCAGGCTGTAGACCAGCGGCTTGAACACCGACCCCGGCTGGCGGCAGCCCTGGAAGGCGCGGTTGTACTCGCTCTGATCGAAGTCGTAGCCGCCCAGCATCGCCTTCACGTAGCCGGTGTGCGGATCCATCGACACCAGCGCACCCTGCACCGCGGGCTCCTGCGCGAGCTGCAGCGCCGGGCGCTCGGCGTCGGCCAGCTTCTCGCTGCGGTTCAGCCGCGTGACGATCACGTCGCCGGCCTTCAGCACCTTGCGCGCGTCGCTCACCCGGCGGTTGTTGGCGTCGTCGCCGGCCTCGTAGGGCGCCGCCCAGCTCATGCCGCCGCGCAGGGGCACGAAGGCCTCGACGTCGCCCACCTGCACGGTCGCCTCGTCCTTCGCGACCGCCGTCACCAGCCCCAGGTAGTAGCGCTCCGGCTCGAGCGCCGGCGGCCCGGCGTACCGCGCGGCGGCCCGCTTCAGGAAGTCCGCGCGCGCCGCCTCGTCCTCGACGTGCCCCACCGGCCCGGTGAAGCCCTGCCGCTCCGCCAGATCGTGCAGCCCCTCGCGCAGCGCCTCGCGCCCGGCGCGCTGCAGATCCACGTCCACCGCGGTGAACACCCGCAACCCGTCGCGGTTCAGCGCGTCGTAGCCGTAGGTCGACTGCACGTGCTTGCGCACGTGCTCGGCGTAATAAGGCGCCACCTCGTCGAACACCTGCGGCTTGGCGCGCTGCACCGTCAGCGGCTGGTTCAGCGCGGCGTCTGCCTCGTCGCGCGTGACGAAGCCCTCCTCGACCATGCGGTCGAGCACATAGCGCTGGCGCTCCTTGGCGGCCGGCGGATCCAGCACCGGGTTCAGCCGCCCCGGCTGCGGCGGCAGCCCGGCCAGCATGGACGCCTCGGCCAGGTCGAGCGCCCAGACGTCCTTGGCGAAGTAGGCCCGCGCCGCCGCCTGCACGCCGTAGGCGCCGTGCCCCAGGTAGATCTGGTTCAGGTACAGGTAGAGGATCTCGAGCTTGTCCAGCGTCGCCTCGGTGCGGCGCGCCAGGATGGCCTCGCGCGCCTTGCGCCGATAGGACTTCTCGTTGCCCACCAGCGTCTTGCACAGCTGCTGCGTCAGCGTCGAGGCGCCCTGCACCGTGCTCTTGGCCAGGTAGTTCGCCAGCAGCGCGCGCAGCGTGGCGCGCACGTCGACGCCCTGGTGCTCGAAGAAGCGCTTGTCCTCGGCGGCGAGGAAGGCCTGAATCAGGTGCCGCGGCATCTGCTCGAGGGGCACGACCTCGCGCCGCTCGACCGTGAACTCGCCGATGAGGCGCCCGTCGTCGGCGTAGAAGCGGCTGACCGTCGGGGGCGCGTAGCCCTCGACCGTCGGCGGCTCCGGCAGATCCTCGCTGAAGTGGACGTAGGCGCCGACCGCCACCCCCGCCCCGCCGACGACGCTCGCCACCACCACGAGGAACAGCGCCCGCGCCAGCCAGCGCAGGACGCCGCCCTTGCGGCGGTTGGTGATGCGGACGGCGTAGCGGGCGGTCATGGGCTCCTCGGCTCCGGGCCCCGCTTCAATCGTCGGGGTGGGCCTCGTCTTCGCCGACGGGGGGTCGGCGGTGGGGCGCGCCGGGCTGCGGCGGCCGGCGCTCGGCCACGTCGAAGCTGCCCAGGTTCATCTGCTGCGGCGCGTGCAGCACCCGCGTCGACACGCCGGCGGCGGCCAGATCCACCGCCACCGCGTCGGCGCGCGGACCGTACAGATACACGATCTCGGGCCCGACCGCGCAGGCGAACCCGACGAGCCACGCTTCGCTGGCCTGGGGCCGCACGTCCACGACCGTCCCCGGGCCGCGGGTGGAGATGCCGATGGGCGCCCGGCGGTCGCCGCCGCCCAGCCAGTCGGGCACGCGATGGGGCACGCCGGCGTCCTCGAGCGTCGCGCTCACGACGGCGGCCGCCGCGCCATCCGGCACCACCAGCCGTTGCCGGGTGGGCCCTCGGATGACGCGATCGAGCCAGTCCGCCGGGGCCTGGGGCGGCGCGGGCGCGCACAGCACCAGGTGGTGGGCGGCGCGCGGGCGCAGCGCGGGCGTCGTCGGACCGACGACCAGCGTGCGGTGCCCGTCGCGGGTCAGAAGGAGCGCCGCGCCGCCGACGCCGTAGCCGGTGGGCAACAGCTCGATGCGGTGCCCCATCGCCACGGCCCCGCGCCGCAGGGGCAGGCCCAGGGCGCCGGGCCAGGTGCGCGCGAGCGGGGCGCTGGCCAGCACCCGCTGCGCCGGCGGGCGCCGGGCCGGGCGATGGGTCCAGAACGCCTGGGCGACGCGCCCCGCGGGATCGATCGTCAGGGCGCCGACGCGCACACCGCTGGTGTAGAGGATGGCCATGAGCGCGGCCATCCTACGACGGCGCGGGGCGGAGGGCCAGTCGACAGGTGGGGTCGGGTCTGCACACGAGCCGATGGTGCTTCCACCAACGGGCTGTCAGCTTTCAGCTCTCAGCTTTCGGCCGAGCCCCGTCCGCTCTGCCGGGCTCGAGACCGCCCGGCAAGCTCGAAACACGGAGCGTCCGGCCACACGGTACACGCGTCGCGACGGAGCCGAAAGCTGACCGCTGACCGCCCGCCCGTCCTGGCGGGGCGTCCGGTGGACCAACGGCTCTGAATCACACCCGGTGGGGTCACCGACGACCTGAACGTTCAGCGGCCGGGGCGTGCGCTCCGATCCCACCAGCGGGCCTTCGGCGCTGCCGGGAGGAGCGGATGGACAACACCGAGCTTCGGGGCGTGCGGCGGCACGCGCGGTCGGTCGCCTCGAGCCTGGCCATCGCCTACGCGCTGGTGGCCGGCGTCTGGCTGGCCCTGGCCGACGGCGCCCGGCGCGCGGCGGCCGAGTCCGCCCCCGAGATCGCCGCCCTGCTCGCCCACGGCGACTGGGTGCTGCTCTTCGTCTCGACCGTCGCCGTCTACGCCGTGGTCGCCCGCGTCCTCACCCGCAGCCAGCTCAGCGATTACGCGCGCACCGAGAGTGATCGCGCCCTGGCCAGCCTGGCCACCCAGCTGCCCGGCCTGGCCTACCGGTGCCAGAACGACTTCACCCGCACCGCCGAGTACGTCAGCGAGGGCAGCATCGATCTCACCGGCTACCCGCCGGGCGATCTGATCGACAACCGGCGCATCGCCCTCGACGCGCTCATCCACCCCGACGACGTCGAGGCGGTCCACGCGGCCATCCGCGAGGCCCTCGACCACCACCGCCCCTACCGCGTGGCGTATCGCGTGCGGACGGCCGAGGGCGAGGAGCGCTGGGTGCTCGACAGCGGCGCCGGGCAGGATCCCGTCGACGGCGCCTACACGCGCGTCGAGGGGCTGATGGTCGACATCACGCGCCAGAAGCACACCGAGATCCGGCTCGACGGCGCGCGGCGGCACCTCGAAGAGATCGTCGAGGTGCGCACCCGCGACCTCGAGAAGGCCAAGGCCGAGCTCGAGGTGGCCAACAAGCAGCTCGTGGATCTGTCGCGGCACGACGGGCTGACCGGGCTGCTGAATCGGCGCTGCCTCGACGAGTTCGTCGCGCAGGAGTTCAACCGCTGCCAGCGCTACGGCGGGCAGTTCGCGGTGGTGATGATCGACCTCGACCACTTCAAGCAGCTCAACGACACCTACGGCCACCAGGGCGGCGACGACGTGCTGCGCACCGTGGCCGGGCTGCTGCGGGCGAGCATCCGCGCCACCGACCGCGCCTTCCGCTACGGCGGCGAGGAGATGACCCTGGTGCTGCCCGAGACCGACGCGCGCGCGGCCTGGCTGGTGGCCGACCGGCTGCGCACCCGGCTGGCCGACGATCAGCTCACGTTGGTGGACGAGAAGGGCAACGAGCGGCAGGTGGCGGTCACCTTCAGCGCGGGCGTCGCCGCCTTCCCCGGCGACGGACGCACGACCGAGCAGCTCTTCGCCGCCTCCGACCAGGCCCTGTACCAGGCCAAGCGACACGGCCGGAACCGCGTGTTCCAGGCCAGCGCGTCCAGCCGACCGCCGCCCCTCCGGCTGGCCGACGAGGGCTGACCTCCGCGGTTGCGCGCCCGAGGGCGCCTCGCTACCGTCGCGCCATGAAGCCGGCCCTCGCCACCGATCTCAAGGACGCCCTGCGGACCGCCGGCCTGCGCGCGACGCCCGGGCGCGTGGCGGTGCTGGGCCATCTGCGCGGCGCCGACACCCCCCGCAGCCACGGGGACGTGGTCGAGGCCCTCGCCGACCTCCAGCTGGATCGGGCGAGCGTCTACCGCAACCTGATGGATCTCACGCGGGTCGGGCTGCTGCGGCGCTTCGACGCGGGCGATCACGTCTGGCGCTTCGAGTGCCCGCGCCCGGCCGAGAGCCACGACCACGCCCACTTCGTCTGCACCGACTGCGGCACCGTGCAGTGCCTGCCCGGGCTGGGGGTGGACCTCAGCGCGCCGCGCGCGGCGCCGGCCGCCGTCGCCCAGAACCGCGTCGAGGTGCAGCTGCGCGGCGTCTGCGACGACTGCGACTGATCACTCGTGCGCGTGGTCGTGGGCCTCGCCCGCGGCCTCCCCGACCAGCGTGACGGTGCTCACGTCGGTGGGCCCGAAGCTGAGCCGATAGCTGCCGACCGCCAGCTCCACGGTGTGCTGCACCGCGACCTCGGCGCAGGCGTCCACGTCGGCGGTGGCCTCGATGGCGACCGCCGCGCCGGTGGCGTCCTGCACGGCCAGCGGCACGTCGGCGCTGAGGAAGAAGACGAAGTCGCCGGCCGCGTCGGCCTCGAAGGTCACGAAGCCCCCCTTGCCGCCCGTCACGTCGGTCAGCGCGACGCGCACCCCGGTGTGCGCGAAGCTGGCGACGGGCCCATCGGCGGCGTCGGCGGTCGCGGTGACGTCGCGATAGGGGCCCCCGGTGGTGTGCTCGCAGGCCTCGTCGGCCAGCGACTCGCCGCCGTGATCGTGATCATCGTCGTGGTCGTCACCGCACGCGGCGACGGCGAAGGTCAGGACGAACAGAGCAGCGATGCGCAGGTTCATGGATGTCCTCGTTCAGTCGTCGTGGCGCGCGACGCGCGCGTTCAGGGTCAGGTCTTCGGCCAGGCGGGCGGCCACGTGGGCCGCCACGTCGGGCGTCGCGGAGAAGTCGAGGCCGTCCAGCAAGCTGGGCGGGAGGACGAGCCGCAGGCTCAGGTCGACGCCGACCGGGGCGTCGCGATCCAGCGGCGCGTCGAGGGGCGCTCGCACGGGCACGTCGAGCGCGACCTCGACGTCGAAGGGCACGCCCTCGGCGGGCAGGCGGTCGAGGCGATCGAAGGCGACGCCGCGCATCCGCAAGGCGACGACCCGCACCTCGGCGGCGGTCAGGCGCCCCCGCTCGAGGGGCACCGCCTCACCGGACAGGCCCACCGTCGCGACGGCGCCGTCGGGCGTCAGCGACACCGCCGGTCCGGTCACCGCGAAGGCGACGGGCGTCGCCCCGGCCCCGCCGGTCGCCTGCTCGGCGGCGATGTCGGCGTACTCCACCAGCCGGCCGTCGGCCGCGTGGCAGTGGCCGTTGTGGCACAGGGAGTACCCGGCGGGGGGGTTGGCCGGATCGAAGCCGCTCGCCGCGCCCCCGGGCGGCGCCCAGGTCGCGCTGGCCGCGTCGAGCTCGATCGCCAGGGCGTCCACGCGCACCGCGTAGTCTTGCGGCGTCAGCAGCCGCCCTGCGTCGTCGAGACGCCCGGCCGGCACCTCCCAGGCGGCCTCGACCTCGAGCGCCAGCCGCCCCCACGGCTGCCCGTCCTCGAGCGCGCAGCCCGCGGCCCACAGCGCCAGCGCGCTAACGAGACAGCGCCGCATGGATCGCCTCCGCCACGCGCGTGATGCGCGCCGAGTAGGTGTCACCGGCGCCGAAGCGCGCGCCGCCCTCGAGCACCACCACCCGCCCGCCGGCCAGGCGCGCCAGCGTCTCGCTCGTCTTCTTCGGGTAGAAGGCCTCCTGCAGGATCACCCGCGCCTCGGCCTTCTTCATGCGCTGCAGCACCTTGGCCACGTGGGGCGGCGTCGGCGGGATGCCCGGCCGCGGCTCGACGAACGCCACCGGCGTGAGGCCCAGCCAGTCGGCCAGGTAGGGCAGGCTGTCGTGGTAGATGACCACCTGCCGCTGCGCAGCGGGCAGCGCGGCGAAGCGCGCGCGCTCGCGCTCGGCCAGGTCGTCCAGCCGATCGTGCAGCGCCTTCGCGTTGGCCCGGTACTGCTCGGCGTGCGTGGGATCGAGGCGCGCCATGCGATCACCCAGCGCGGTCGCGATGCGCGCCGCCGCGCGCGGATCGAAGACGAAGTGCGGGTTGCCCCCCGGGTGGATGTCGCCCTGCGCGCGGTCGACCTTGCCGCCGGGCACGTTCAGGCGGTCCACCACCGACGAGGCGTCGAAGTAGCCGTCCGCGCCGGTCTGGATGTTGCCGTTGCGGGCGGCCACCTGCAGCGGCGGCAGCCAGCCGACCTCGAGCTCCAGGCCGTTCACGATCAGCAGATCGGCCCGGTTGAGCGGCAGCACCAGGCTGGGCTTGGGATCGACGTAGTGCGGATCCTCGTTGGGATCCACCAGCGCGGTCACCGCGACGGCGTCGCCGCCGACCTCGCGGGCCAGCGCGGCCAGATCGGGCAACGTCGCGACCACCTCGAGGCGGGCGTGGGCGGCCAGGGGCAGCGCGCCGCAGATCAAGGCGAGCAGAAGGGCTCTCATCGGGACCTCCAGTTCAATAGCCGTGCGCGCCGTGGGCGCCGACGACCACCTCGAGGGCGAGCATCGCGCCCCACAGCGGGTCGTCGCGGTCGGGCAGGCGGTCGTGGTTGCCCTGCAGGCGCAGGCGCGAGAAGTGCGACGGCCACCAGGTGACCTGGGCGCTGGCGCGCTGCCGCGCGGTGGCCCAGGCGGGATCGAGGGGATCGTCTTCGACGCCCGAGACGTACTCGTAGCGCGCGCCCACGCCCCACTCGGGATCGATGTCCCACACGAGCTGCGCGTAGCCGCCCGCGTCCTGCAGGCGGTCGTCGGGCGCCTGCCGGCTGCGCACCATGCCCTCGACCTGCAGCGACAGCGCGCCGCGGCTGCCGGGATCGCGGTAGCGCAGGTACAGGTCGGCGCCGTAGATGTCGGTGCGGTTCCCCTGCCCGGTCGGGTTGGGGCCGAGCTGGGTGGACAGGCCCACCTTGAGGCCCCACGTGCGGGACAGGTCGAAGAACTGCTTCAGGGTGAGCGTGGCGAGCAGGTCGCGCGGATCTTCGACGCCCAGATCGTCGCCGCCGTAGAAGCTGCGCGCGCAGCAGGCGTTGTGCGCGTTGGTCAGCGCGCCGGCCAGCTCGGCGTACCAGGGCAGCGGCGACAGCCACGACACCTCGGCGCCGAGGCCCCGGCTCCCCTCGCTGCCGAAGAACTTGCCGTTGACCAGGGGCTGGTCGACGAAGTCCCAGGCGTGCGGGTGCGTGGGGTTCAGGCGCCCGAAGCGGGTGAGGAACTGGCCCGCCCGCAGCTGCAGGTTGCCGGGCAGCGCCAGCGAGGTGGCGTAGGCCTCCTCGACCTCGACGCCGAACTCGGCGAAGACGATGTTCGCCTCGAAGCGGAAGAACGGGTCGACGTTCGACACCACGTTCATCTCGAGCTGCTGCAGCACGAAGCCGGTGCGGTTCGGATCGTGACCGCCCAGCTGCGCGGGCGCGTCCGAGAACCAGGCGCCGGCGGTGTCGAGCACCAGCGAGATGTCCGGGTTGCTGCTGCCGGCGCCCGCCGCGACCACGACCGGCGCGGGGTGGACGGCGTCCTCGACGGTGGCGGCGTCGGCCTGCAGGGCGGCCGCGAGCGCGGCCTGCTCGGCCGGATCGAGGCCGGGATCGTCGGGCGGCGGCGCGCCCCGGGCGGGCAGCGCCGCGCCCAGGGCCAGCCCACAGAGGGCCGCCCAGGCACGTTCGCGGTTCATGTCATCGCTCGCGCGGCGCGCGGCCGCGTGGGGGGCGCACGGCAAGGCACGCCCACGTCGGGACACCGGGGAGGATCGCCGCGCGGGCGACCGTCGGGGGGATCAGGCGGGGGGCGACTGCTTGGGCGCGAGCCGGAACAGCGCGCGGGCGGCGCGCGGCGGTTGCCGGGGGGCCAGCCGCTGGGTCGCGAGGACCGGGGCCTCGCGCGTGATCCGGACGGCGGCGGGCAGGGCCAACCGCAGCGCGGGCCGCTCGGCCTGGCTCAGGTGGCAGCCCTCGTGACCGTGCCCGTCACCGGCGCTGCCGAGCCCCGAGTCGGTGACCGGCGGCGCGGTCACCGCGCAGTCGACGTGCACCATGCCGTCCGGACCCGGCGCGTGCGCGACCAGCCCCAGGTGGGCCAGCGCGCCCAGGTTGCCCACCAGCACCAGCCCGACCGCGACCACGGACGCCGCGCCCAGCAGGGCGCGCAGTCGGGGAGCGATGGGGGTGGGCGGCGGGGACACGGCGACCTCGGCGTCGAGCCAGTCGCTGCAACATAGTTGCATCAAGACCTCAATGCAACCCGGCTGCATCTTGTCCGCCCCCCGGTGATCCACTAGGGTGCCGCGTCCGTTCGGAGGCCCCCTGCTCTACGTCGCCGCCAGTCTGCTCGCGCTCTTCGTCGGCCCGCTGCTGCTGCGCCTCGCCGCGCAAGCGCGCGGGCTGGGCGCCGCCATCGACGGCTTCGTGCTGGTGGCGCTCGGCGGCCTCGTCCTGTTGCATCTGCTGCCGGAGGCCCTCGAGCACGCGGGCGGGTGGGCGCTGGGCGCGGCCTTCGCCGGCGCGCTGCTGCCGCTGCTGATCGAAGGACCGCTGGCCCGCGGCGCGCGCCCGCGCCGGGTGGTGTGGGTGGCGATGCTGGCGCTGGCGGCGCACGCGCTCGTCGACGGGGGCGCGCTGGCCGGCGCCGAGCGCTCCCCTGCCCTCGCCCTCGGCGTCGTGCTGCACCGCCTGCCGGTGGGCCTGTTCGTCTGGTGGGTGGTGCGCCCGCTGCACGGTCCCCGCGTCGCGTGGGGCGCGCTGGGGGTGGTCTCGGCCGCCACCCTGATCGGCCTCGCGATCGGCACCTCGCTGCACGGCGCGGCCCCCGCGGTGGCCCTCGGCGCCTTCGACGCGCTGGTCGGCGGCTCGCTGCTGCACGTCCTGCTGCACGAGGTGTCGCCGCGCGGCCTCACCCACCACCACGGCGCGGCGCACGCGAGCGAGACGGTGCACGCCGATCCCGACTGCGCCCACGCCGAGCACGCGGCCGCGCACGTGCACGTCGACGCCGAGCGCGCGGCGGACGGCGCCGCGCGGGCGGGCGCGCTGGGCGCCGCGCTGGGCTTCGGCGTCGTGGGCCTGGTCACCTACGAGGCCCACGGTGAGACCGCCCTCGAGGCTCTGCGCCTCGTCGAGCGCGCGGCCCCCGGCCTGCTGGGCGCGGTGCTGCTGGCCGGCCTCGCCCGCCATCGGGGCGCGGCGACCGGCGGGCTGCGCTGGCTGGCCGGCGCCGCCGCGCCCGCCGCCGTGCTCATCACGCCGGCCCTCGCGGGCTGGGCGCCCGCCATCGTCGTCGCGCTGCTGGCCGCCGCCGCGGCCGCGCTGCGCGACGCCCCCGACGCCCCCGCCGACGGCCGGATGCGCGCCACGCTCGCGGCCGCCGAGCGCGCGGTGCCCCCAGTGTTGATCGGGTGCCTCGCGGCGGGCGGCCTGGCCCACTGGATCGGACACCTGCAGCCCCACCCCTTGACCCAGCTGGTCCTGGGCCTGGCGGGCGCCACCGCCGCGGTGGCTGGTCGGCTGGGCCTGGCGCTGGCCGTCCCGGTGTCCGCCGTGGTGTGGGGGGCCGGCCACGCGGGCGCCGCGGCGGCGCTGCTGGTCGCCGCCGCCGCCATCGAGGGCCGCGTGGATCACCGCCTGGCGCAGGCGGGCCGCCGCGGCCTGGTCGCGGCCGCGCTCGTGGTCGCAGGCGCGCTGGCCCTGGGCGCCCTCATCGGCGCGCTGCCGGGCGCGTCGGGCGCCGCGGCGCCCGTGGGCGTCGACCCCGGCCGGTTCGCGGCCTGGGCCACGCTGATCCTGGCCGGCGTGGCGACCTCGCGCCGGGGCCCGCGCGCGCTGGTCGACGGCGCCCTGGGCGCGCACGACCATGGCCCCGGGCACGCGCACGGGGCGCACGATCACGCGATCGCCCGGGAGGCCCGATGAGATCCCTCACCCCGCTGGCGCTGCTGGCGGCCGGCGCCGCCCGCGCCCAGAGCCAGGGCTGGCCGCACGTCGAGCCCGAGACGCTCTCGGGCCCGCGCCTCTACGTGCTGGTGGGGCTGGCGCTGCTGGTGCTCACCGTCGGCGCGGCGGGCTTCCTGGCCCGCCATCGACGGCTGCACCGGGAGAACGACCACGCCGTGCTCGCCGATCTCGTCGCCGAGGCCCGGGACGAGATCGAGCGCCTGCGGGCGGCGGCCGCCGGCCTGGACGCCGAAGAGGCGCGCTGGCTCGGCGAGC
>JAUHXL010000451.1 GCA_030426945.1 bacterium
AAGGCCGTCCGCAGCAACGCCCCGAGGCTGTCGAAGTCGGTCTGCAGGTAGGTCTTGTCGAGGTCCCAGCGGTAGATGTGGGGCGCGGTCACGAGCGGCTCCCGACCTCGCTCAGCTGCTCCGCGATCTGCTCGCAGAGGCCGCTCTGAACCGCCTTGTTGGCCACCTTCAGCGCGTTGGCGATCGCCCGATCACTGCTGCGCCCGTGGGCCTTGATGAACAGATGGTCGAAGCCGAGGATCGGCGCGCCGCCATACTGGCGCCAGTCGGTCAGCTGCTTCAGCTGCAGGATGCCCCCGCGCAGCATCCACAGGCCCGCCCGCCAGGCCAGCTTGTTGCGATAGGCGTAGCGCGCGAGATCCACCACGGTGTCGCTGATGCCCTCGAGCATCTTCAGCACCACGTTGCCGGTGAACCCCGCGGTGACCACCACGTCGGCCTTGCCCCGCGGCAGATCGATGCCTTCGACGTTGCCCACGAAGTTCAGGTGCGGATCGCGCGCCAGCCGCTCGTGCGCGGCGACGATCTCGGGCAGCCCCTTGTTGGGCTCCTCGCCGTTGGACAGCAAGGCCACGCGCGGCCGCGGGTTGCGCGAGATGCGCGCGGCGTAGGCGCTGCCCATGTGGGCGAAGGCCACCAGGGTGTCGGCGTCGCAGTGCAGCGTCGCGCCGACGTCGAGGATGAGCGCGAAGGGATCGTGGTGCGCGCCGCGCTTGCGTTCGGTGGGATAGACCGCCGCCAGCGCGGTGCGCGGCACGCCGGGCAGCGTCTTGAAGTGGCGCGCGCAGGCGAGGATCGAGGCCCCGGTGTTGCCCGCGCTGACCAGGGCGTCCGCCGCGCCCTCGCTCACCAGGCGCGCGCCCACGAGGATCGAGGCGTCCGGATGCGCGTCGAGCGCCGCGCGCGGGTTGTCGCACATCCCGACGGCCTGGCTCGCGTGGTGCACCGACAGGTACGAGGCGTCGTAGCGCTGCCGCCGCAGCTCGGCGTCGATCTGGGCCTGGTCGCCGACGAGCAGCACCCCGATGTCGCGATCCAGCGAGACGCTGGCCGCGGCCCGCACCGCGGCCCCGACCCCGTTGTCGCCGCCCATCGCGTCGAGTGCGATCGTCGCCATGGCCCGTGTTCTACCCTGGGCGTGGCACGCTGTCACCTGCCGCGGTGCGCCCGAACCGACCCCGTGCTCGTGGTGGTGGTCGCCGAGCGCACGAGGCGCGACTCGGGCAGGGGAACGTAGGCAGCGCCGGGTCGGGTTCGATCACGACGACGACCACGATCTGCGCGACGGACCGGCGCGCGGGCGCGGGCGCCGCGCCCTGGTCGATCGGTTCGGCTCGGCGGGTTAGCATCGCCGCGGGAGGTGCCGTGCGCTTCGCTCTGTTCACCCTCATCGCCACGCTGGCCGCGCCGGCCGCCGCGCAGGAGGCCCGCCGCCTGCGCCACGAGTACGTGCCGCCCGGCTTTTTCGCGCAGCACGATCCCGCCGACGCGCCGGCCACCGTGGTCGAGGCGGGCGAGCCCGTGCCCGCCGCCGTGCAGCGCGACGGCGCGCGCCTCGAGGCGCCGGGCCCGGCCGATCCGTCGGCCCCGGTGATGCGCCCGCCCGACGCGCCGCCCGCGCCGGACAGCGTCGTCCGCCCCGACGAGGCCCTGCCTGATCGCAACACGACCCAGGACCAGGGCCTGAAGTACCACGCGATGTTCAACCCGACGGTGGCGCCCCTGCGCCGCAACGTCGCCTTCGATCGCGTCGAGCCCGACTACCGCCTGACCATCGCGCCCGGCCCGCGCAGGCCGGTGCCCCTGTCGCCCCGCACGCCGGTGCCCGGGCGCGAGCTGTTCTGGGGCGACGTCACCGTCGAGGCCGTCCCCGGCCGCGCCGCGTCGCTGCCCTCGGTGGCGCCGGACATGCGCATCCTCGCGGTGCGCACCGAGCCCGAGGTGGGCGTCGCCTTCGAGAAGGACGCCGCCGACAACTTCTACGTCCGCGCCGATCACCGCGGCCCGGTGCGCGTGGTGTTCCTCGTCGACGCCGACGCCCGCTACTTCGCCGGCGACGTGCCGGGCAACGTGCCCCTCGGCGCGCGGCAGGGCGCGCCCGGCACCGCGCTGCCGCCCAACGCGCTGGCCTCCGGGCGGCGGGTGCTCGAGGCGCTGGGCGTGCGCCCCACCGACCCCTTCGACCAGGGGCTGGGCAAGCTGGTCGCCTGGTTCCGCGGCTTCGCGGCGGGCCCGCCGCCGCCCACGCGCGGCGATCTGGCCGAGGATCTCGCGCTGGGGCAGGTGGGCGTCTGCCGGCACCGCTCGCTCGCGTTCATCGTCGCGGCGCGCGCGGCCGGCGTGCCGACGCGGGTGGTCCACAACGAGGCCCACGCCTTCGTCGAGGTGCAGGCGCCGGACGGCAGCTGGCGGCGCATCGACCTCGGCGGCGAGGCCCCCTCCCTCGACCTGGCCGGCGGCGAGGGGCGACGGCTGCACACGCCCCCGCCCGACGCCTTCCCCAAGCCCGAGAAGTACCTGAACCAGTACAGCGCGATGGTGACCCGCGGCGCCCCGCCCGGCGACGGGGGCGACCAGCCGACGGTGACCGGCGCGCCGCCGGGCCTGGGGCCGGGGCCCGGCGGCGGCGGGGACGCGCCGGCGGGCGCGGGGGGCGGCGACGGGGGCGGGGGCGGTGACGTGTCGGCGCCGGGCGACGGCGAGGCGACCTTCGACGCGCCCGCCGCCGAGGTCCCGCTGCCCGGCGATCCGGCCGGGCCCACGCCCGCGCAGCCCGGCCTGCCCGCCGCCTCGGGCGAGGGCCCGGGGGCCCCGACGATGCTGCGGCTGGCGGATCGCGACCGCACCGTCGAGGGCTTCCGCGGCGAGGCCCTGCCGCTGGTGGTGAGGGGCCACCTGCTGGGCGCCGAGGACGCCTCGCCGGTGCCCGGGGTGAAGGTGCAGGTGTACCTGGTCGGCGAAGGCGCCCCCGTGCCGGTGGGCGAGGCGGTCACCACCGGCGCCGACGGCGGCTTCGCCTCGAAGCTGCGCCTGCCCGCCACGCTGCCCCTGGGCCGCTACCGCGTCGTGGCGGCCAGCGCCGGCGACGCCCGCTTCGCGCCGAGTCGCTCCGACGCGCGCTGACGCGTGCGTCGCGCGCGCCGTTTCGTTATAGAAGCCAGCCGTGTACGTCGACGCCCACTGCCACCTCGACTTCCCCGCCTTCGACGGTGACCGCGACGCCGTGCGCGCGCGGGCTCGCGAGGCGGGCGTCGCGGGCCTGGTGGTGGCGGGCGTGCGCCCGGCGGATTGGCCAGCGCAGCGCGCCCTCGCCGGCCCGGCGGTCAAGTGGACCGCCGGCCTGCACCCGATGTGCGTCGCCGAGGGCGAGGACTGGGAAGCCGCGGTCGCCGCGCTGCCCGACGCCTTCGCGGGCGCCGACGCCGCGGTCGGCGTGGGCGAGACGGGCCTGGACGGCCGCTTCGGCGACCGCCTCGAGGCGCAGACCGCCGCCTTCCGCGCCCACCTGGCCTTCGCCCGCGCGCGCGACCTGCCGGTGGTGCTGCACGTGGTGCGCGCCCACGGGGCGGCGCTCGACGTACTGCGCGGCGACGGCGTGCCGCGGGCCGGCGGCATGATGCACGCGTTCTCGGGCAGCGCCGAGGTGGCCGAGGTCTGCGTCGACCTGGGCCTGCACGTCAGCTTCGCCGGGCCGATCGTGAACGCGAACGCGCGCAAGCTGCGGGCGGCCGCTGCGCGCGTGCCGCTCGACCGCCTGCTGGTCGAGACGGACGCCCCCGACCAGCCGCTGCCCGACGGCCCGGCGCGCAACGAGCCCGCCTGCGTGCGCCGGGTGGCCGCCGCCGTCGCCGCCGCGCGCGGCGAAGACGAAGAGACCGTGCTGCGCGCCGCCGCGCGCAACGCCGCGGCCCTGTTCGGGCCGTTCGAGGAGGGAGCCTGATGCAGGGCCTGTCGTTCCACGGCCAGCCGCCGCCCAGCGAGCAGCCGAGCGAGGAGTACAAGCTGCACCGCCGCTTCGACCGTATGGGTCGGCTGGTGGGCGATCCCGGCATGGCGCGCCTGAAGGACGCCTTCGTCGTGGTCATGGGGCTGGGCGGCGTGGGCAGCTTCGCCGCCGAGTCGCTGGCCCGCAGCGGCGTCGGCCGCCTGCGCATCGTCGACTTCGACGACGTGTGCGTCACCAACGTGAACCGCCAGCTGCACGCGCTGAAGGGCAACATCGGCAAGCCCAAGGCGACGTTGATGGCGGAGCGGCTGCGCCTGGTGAACCCGCAGGCCGAGGTCGAGGCGGTCAAGCAGTTCTATCAGGCCGAGGTCAGCGACGCGCTGCTCGACGGCCAGCCCGACTTCGTGGTCGACGCCATCGATCAGTTCACCGCGAAGTGCCACCTGATCGCGACCTGTCGGCAGCGGAGCATCCCGCTGGTGACCTCGATGGGCGCGGCCGGCCGCATCGACCCCACGCGGGTGAAGGTGGCCGACCTGAACAAGACCAGCCACGACCGCATGGCCGAGAACGTGCGGCGCATCCTGCGGCAGAAGTGGGACTTCCCGCGGGGCCGCGCCGCGTGGGGCATCCCGGCGGTCTTCACCGACGAGCCCTGCATCACGCCGCACCCGCTGGCCTACGAGAAAGGCGAGGGGTTTCGTTGCGTCTGCCCGCAGGGTGATAACGGTCTGCTGAGCTGTGACCGGCGCGCGCGCATCGACGGCAGCGCCTCCTTCGTCACCGGAACCTTCGGCCTCGTCTGCGCATCCGTCGTGGTTCGCAGCCTGGTCGCCGGCGCCACCGCCGATTGAACCCCCTGGGAGGGCCCATGGACATCCCCCACGACGACCTCTTCGCCGCCATCGACGAGCTGAAGCGGGCGCGCAACGCGATCATCCTGGCGCACTACTACCAGGAGGGTGACATCCAGGACGTCGCGGACTACGTGGGGGACAGCCTCGGGCTGAGCCGCCAGGCGGCCGAGACCGACGCCGACGTGATCGTCTTCGCCGGCGTCCACTTCATGGCCGAGACCGCGAAGATCCTGAACCCGGACAAGATCGTGGTGCTGCCCGATCTCGAGGCCGGCTGCTCGCTGGCCGACGCCTGCCCGCCCGACCGCTTTCGGGCCTTCAAGGACGCGCACCCAGGCCACAAGGTGGTCAGCTACATCAACTGCTCGGCGGCGGTGAAGGCGATGAGCGACGTGATCTGCACGTCGAGCAACGCGGCCGACGTCGTGCGGCTGTTCCCCGAGGGCGAGAAGATCATCTTCGCGCCCGACCGCAACCTGGGCGCCTACGTCCAGCGCGAGACGGGGCGCGATCTGGTGCTGTGGCCGGGCACCTGCCAGGTGCACGAGATCTTCAGCGAGAAGAAGCTGGTGCAGCTCAAGGTGCGCCACCCGGAGGCCGCGGTCATCGCGCACCCCGAGTGCGAGCCGCACATCCTGCGCCACGCCGACCACATCGGCTCGACGTCGCAGCTGCTGAGCTTCGTGGTCGAGGATCCGCGCGACACGTTCATCGTCGTCACCGAGTCGGGCATCCTGCACCAGATGCAGAAGGCCGCGCCGAACAAGCAGCTGATCGCCGCGCCCCCCGAGGGCAACTGCGCCTGCAACGAGTGCCCGCACATGCGGCGCAACACGCTCGAGAAGCTGTACCTCGCGCTCTTGAACCTGAAGCCGGCCATCGAGGTGCCCGAGGACGTCCGGGTCGCCGCCCTCAAGCCCCTCGCTCGGATGCTGGCGCGCGATCTGGCCGCGGCCTGAGCCCGCTCCGGAGCCTCTCAAACCTCCCCAGAGCCCCGTCCCAGGCGGTTTCGCTGCGTTGACCCCGTCTCCGGGGCTGGTGTAGGGTCCGGCGATTCCTGGGCCTGGGGTGCCGCGGACGCGTCCGCCCCCTGGGGCCGCGACGACACACTTTCATTCCACACGGGGAGAACGAAGGAATGAGCAAGGGCTTCCAGTGGCTGCTGACGGGCGCGCTCGCGTTCACCGTCTTCGGCTGTGACGACGGCGGCAGCGACACCCCCACCGACGACGGCGGCATGAGCGGCATGGGTGGCAACGTGGGCGCGGGCGGCGCGCCCGGCGCGGGCGGCGCGCCCGGCGCGGGCGGCGCGCCCG
>JAUHXL010000452.1 GCA_030426945.1 bacterium
TACGCCGCCGTGGGACAACAGGCGCAGCGTCGAGGCCAACAGGCCCGGGTGATCGCGCTGCACGTCCCAGGTGTCCTGCATGCGCTTGCTGTTCGAGAACGTCGGCGGATCGAGCACCACCAGATCGAAGCGGTCGCCGCGCTCGAAGGCGTCGTCCAGCCAGGTCAGCACGTCGGCCTGCTCCACCCGGTGCTGCGGCCCGTCGTGGCCGTTGAGGGCCAGGTTGTCGCGGGCCCAGGCGCAGTAGGTGTTCGACAGGTCGACCGTCGTGGTGGCCCGCGCGCCGCCGTCCGCGGCGTACACACTGAACGTGCCGGTGTAGGCGAACAGGTTCAGCACGCGGCGGTCCTCGGCCTCGGCCCGCACCATCGCCCGCGTCTGCCGGTGGTCGAGGAACAGCCCCGTGTCGAGGTAGTCGCGCAGGTTGACCCAGAAGCGCAGCCCGCCCTCGCTGACCTCGAAGCGCTCACCGCTCGCGTCCTGGCGCGCGTACTGTGCCGCGCCCTTCTGGCGCTGCCGTCGCTTCAGGTACACCGCCCCGGGCGCCACCTGCAGCGCCTCGGCGCCGCGCGCCACGACCGCGTCCAGCCACGCCTCGTGCGCGTCGGCGTCGCGATCGTCCGGCCGCACGAACTCGGCCACGTGCAGCCGCCCGTCGTACCAGTCGACCGCCAGCGGCACCTCGGGGATGTCGCGGTCGTACAGCCGATAGCAGGACACGCCCGCGCGGCGCGCCCACTTGCGGCGATGCCGCGCGTTCTTGCGCAGCCGGTTGGCGAACATCGTCGCCTGCTCGTCGGTCCGGGGGTCCACGGCGGCGAAGCATCGTGGCGGGCACCCCCCGCGTCAAGCCGGCTCGTTTGGGAGGGTCTGCTCACGAGCCGTTGCTTCGGTCTGCCCGGCTGTCAGCAATCAGCTGTCAGCTGTCAGCCGGGCTCCGCACGCGGTGCCGAACTCGGAACCGGTCTGCAAGGTCGAGGCCCGGTGCTTCCGGGCAGACAGTCCCAATCATCGCGGCGGAGCTGACCGCTGACCGCTGAAAGCTGATAGCCCGGCCGATACGGAGATGCGTGCTGTGGAGCCACCAGCCTGAATCACACCTCGCTTGCGCCGCACCGGCGCCTCCGGTCAGATGGCGGCGATCACGCACATCACGGAGCCCCCCATGAACTTCGAAGGCCGGGTCGAGGCCATCCACTTGATCCCGAAGCGCGGCGCGCCGCCCCAGCCGGTCGAGGCCGCGCGCGCCGTGGCCGACCAGGGGCTCGAGGGCGACCGCAAGTTCGGCGACACCGCGCGCGACGGCACGCCGCGGCCCTTCAACGCCATCACGCTCATCGAGGCCGAGGCGCTCGAGGCCGCCGCCGCGGACTACGGCCTCGACCTGCCGGCCGGCGGCTCGCGCCGCAACGTCACCGTGCGTGGGGTGCCCCTCAACCACCTCGTCGGCCGCCGCTTCCGCCTCGGCGACGCCCTCATCGAGGGCTACGAGCTGTGCGAGCCCTGCGCCCACCTCGAGAAGCTGACCGGCCAGCCCGTGCGCAAGGCGCTCGTGCACCGCGGCGGCCTGCGGGCCTACGTCGTCGGCACGGGCGAGGTGAAGGTGGGCGACGCGGTGCGCCCCGAATGACTCAGAGGTCGACCAGCGCGCCGACCAGCACCGCCAGCGGCGCGTCCACGACCGACCGCTCGGCCGCCGCCAACCACGCCGCGTAGTCGCCCTCGGGCGCCGCCGGCGCCTCACGCCCCACGACCTCGGCGTCCGCCGCCGCACCCGCCCGCACCGGCAGGTGCGCCACCGCCACCGGCGTCTGCTGCACGTCCAGCACCCCCGGCGCGCAATCCCACACCGCCCCGCACAGCGCCACCGCCACGACGTCGCCATCCACGCCCAGCACCCGGCCCGCCCCGAAGCGCCCGTCCCCGAGCGCGACGCGGAAGAGGTCGCCGGCTCTCATCGACCGCTCAATGGAGCGCAGGCCCCCAACTCGAGACGGGGTCGTGGTCGTGGTCGTGGTCGGCGACCGGGGCCACCCCCGCCGGCCTTGGACCGTTCGCGAAGACCGCCCCGCTGGGCAGGTTGACCACGACCACGACACCTGGTGGGAATGTCCACCCGCTCAGTTCCGCGGCGCGTGCGGGTTCGGCATCGTCACGCGGTCGCGCGTGATCACCACCCGCTGCGGCTCGCCGCGCCCGCCGCGCTTCACCCACAGCACCACGTCGCTGCCGATCTCCCCGCGGATGGCCTGCGCCGCCTTGCCCACGTCGTTGCGCACCGACTCGCCGTCGACCATCACGATGACGTCGCCCCGCCGCAGCCGCGCCGAGGCCGGCCCGCCCTCGACGATCGACCCGAGCATCACGCCCTCGCGGTGCGGCCGCAGCACCGCGCCGATGCCGGTCAGCTCGGTCGCCGGCCCCTCGCCCTCGGGCTGCGGCATCAGCGAGAAGTCGCGCACCGCCTCCCCGTCGGAGCCGCCCTCGACGCCGCCCACCACCAGGGGCCGATAGCCGTTCGCGCTCACCTTGATACTGGTCCGCTGACCCGGCAGCGCGGTCAGGCGGTAGCGCCCCCGCTCGTCGGTGTAGCCGCCCACCGCCTCGGCCAGCGCCGCCGCGCGCCACTCGGCGGGCAGCACCAGCGCGCCGACCACCGGGCGACCCGTCCGCGCGTCGGTCACCGTGCCGGTGAGGTAGGTCGAGGGCGCCAGCGTCACGACGATGCCCGACGTGACCAGCCCCTCCTCCACCTCGACGCTCTTCACCTCACCAGGCTGATAGCCCTCGGCCACGGCCCACAGCTGGGTGCGCCCCGCCGCCATCGGCCCCAGCCGGAAGTGACCGTTCGCGTTGTCGAAGGACTGCGCCGGCGGCCCGCCCGCGCGGAAGGTCATCGGCCCGGCGCTGAGCGAGAACGAGGGCACCGGCCGCCCGTCCGTGTCGACCACCCGCCCCTGCAGATAACCGCCGCCGGGCAGCTCGACGGTCACCTCACCGGGCTCCGAGACGTCGAGCTCCTTGCGCCCGTGCATGCTGCTGAACGCCGCCAGCGTGTAGACGCCGTCCTCCTCGGGCCAGGCCAGCGCGAAGCGCCCGCCGCGATCGGCGCGCCCGTGCAGGATGCGGCGCTGCTGACCCTTGGGCCGCAGGCTGACCCACGCGTCGGGCACCGGGCGCCCGTTGGCCAGGATGACGCCATAGACGCCCTCGACCGGCTCGAGCTCGACGTCCCACTGCACCTTGGGCTCGCGGGGCAGCCGCGGCTTCTCGAACACCGTCGGTTGGTAGCCGGCGGCGCCCATCTCGAGGGCCGTGGGCCGCGCGGGCACGCGCTCGAGGCGATACTGCCCGCGGCTGTCCGCGTAGACGACGCGGTCGGACTCACCCGCCACCACCAGCCGCACCGACGCCCCCACCACCGGCTCGCCGGCCGGGTTGGTGATGGTGCCCCACACCAGCCGCGGGGCGTCCGCCGGCCACTCGGCCGGGGGTTGTTCGGGATCGTCGAGGATGGGCGCGTCGGGATCGGCCGGCGCGCGCGGCGCATCGGCCGGCGGCGCCCGCTCGGCCAGCCGCTCCGCCTGCCGCGCGGTCGGATCGTGGGCAAAGAACCACACCGCCAGCGCACAGAAGAGCGCCAGCCCCAGGATCGCGAACCCGAGCTTCAGTCGCCGCATGGTCGTTGGGATGGCCCGCCCCGGGGCCAAGTTTCGGGCCGTGGACCGGCCGTCATTCCGGCGCGGCGGCGCCGTCGGCCGCCGTGCCACCGTCCGCCGCCGCCGCGGCCCCATCGGCCGCCGCCGCGGCCGCGTCCGCCGGCGCGGCCATCGCCGCCGCGTCCGCCTTCATCGGCGGCGCGTCCGGCATCTTCTTCGCGTCCCCCGCGGGCTTCGCGCTGCCGGCCGGCAGCTCCACGCCGCGCTCCTGACGCACCTCCCACGGCGGGTTCTGCCCCATGTAGAAGTACCAGCCCCCCAGGGCCAGCGCCCCGATCACCCCGATCGCAGCAATCACGTGCACCGGCTTCATCGAGTCCCCCTCCATGACCGCGCCTGTCGGCAAACCTTGGTACCCCGTCCCCGCAGCGACGTCCAGTCCCGACCACCACGCCCAATCCCCGTCCACCGAAGCGCCCCGCCCCAACCGTCACCGCACCCGAGCCAACCCCCGCGCCCCGTAGCCGTTGCCGTCGCCGTCGACGTCGCCGTCGCCGAGGAGCCCCAGCGATGCGCGACGCCCCAGTATCCACCGCCGCCGAACCGTCCCGATCGCCATCCCCGAAGCGCCCGCGTCGTTGGAACGGCACGCCAATCCGCCCCTCGACGCGGGACCGACGGCTCCACGCTGTTCTCACCCACGGACGCCCACGCGGCCAGGCACGGCCAGCCGAACCGTGTCAGCGCCCGTCGGAACCGATCGGTGCATCCCCCGACTCGACCCGGCGAAGCGTCGAGAACACCTCGACGCCATCCACCAGTTCGTTCTCGCACAGCGCCTGAACCTCGAGCACCCGCACGAACACCCACTCCACCGACTGACCATCGGCGTTCCCGTACGCATGGCTGGCCGAGAGCCCGATGCGACCTGCGCGCTCGGCCGCCTCCTCGGGACTCGCCGCGCGCAGCACGCGCACGCTCTCTTCCGCCAACGCGTCCGCGGGCAGCTGCCCGTCGATCTTCGCCACGAAGAGCAGCTGGGCCGCGTACCAGGGCCGCTGCTCGCTCGGTCGCTTGGCGTCGTCCGCGCCTTGGGGACGGCGACCACTGCCTTCCTGCTTCACTCGTCGATCCGCCACGGTTCGCCTCACCACGTACTCGACGCCACCGAACTCGAGCATGGCCAACGGCGCGGGCGTTCGCCACGCACCTTTCGGTGGGCTACTGGTATCGGCATCCTCGCAGCGAGGAACCTGTCCCAGGGAGCGCCGGTGGAAGGTCGCCACTACTCGTACGTCGGCCCAATCGCCATCCGCGACGCGGTCGCGGCGGCCCCGCGCGGAACACGCGTCAACAGCCAGACCGACATCCGCGCCTACGTCCGCCGCTACGAGCCGACGCCCGTTCCGGATCCGCTTCCCCTCACCTATGTGGTCGATCTCGACGGGGACCTGCTGATCGCCCCGCGCCAGTCAGAGCACGTCGCGTGCGCCGGCGGCGCACCCGTCCTGGCCGCAGGAGAGCTCTTCCTCTCACCGGCAGGCCCGACCGCCTGGGAGGTGATCGAGGTCTCGAACCTGTCCACCGGGTACTGTCCCGAGCCTGATTGCTGGGCTCATGTGGCGAGCGCCCTCCAGCGGGCCGGCCTCGATCCACCGATCAGCTTCAGTTGGGCGGTGACGTTCCGGCGCTGCCCGCAGTGCAAAGAACGGAACGTAGTGAAGGACGCATGGTTCGTTTGCGATGTATGTGGGGCGGACCTACCGTCCGAGTGGAACTTCCAGGACGCCTGACCCAGGGCCACGATGAGCGACGACATCCCCGAACTGACCGCCGACGACTTCGACCGGACACTCTTGCGATCCCAGCGCGAACGGCTGATCGCCGGCCGCATCGAGTCCGGCCAGGACATCGCCGACCTGCGGGCCTTCGTCGGGCTGACCCAGAAGGCGTTCGCCGCCGCGCTCGGCATCAGCGTCCGCACGCTGCAGGGCTGGGAGCAGGGGCGGCGGCGGCCCGAGGGGCCCAGCCTCGCCCTGCTGCGCATCGCCGCCCGGCACCCGCGGATCATCCGCGAGAACCTGGCGTCCGCGGCCTGACCCCACCCTACCCCAGCCCCCCGCCACCGCTTGCAGCGGCCGCGTCGTGGTGGTATTCGCGGCAGTCGACACGACCGCGCGCGGTCCACTGGAGGGCGACATGAAGAAGATCGAGGCGATCATCAAGCCCTTCAAGTTCGACGAGGTCAAAGAGCGCCTCGCTGAGATCGGCGTCCACGGCATGACCGTCACCGAGGTGAAGGGCTTCGGCCGCCAGGGCGGCAAGCGCGAGCTCTACCGCGGCAGCGAGTACGTGCTGGACTTCGTGCCCAAGCTGAAGCTCGAGATCGTCGTGCCGGCGGCGCGCGTGCCCGAGGTGGTCGACACCATCGTCGAGGGCGCCGCCACCGGGAAC
>JAUHXL010000453.1 GCA_030426945.1 bacterium
CGGCGAAGGGGCAGCCGACCCACACGACGATGGAGGGCGCCGGGATCCGCGAGGTGCGGCTGCTGCCCGGCCGCTACGTGCTGGCCATCGACGGCACGCGGTCGGTCCTGCGCATCGGCGACGCCGTCGAGCCCACCTTCGACGCGATCGAGGAGCGCCTGCCCATCCGGTCGTGCGCCGGCGAGGGCCCCCAGGTGACCGCCGAGGGCGTCGGCACCGACACCTTCGTGATGCGGGCCGCGCCCTGCGCCATCACCGCCGACATCGTCTGCGAGGACGAGTGCGGCGAGGGCCCCAACGTGTTCCAGCTGAGCACCGGCCGCGGCACCGCCAGCGGCACCGTGCGCTACGCCTCGGGCCAGCCCGTGCGCGCCGACGAGATGTACGAGGTCACCTTCGAGGTGGACGGCGGCGCCGTCGCCCCCGGCCGCGCCGTCACCGCCAGCGGCGTCGCCGAGGCGGCCTACACCGCGGCCAACCGGCGCGGCGACTACGTCCTGCGCGTCACCTCGGGTGACCTGACCGCCACGCGCGCCTTCGTCGTGGTGCCCATCCGCGACTTCAGCCCGCCGCGCGTCGAGCCTCGCGCCGACGTGATGGTCGAGCAGAGCAACGCCGATGGCGCGCCCCTGCGCCTCGACGCGCCGGTGGTGACCGACAACGTCGATCCGGCCCCGCGCGTCACCAGCGACGCGCCGGCGGTCTTCCCGCTGGGCCGCACGGTGGTCACCTGGCGCGCGGTGGACTTCAACGGCAACGCCGCCTTCGCCAACCAGGTGGTGACCGTGGTCGACACGACCGCGCCGGTCGTCGACGCGCCCGCGCGCATCGAGCTCGAGGCCACCAGCCCGGCGGGCACCTCGATCGACGAGACCCAGGCCAGCGCCAGCGACATCTGCGACGCGCGGCCCGACCTCACCCGCGACGGCCCGCGCGGCTTCCCCGTGGGCGAGACGCTGATCACCTGGACGGCCACCGACGACAGCGGCAACACCGCCACCGCGATGACCACCGTGGCCATCGTCGACACGACGCCGCCGCGCATCGTCTTCGATCGCGAGGAGATCGTCATCGAGGCCACCAACGCCAACGGCGCGACGGGCTTCGACCTGCCCCTGCCCATCGTGACCGACAACGGGGACTCGAACCCGACGGTGGAGCACAACGTGCGCGGCGGGCTGCCCAAGGGCCGCACGCTGGTCACCTTCACGGCGACCGACGCCTCGGGCAACAGCAGCGAGGCGCGCATCGCGGTGCGGGTGGTCGACGGCACGCCGCCGCGCATCGACGTGGTGGGGGCGCCCGAGGGCTGGGTGCGGCGCGCCGACTTCCTCGTCAGCGTCTTCGACGTGAGCGATCCCGAGCCCGTGCTGAACGTGACCCCCGCCCCGGACGGCGAGCTGGACACCATCGACGGCCTCGAGGTGACCTACCTCACCGGCGGCCAGTACGACGTGGCGCTGTCGGCCGTGGACGACGAGGGCAACCAGGCCCGCCGCATCCTGCGCACCTTCGGGGTCGATCCCGACGCGCCGCGTCTGCGGCTGTCGACCTCGCTGCCCGACGGCGCCAACGCCGAGGATCCCAACACGTGGCCGGTGGTGTTCAGCCGCGAGCGCATCCGCCTGAGCGTCGACGTGGCCGACGCGCCGGCCAACGGGGTCAGCGGCGTGGCGTCGCTGCGCATCGTGCTCGATCCCGACGGCGCCGAGCCGATGGTGCTGGCCGAGGCGGCGCCCGCGCCCGCCGGCGCGCCCCTGCCCGCCGGCCCCGCGTCGCTGCGCGGCGTGCGCTGTGACGACGCGCTGCTGTGCACCGCCGACGGCGATCTCATCGCCTCGCGGGCGGGCGCCGGATCGCACGTCATCGCCATCGAGGCGACCGACGTGGCGGGCAACTCGGTCAGCACGCGCCGCTACTTCCGGGTGTTCACGCTGCAGGCCGCGCTGCTCGAGGGCCGGCTGCAGGTGCTCGACCTCGCCGACGCCGACGGCGTGGCCAACGAGGGCGTGGACGCGCTGATGCAGGCCGCCGCGGCGCTGCAGGCCGCGGCCGACCTCGCGCCGGGCCAGCCCGCGGGGATCGACGCGCCCCTCGACCTGACCGGCGGCGTGCTGCGCAAGCTGCAGCGGGTGGCCCCGGCGCTGCGCCGCGCCGAGCGCTTCGGCGTCGAGGTCGGCCCGGTGACCGAGCTGGTCGGGCGCGCGATCTTCTGGGCGGTGGCCGGCTTCGGCCAGGTGGGGCTCGAGCCCGACATCGGCGACGCCGACGACTACGCCCGCGCGATCGAGGTCTTCATGCCCGACGCCCAGGAGCAGCTCGACCTGGGCAACCTGGAGCAGGCCCTCGCCAGCCTGGTCGACGCCTACTTCCTGTTCGACAACGGCCTGCGCCCGCAGCGGGTGGGCACCTTCGACGAGGCGGCCGACGCCGCCGCGGGGGTGGCCGCGCAGGTCCGCGCCTACATCGCCGATCCGGCGCGGCCGGGCGTGGACGTGCTGGCGGGCCTGGCCGACGATCTCGACGCCGTGGCCGCCGACGTGGCCGACTACGCGGCGGCGGTGGCCGGCGCCGAGACCGACGAGGAGCTGATCCTGGCGCTGGGCGACGTGCCCGCCGAGGACTACCTGGCCACGCTGCTGCAGCTGCAGGCGGCGTCGCGCGCGATGCAGAGCGCCGGCCAGGACGACGTGTGGATCCGCAACTGGGGCTGGGGCCTCATCCAGACCGTCATGTTCCTGTCCGACAAGGCCTTCCAGCGCTCGGCGTTCATCCTGATCAACGCCATGCACCCGGAGGCCAACACGCTGGTGCCGCGCGCCGAAGCGAAGGTCGACGAGGGCCAGGCGCTGGTCGCCGACCGCCAGGTCGACCGCTTCATCCAGCTGTTCCTGGCGCGCGACACCGAGTGCGTGATCGTGCTGATGTACCGCGCGGCCTTCGACGACAACTACGCTGTCCCGGCCTACTGCGAGGAGTGATGATGACCGTCCGCCGCCTGACCGGCCTCGTGGGCCTCGCGCTGGCGCTGGGTGCGTGCGACGACGCCGCCACCACCACGCCGCCGACCCTGGACGCCTTCCCCGACGCGACGACCTCGGACGCCGGCCCCGACGGGACGACGCCGGACGTCGGCCAGCCCGTTGATCGCGGCGTCGACCGTGACGCGGCGGCGGACGCCGCCCTCGACGCCACGCCGGACGGCGCCGTCGACGACGCGACGCCCATCGATCCCGGTCCCGATCTCGGCCCCGACTTCGGCGTGCCCGGCGAGCGCCTCGGCGGCCTGGGCGAGGCCTGCCCCCGCGGCGCCGCCCTCGACTGTGATCCCCTCGTCGCCGATCAGTGCGTCTTCGTGGGTGAGAACGACGTGCTGCCCGGCGTGTCGGCGGTGTGCTCGACGGCCTGCGATCCCGCCGCCGAGGACACCTGCGGCCCGACGCTGTGCTGCTTCGAGACGGCCGAGGGCGGGCGCTGCATGCCCGCGGGCTTCTGCGCCGGCAGCGAGCGCGGCCTCGGTGATGCCTGCGAGCGCGCCGCGGACTGCCCCGCCGAGGCGCCGGTGTGCGCCATCGACGACGACACCGGTGATCGCTTCTGCAGCACCGGCTGCGCCGCGGCGGACGCCTGCCCCGACGGCTTCTGCTGCGACGCGAACCCCGGCGGCCGCCCGTCCTCGGCCATCTGCAAGCCCGAGGCCCTGTGCCCGCCGGCCTGCGTCGTCGACGCGGACTGCCCCGCGGTGCAGTACTGCGACGAGGGCGCCTGCCTGCCGCGCACCTTCACCTGTGAGGTCGACCTCGACTGCCCGCTGGGCGAGCGCTGCGTCGAGGGCGTCTGCAAGGGGCCCACGCTGCGGCTGGGCGAGGACTGCGACAGCGGCGAGAACGAGTGCAGCGAGGCCGCGCCGGTGTGCATCGCGCACGGTGAGGCGGGCGAGCAGTGCACCTACAACTGCACCTTCAGCCGCGACTGCCCCGCCACCTACTGCTGCGCCGATCTGGTGGGGCTGGGTGATCCCGCGGGCTTCTACTGCACCGACAACAGCGACCTGTGTCCGCGCAACCTGCCCTGCGACGACAACGACGACTGCGCGATCGACCAGTACTGCGAGCAGGGGCTGTGCTTCCCGCGCGGGCCCGGCGACGTGGCGCGCGGCGACAGCTGCGAGGGGCCCGGCGACTGCAGCGAGGACAACAACGACTGCGTCTTCACCTTCCAGAACGGCGTGGGGCGGGGTGAGCGCGACGCGTTCGAGAACCCAGGGGCCGGCATCTGCAGCACGCCGTGCCGCAGCGGCGCGCAGTGCCTCGACGGCGAGTGCTGCCGCATCGCGGTGCGGGCGGGCTCGAGCGTCGGCACGGGCTACTGCGTGACCGGCGGCATCTGCGAGCCCGGCGGCGGCGGACCCGGCGGCGGCGGCGACGGCCGCGCGCGCTGCACCAACGCGGCGTCCTGCGATCCGGCGCGCTTCGACCGGTGCATCAGCGACCGCTTCTTCGGGCGGGTGTGCGCGGTGGGCTGCGCGGGCGGTGGCGCCTGCCCGGAGGGCTACGAGTGCAACCCGCGCGACGAGGTGTGCCACCCGATCAACGTGTGCGCCAGCGACGACGAGTGCGGCGGCGGCAACCGCTGCGTGGACGACCGCTGCGTCGAGGGCGAGCGCCAGTGTGACGACGCCGCCGACTGCGGCGATCCCCTGAACCTGCGCTGCTTCGAGGGCCGCTGCGCCGACCGCGCGCGCCCCTGCGCGGCGGCCGAGGACTGCGACGCCGACGAGGTGTGCTTCGACCAGCAGTGCGAGCTGGCGCTGCGCCCCTGCGGCGGCGACGACGAGTGCCGCTTCGGCGAGCGCTGCATCGACGACGTGTGCCAGCCCTTCTTCCTGGGCTTCGGTGATCCCTGCGCCGACTCGGTCGAGTTCGCGTGCGATCCGGCGACGGCGCCCATCTGCTTCGTCGATCCGGCGGTGGCGGACGGCGTGTGCACGGCGGGCTGCGCCTACGGCAGCGACTGCCCGGGCGAGAGCGTGTGCATCGACCGCGAGGGCCTGGGTGATCCGACCTTCTTCCTCTGCGCGCCCGAGGACCTGGCGGACCGCGCCGCCGACGTGCCCGCCCACGCGCCCTGCGCCGGCGACGCGGCCTGCCTGGCCGAGGACTTCTGCCACCGCGGCGCCTGCGAGGACCAGGGCGCGGGCGACCAGGATCCGGGCGGCGCGTGCGAGGGCCCCGGCGACTGCAACCTGATGACCGCCGACCAGTGCGTCGTGCCCCGCGAGTTCGGCTTCGGCGCCGGCGGCGTCGACGGCTTCGCCGACGCCATGGGCGGCGGCACCTGCACGACCGCCTGCAACACCGACGCCGACTGCGGCGCCGGTTGCTGCCGCCACGCCGTCGAGAACGACCAGCCCGTCGGCTACTGCGTCGACGCGGCCTTCTGCGGCGGCCCCGTCGGTGGCCCGGGCGATCCCTGCTTCCCGGGCGCCCACGAGGAGTGCGACCCCGCGACCACCGACGCCTGCGTCTTCGGCCCGATCAGCGAGGGCACCTACTGCGCCCAGACCTGCAACGACGACGCCGACTGCCCCGGCACCTGCTGCGGCGAAGCCAACGGCGCCCTCTACTGCCTCGCCGCCGAGGACTGCCCCTGACGGCCGAGGGTCATCAACTGGCAGCGGTGATTCGCACCCGTTGCAGAACCGCACGCTCAGCCAGGACGGCTGGGCTGTCAGCGGTCAGCTTTCAGCTCTCAGCTCCGTCGCGGCGGGCGTACCTTCTGCCTGGCAGCCCGGCGCCCCGAGCTTGCCGGTCGGCTCCGCACTCGGCACGGCGTACGGGGCCCGGCTGACCGCTGACCGCTGACAGCTGACAGCCCGTCGGAGCGACCACCAACGGCTCGTGTGCACACCCCGCGCCCCACCCCATTGCCCCCCGCCCCGCCACACCGTACCGTCCCCCCATGACCGCCGCCCGCACCGAAGTCATCGTCCCCAGCGCCCTCTCCCCCGCCGACCACGCCGCCCTGGTCGACGACCTCTACACGGTCCACTGCGACATCTTCGGCGGCGTCGACCGCCCCGCGTTCCAGCGCTACGTCGTCGA
>JAUHXL010000026.1 GCA_030426945.1 bacterium
TCGACGAGGGCGCGGCGGCGGTGCTCGGCGGCGCCCTCTACGGCGTCGGCGACGGCAGCTTCGGCGCCGACTTCGCCCTGCGCTGGCAGCCGGGCGACGACACCTGGGCGCAGCGCGCCGAGCAGCCCACGCCGCGCCGCCTGCCGATGCACGGCGTGATCGACGGCAAGCTGTACCTCGCGGGGGGCTTCGCCGGGGGCGACGCGGTGGTGACCGTCTACGATCCGGCCGCGGACTCCTGGGACACGCTCGCCGATCTCGACCCGCCCGGCGGCGCGGGCGCCGGCGTGGCGCACGACGGGCGGCTGTACGTCTTCGACGGCAGCGATCGGGCGCGCGTGGCGCAGGCCTACGATCCGGAGAGCGATCAGTGGACGCGCCTCTCTGACCTGCCGGTCACCCGCTACCTGAGCAGCGCCCACGTGATCGACGGCTTCATCTGGGTGCTCGGCGGCCGCGGCGATCGGGGCGCCCAGGACACGACCTCGATCTACGATCCCGTCACCGACGCCTGGTGCGAGGGTCCCGCGCTGCCCGCGGCGCGCTACGGCCACGCGGCGGTGGTGCACGACGGTCGCTTGTTCCTCATCGGCGGCTACGGCGCCAACCAGCGCGCGACCGACACGCTCTGGATCGGCACGCTCGATCGCTGACCGGCGCCCCTACAGGTTGAGCTGCAGCGCCAGCGTCAGCCCGTGCCCGCCGCCGTCGCCGCCGTCGTCGAGCTGGGCGTCGGTCTCGGGCAGCTCGACCCAGTCGCGCGTGTAGGCGATCTCGAGCGTCGCGTAGCGGCCGAGGTGTACCGCGAAGGCCGCTTCGACCATGCCGCCGGGCGCCAGCCGCGTGACGTCGCGCGCGCCGATCCAGCCGCTCGTCGTGGTGTGCAGCACGTAGACCCCATAGCCACCGCCGATGCGCAGACCCACGTAGTCGCCGTCGAGCTTCAGGCGCGGCGTGAAGGTCAGCGGGATGACTGTCCGGCGGTAGCGATAGTCCAGGGGATCGGCGTGGCGGAAGCGGGCGTCCACTTCGACGGCCCACAGCCGCTGTCGGAGCTGCAGCTCGAGGTACGGCGAGGGGTGCACCGCGACGTGCGTGCCCCACTGACCGCCCCCCGACAGCTCGGGGTCGACCGCGTCGAGGCGGTCGGCGACGTAGGCCAGATGACCGCCGTAGGGCGCATCGTCTTGCTGCCGAAAGCCGCCGATGCGCGCGCCGAGGCTGACGGTGGGACCATCATCGTCGGCGGCCGCGAGGTCGGGCGCCAGCAGGACGAGGACCAGGAGCGAAGCGCGCATCACTCGTCCTCCGGGCGCACGGAGTAGAAGAAGCCGGACACGAAGCGGTTCGGGCCCACCTGCCCCTCGAAGCCGCCGGCCACGTCGTAGGTGTAGTCATGGCCCCCGGCCACGCGCAGCTGGCTGAGGCGCGAGATGTGAGCCGCCCCGACGCCGGGCTGCCGTCGGTAGAAGATCACCAGCTCACCCCCCTCGCTGGTCAGGTGGGTGCCCGGCGCGAGCGCGTCGACCCCGTAGAAGCCGAGCGCCAGACCCCCCGGGCCCTCGAGCACGTAGCTGCCGGCGCAGCGGCAGCCCTCGTCGCGGACCGGCGGGGGCGGTGGGGGTTCGCCCGACCATTTGAAGCGGTCCGCTTCGGAGTCGGCCTCCTCGCCGCACAGATAGCGCAGACAACGGAACCGGGCGGTGAAGTCCTGGTACTCGGTGCGTCCGTCGGGGCCGTGCTGGACGGCCTGCACGTGGAAGAGGCGGGGGTTGTCGACCTCGTTCGCGGGGACGAGCTCGCACGCGGTCAGCAGGAGGGGGGCGGTCAGCAGGGCCAGGGCGCGGTGCATGGGATCCTCCGTGTGCGGTGACGCGGGCCGGGAGTCCAAGAAGCGTGCCGGCGGGCGCCGGGCCGCGGCGCGCGCCGGAGGCAGGCCGCCGTGGACGCGGCTTCACGGTGCCCGTCGGGAACGCGCGTTCGCGGCGCGTTGCGTCGGTCGCGGCAGAGGCATAGCCTGGGCGCGGCGCGCGGACGGTGAGCCGCGGCGAAACGGGGGACGGATGAGGGCCCGGCATCTCGGCGCGACGATCCTGGCCACGTGGCTCGTGGCCTGCGGCATCAACACCGAGCCCATCCCGGGGACGGCCGACGCCGGCGCCGGACGCGGCTTCGGCGGGGCGCCCGGTGAGGGGGGCGCGCCGGGCTTCGGCGGCGAGCCCGAGTTCGGCGGCGCGCCGGGCTTCGGCGGCGACGGCGTCGGGGCGGGCGAGGACGCCGGCTTCGGACCGCCGGCCGCCGACGCCGCGGAGCCCGGTGGCGGGGCGGGTGGCGCGCCCGATCACGAGGACGCGGGGCTGGGAGACGCCGACGTCTCCGACGGCGGTCCCTCGGACGCCGGCCCGCCCGATGGCGATCTCCTCGATGGCGCGCTGCCGGACGGCGACGTCGACCTGCCCGACGGCGATCTGCCCGACGGCGACCTGCCCGACGGCGACCTGCTGGATGGCGGCCTGCCGGACGGCAGCCTGCTGGATGGCGGCCTGCCGGACGGCGACCTGCCGGACGGCGACCTGCCGGACGGCGCCTCGCCCGACGCCGCCCGCTGACACGACTCCACCACGCACGAAGGGGCCCGCTTGACGCCCAACCAGGTCATCAAGGTCTTCGCCACCACCCAGCCCGCCGACCACGACTGCCCCTGGCAGACGCACGCGCCCCAGAGCAGCACCGGCTCGGGCGTCGCCATCGCGGGCCGCCGCATCCTCACTGGCGCGCACGTCGTCGCCGACGCCACCTTCGTCCAGGTGCAGAAGACGACCGACCCCCGCAAGTACGTCGCCCGCGTCGCCGCCGCGGCCCACGACTGCGACCTCGCCCTGCTGTCGGTCGAGGACGACGCCTTCTGGGTCGACATCGAGGCGGCCGAGATCGGCGACCTGCCCGCCCTGCGCGACGAGGTCACCGTCGTCGGCTTCCCCATCGGCGGCGAGGAGGTCAGCTACACGCAGGGCGTGGTCTCGCGCATCGAGCTGACCAGCTATACCCACAGCCATCAGCGCCTGCTGGCCATCACCGTCGACGCGGCCATCAACCCCGGCAACAGCGGCGGCCCGGCCTACGCCGACGACGGCCGCGTGGTGGGCATCGCCTTCCAGAAGCGCCGCGACGCCGAGAACATCGGCTATCTGGTGCCGACGGTGCTGGTGAACCGCTTCCTCGCCGCGGTGGAGGACGGTCATCCGCTCGAGGCGCCGGCCCTGGGGTTGCGCCTGCAGACGCTCGAGAACGCCACGCTGCGCGTCGCGCTCGGCCTGCCGGCGGATGGCCACGGCGTACGCGTCGTCGAGATCGGCTACGGCGGCTCCGCCTGGCGCAAGCTGAAGGTGGACGACGTGATCACCCACATCGCCGGCCTGCCCGTCGCCGACAACGGCACCGTCCAGTACGCGGGCGGCGTGCGCACCGGCCTGACCGTCGCGCTGAGTGACTTCCACGTCGGGGACGGCATCGAGGTGCGCGTGGTACGCGCCGGGAAGCCGCGCGCCCTGACGCTGACGCTGGCCCCCGACGCCTCGCTGGTGCCGCGCGATCAGTACGATCGCCGCCCGGACTACTTCATCTGGGCCGGCCTCGTCTTCCAGCCGCTGACGCTCGACTACCTGCGCACCTGGACCAAGCTCAGCAGCGCGCCGCGCGAGCTGGTGACGCTGTACTACCGCGCGCTGCGCACGGCGAAGCGGCGCGAGGCGGTCGTGCTGACCGGCGTGCTCGCCCACGAGGTCAACGCCGGCTACGACCGCTACGACGATCGCCTGGTGGACGCCGTCGATGGCCACCGCGTGGCCGATCTGGCCGATCTGGCCGCGCGCCTCGAGGCGGCCGAGGGCTGCGTGGACATCCGCCTCGACACCGGCGCGACGCTCGTCTTGGACGTCGACGCAGCGCGCGCCGCCCACGACGCCATCCTCGAGCGCTACCGCGTGCCCACCGACCGGGAGGGGATCGGATGAGTCGAACGCTGGCGCTGACGCTGGTGCTGGCCGGGTGCTCGGCCGGCACCGAGGGTCTGGTGCGTCGCCAGGGCCCCGAGTATGCGGCCGAGGTGGACTCGTGGCTGCGGGTCATCGACGCCCGGGGCGGCGACGGTATGTGGCTCATCGTCCGCGGTTACCACCCGGGCGACGACACCATCGCGGTGGCCACCAACAGCGATCTGTCGCACGCCGCCGTGCTCGACCTGAGCCAACGCGTGGTCATCGAGGCGGTGGGGCAAGGCGTCGTCGTGACGCCGCTCGAACGCTTCGTCCACGAGTCCCACCGCGTGCGTCTGGTGCGCCCGAACGGCTGGTCGCCGGACGTCGGCGAGGTGGCCGTGGCGCGCGCGCGTGAGCGCGTCGGCTCGAAGTACGATTACGGCGGCATCCTCGGCATGCCCGACCGCGAGGCCTTCTACTGCAGCGAGCTGGCGGCGTGGTCGATGGGCATGGAGGTCGACCAGAAGAGCAACTTCAAGGTGTTGCACCCGAAGCACCTGCACGACCACGGCACCATCCTCTTCGACTCCGGCCCGCGGGACGGTCAGCCGGACGCGCCGCCGCCCGAGTGAGTCAGAGGCGGAAGACGACGCCGGCGGCGGCCTCGACGCCGTGCAGCGTGTGGCCGTGGCTGCGCAGGACCTCGTAGTCGGCCTCGAGCAACAGGCCCAGCGCGCCCTCGGTCCACCAATAACCGCCCAGGCTGGCCAGCCCGCCCCAGCCGATCTCGTCGTGCTCGACCGACCACGCGGCCAGCGGGCCGGCGCCGACGAACAGCTCGAGCGCAGGGGCCACGTGGAAGGGCACCTTCAGCAGCACGTCGACCGGCACCTCGTCCCCGTGCTCGCCGAACAGGTAGGCCGCGGCCGCCTCGACGGTCAGCGCGCCGTGCAGGACGGGGTATTCGAACAGGACGCCCGGGCCGACGAACATCGGGGCGTCTTCTTCGCCGGGCAGCGAGAGGCCGACCAGCTTGGCGCCGAGCACGGCGTGGTGTGCCTCGTGGCCGGGCTCGGCCGGCGCGTGCACCGGCGTGGCCGGGCCGGCGACGGTGGTGAGGGGCAGCAGCGAGGCGAGAGCGACGACGAGGATGCGCAGCATGGGCGGACTCCGCGGCGAGACGGTGCCGGCGTCTGCATCGACGGTGCCATCGCTCGGACGCGTCATCCAGTCGACCGCCGACGGGGCACGTTCCGGCCACGCCACGCCGTGTCCCGCGTCGGTGGCGTCAGAGGAGCGCCGCGCCCATGCGCCGCGCGGCCTCGCGCAGCGCGTCCTCGTCCAGCGAGGCGAAGCCGAGGCGCGCGCAAGGCGGCGGCGTCGCATCCGGTCGACACAGCTCGGGTGCCGTCTGAAACCACACGCCACGGTCACGGCACCGCCGCACCCAGCCGGGGAAGTCGTCGCGCTCGAAGCGCGCCCACAGCGCGAGGCCGCCGGGCGGCACGTCGAAGCCCAGCGCGTCGCCGGCGTGCGCGCGCAGCGCCTCGACCAGCGCGGCGCGCCGCGCGCCGTACACGCGCCGCATCCGCCGCGCGTGCCGCTGCACCTCGCCGTCCTCGAGCAGCTCGGCCAGCGCCGCCTCCAGCGCGCGATCACCCTGCCGGTCGACCACCCGGCGCTCGGCGGCCAGGCGATCGATCAGCGGCCGCGGCGCGACGACGAAGCCCGCGCGCAGTCCCGGCGCCAGCACCTTGGACAGCGTCCCGACGTACACCACCACGCCCGCGTCGTCGGCGCTGGCCAGCGGGTGCAGCGGCCGCCCGACGTGGTGGAACTCGTGATCGTAGTCGTCCTCGATCACCGCCACGCGGTGGCGCGCCGCCAGGGCCAGCAGGCGCAGCCGCCGGGCCGGTGACAGCGGCACCATCGTCGGGAACTGGTGGTGGGGCGTGAGGTAGATCGCGCGGACCGGGCCCGTCGCCAGGGCAGCCTCCAGCGCGTCGACGTCGGCGCCCTCGCCGTCCACCGGCAGCGGCACCAGCCGCGCGCCGGCGCGCTCGAACGCGGACCAGGCGGGCGGGTAGCCGAGCGCCTCCACCGCCACCACGTCGCCCGGCCGCACCAGCACGCGCGCCAGCAGATCCAGCGCCTGCTGGCTGCCCCGCGTCACCAGCACGTCGTCGGGGCCCGCGGTCAGCCCGCGCAGGCGCGTCACCATCTGCGCCAGCGCCGCGCGCAGCGCCGGGTGGCCGTGGGGCGGGCCGTAGCTCAGGAGCGTCCCGCCGGCCACGGTGAGCGCGCGCCGCCACGCGCGGGTCAGCGCCACGACCGGCACCGAACGCAGGTCGGGGACGCCGCCGGCCAACACCAGCGCGCCGGGCGGCGGCTCGGCGGGCGGCGCCTCGGGCGCGGCCGGGAAGTCGAACCCCGGCGCGGCCGGCGTGCCGGCCCGAGGCCCGGCGAAGGGCTGCGCCGCGACGTCGGGCAGATCGGCGGCGACGAAGGTGCCGGCCCCCGGGCGCGTGGTGATCCACCCCTCGGCCTCGAGCGCCCGCAGCGCGGCCAGCGCCGTGTTGCGGTGCACGCCCATCGCCTCGGCCAGGCGGCGGCTGCCCAGCAAGCGCGCCCCGGGCCTCAGGCGCCCGGCGCGCACCGCCTGCACGATGGCCGCCGCCAGTCGCGCCTGCTTGGTCTCGCCGGGCCCGTCCAGCGCGTGCGGATCGAACAGCAGCGGCCAATCGGACATGAGCTGGTCCAGTCGAAGAGTGCAGAACCGGACCTTCTCACAGGTCCGGTGTGGCGCCAAGGTGGTGCATGAAGTTGGTTCTGCTGATGCGTCCCGGGTGCTCTGTTCGGACCGGCTGTCAGCGGTCAGCTTTCAGCTGTCAGCCGGGCCCGTGCGCGGCGCCGAGCTCGAAGCCTCGGGGCAAGATCGACGCGCGCGGCGACCGGGCAGACGGCTCCGAGTGTCGCGGCGGAGCTGAACGCTGACCGCTGAAAGCTGACAGCCCGGCCGTCGTGGCAGGGCGTGCGATGCACCGACGGGTCTGAACCACACCTTCTGGAGGTCGCCATGATTCACCCCCTGACCGACGCCGACGCGCTGCGCTTCCTCGCCGAGCGCTCGGTGGTGCACCTGGCCGGCGTGGGCGCCGATGGCGTCGCGGTGATGCGCCCGCTGCACACCGCGCTGCTCGACGGCGACCTCGTCTTCCACGGGGCCGACGGCGCGAAGGGAAGCCTCGCGGGCCAGACGGTCAGCGTCGCGGGCCACGAGGTCGTCGCGAACCTGCCGAGCTGGTTCTTCCACCCCACGCGCGCTTGCCCGGCCACCACCTGGTACGTCGCCGCCGAGGCGCGGGGCGTCCTGCGGCCGGTCGAGGCCCTGGCGGAGAAGGCCCGGGCGCTGGCGGCGCTCACCGCGCGTCACCAGCCCGAGGGCGGCTACGCGCCGATCACCGGCGACGACCCCCGCTATCGCGCGGCCCTCGAGCGTCTCGCGGTCTGGCGCCTGACGCCGACCACGTACCGCAGCCGCGTGAAGCTGGGCCAGCACCTGCCCGCCGCGCGCGTCGCCGACGTGATGCACAACCTGTGGCGGCGGGGCGATCCGGGTGACGTCGAGGCCATCAAGCGCATCCACGCGGCCCACGCCGACGCCCCGTGGCCCGAGGCCCTGCGCGGGCCCCACGGCCTGCGTCTGCTGCCGGCCGTCGACGCGCCGCGCGCCGCCGAGGCCGCCCGGCTGCTCGAGGGCGCCTACTGGCTGCGGGGGCAGCCGCCCGATCGGGTCGCGGCGGCCCAACGCTCGGCCACGGCCTGGGTGGGCGCGGTGGACGCCGCCGGCGCGCTCGTCGCCTGCGCCCGGGCCCTGAGCGATCGCGTCCGCGTCGCGTGGATCTACGACGTCGTCGTCGCCCCGTCGTGGCGGGGGCGGGGCGTCGGCGCGGCGGTGGTGCGAACGCTCCTCGACCACCCCGCCGTGCGCAGCGCCTCGGCCGTGCGCCTCGGCACCGTCGACGCGGCGCCCTTCTACGAACGCTTCGGCTTCGAGGCGCTGGGGAGGCTGCCGGGCAGCGTCGGCCCGGCCGTCGAGATGCGGCTCAGCCGCTCGTTGGAGCGATGAGCCGCCGAGGCGTGAGGCGTGGCGAACGCTCATTGGGCAACGCTCGAAGCGTGTCGCGCGGATCGGCCACGGGCAGCGCCAGCACGAACGTCGTCGGCGCGACGTGATCTGCCAGGGTCAGGCTTCCCCCGGAGCGCTCGACGATGCCCCGGGCGATCGACAGCCCGAGCCCGCTGCCGTCACCCTCCGCCTTGGTGGTGAACATCGCCTCGAAGACGCGCGGGCGGAGCGCGGCCGGGATGCCGGGACCGTCGTCTTCGACCTCGATCAGAACCTCGTCCCCTACGCGGCAGCCGCGCACGGTGATCCGGTGTTGCCGTCCGGCGCCCTCGCCGCACGCCTGCGCGGCGTTGACGACCAGGTTCAGGATCACCTGGGCCAGCTCACCCGCATTCGCCTCGACTGGGAGGGGCGCCTCGAGATCAGCCTCGACGCGCACGCCGGTGCGGCGCACGTGCGGCCCCGCGAGCAGCAGCGCCGTCTCGACCGCGCTGCGCAGATCCACGACGCTCGTAGGTCGCCGGGTGGGCGTCATCTGTCCCAGCGCCGAGACGATCTCCGTGATGCGCTCGACGCCTACGCGAGTGTCGCTCAGGACATCGGCCAGCTCGGCGAGGTCACGCGCGGCCAGGAGGTCGGCTGCCATCTCGACGTTGGCCCGCACGTAGGACAGCGGGTTCTTCAGCTCGTGACCGATGCTGGCGGTCAGCAGGCCGACCGTCGACAATCGCTCCATGCGCACGACCTGATCGTGCGCCGCCTCGAGGGCCGAGACGTCGTGCAGGGCCCAACTGATGAAGGCCGATCCATCGTCGGGTTCGACACAGACGGCGCGTGCGCTGACGGCGACGTCTTCGGCGGCGCCGCGGAGGGTGAGTCGCGCCGAGGCATCGGGTGAGCCGACGCGCGCCGCGACCAGTAAGGCGGTCACCGTGGGCTCTTCCGCGTCCAAATGCAGCGAGGTCAGCGGGTGTCCGCGGACATCGCCGACCGCCTCGAGCGCGGCGCGGTTCTGCGCGAGGATCATGTGGGACGCCGGGTCGACCTCGAAGAGCGCGTCGGCTGCCTGGTCGAACGTGGCGCGGTAGCGGGCCTCCGCCGCGGCGACCCGGAGCCTGGCGCGACGCTCGGTGTGGGCGCGCCGCAGCGCCGACGCGATCAATATCACGGCGCCGAGGGCGAAGGCGGCGACGAGCGCCAAGAGCAGCTGCTCGGCCGCGCGGTTGATGTCGTCGACGCGAGCCACCACCGAGCTGCGGTCCGCCGAATACGCGGCCGAGAGCTCGGCGCGACCGTCGACCGGCGTGTAGGCGACCAGCCGCTCAGTCAGGCCGCGGTCACCCTCGGGCCAGCGGTAGCTCCCGGTGCCGGTGAGGCCCGCCTTCATGGCTGCGAGGATGGGCGCGAGGTCGTCGGCCGGCGGCCCCGTGAGGTCGGCGAACGGACGGGTGCCGTTCAAGCGGGGTGAGGGCGAGCTGACGATCGTTCCGTCGCGGCGCATCACCCAGACAAAAGCCGCGTGCTCGCCCGACAGCGAGGCGAACAGCGCGCGGTGCAGCTGCTCCTGGGGGATGGCCGCGGTGACGAACAGCCCCGGGTGGCGGCGAAGGGGCCGGGTGACCGTCAGGAAGCCGGCGCGGAGGCACGCGTCGCAGAGCGCAGCCACGGGCGCGTCGTGATCGGCGGACCAAGTGCCGCCGCGGGGCCTGTGGTCGTGGGCCGGCGCCTCGCCGCGCAGCAGCTCACCCGATGCGTCGTGCACGAAGACGGTCGGCGAGGCGCCGGCTGCGGGTCGCAGGTGCAGCCAGGTGTCGTCACCGGCGGTCGGATCGGCCGGCGGATCGAGCCCGTCGAGGGCGGTTTCGACCCGATGCAGCGCCTCACCGAGGCGCTCGGCGGCGAGCCGCGCGAGCAGCGCCTGCTGCGACTGATACTCCTGCGCGGCAAGGGTCGAAGCCCGGCGGCGAACGTCCTCGAGCGCCCAGTAGGTCGCGCCGGCGAGCGCGCCGAGACAGAGGGCGGTGAGCACGGTGCGCATGGTCGCCTCCGGAGTGCGCGCTGACGAATGCCGCCGCGGACGACGCTGCGGCTGCGAACGTCCCGGGCCTGAGACCCCGTACGCCGGGGGACTGGTCCCGTTACAGCATCAGCGGATGTGGCCGCGACCGACGCTCGAGCGGCTCACAGAGCAGCTCCGCGTCGCGCTGCACCGTTCTGCCTGCCGACGCCAGCGTCGCGGCAGGCTTCCAGTACTCCGAGTATTGCTGCAGCGAAGCGCCTCGGCGTCGACGCGCAGCCCGGCACCGCGCCCGGTCCCGTCTCGGTGTGGAGGCTCCTGGACAGACGTCGCTCCGGTACGGTGCGGCGCGGGTGCGTAACATTTTCGTTCCTCGGCCGGACTTACGGCGCGAGGGGCGTCGCGGCGATGCGATGCCCGGAGGCGGTCTTGGCAAGGAGACGAGCGATTGAAAGAAGCGACCGATGATGTCGAGGCCGAGCCGACGGGCGCCACAGGCTCGGGTCCTCCCCGTCGATCGATGGCCCTCCTGCTGTGGGTCGCCGCGGCGGCGGTCGCTGCGACGGCGCCGTCGGGTTGCCGGCCCGCCGCGGATGGCCGCGCGCCAGCAGCCGCCGAGTGTTCGCCCTTCGACCACTCGCATAGTGCCTGGAGCGAGCTGCTTCAGCGCCACGTCCGAAACGGGTTCGTCGACTACAGCGGATGGCGGCGGGCCGGGGAGCGGGAGCTCGATGTCTACCTCGCGGCGCTGGAGTCCGTCTGTCGAGACCACTACGTCGGGTGGTCGAGGCCGCAGAAGCTCGCATTCTGGATCAACGCCTACAACGCCTACACCGTGCGGCTCATCCTGGATCACTACCCGCTGGACTCCATTCGCGACATCGGTCTGCTCCCCGGCGCCGCGTTCAGAAAGGACTTCATCCAGATGCAGAGGCTCCGAGGAGCCACCATCGACCTCAACGAAGTCGAGCACACGATCCTCCGGAGTGAGCTTCGAGAGCCACGGATCCACTTCGCCATCACTTGCGCGTCGACGAGCTGCCCGGCGCTCCGGTCCGAGGCCTATCGGGCCACAGTACTGGACCGCCAACTCGACGACGCCGCGCGGGGTTTCCTGCGCGACCCGACGAAGAACCGCTTCGACATGGCGGCAGAAGTGCTGTGGTTGTCGCCCATCTTCGACTGGTTCGACGAGGACTTCGTGCGCGCGGCCGGGAGCCTGACGGCCTACGTTGCCCCCTTCGCAGAGGAGCCGACCGCGCGGGCTATCGCCGCCGGGCGAGTCCGCGTGCGTTTCCTCCGCTACGACTGGTCTCTGAACGGGCGATAGATGTGTTCAACCCCGCTGCAAACGTGATCACCGCGGTCACCGCTGGCCACAGCGGCGCACGGGCGGCGTGGGCACGGGGCTTGGTGTGACCAGCGACGGTGGTGCGCCGACGCGGATCGATGGGCGACCTGGGCCAAGGCGCGCCTCGCGGTGACGCGCAGGAGCTGAGATGAGTGAGACTCCGCCAGCGGCCTGCCCCGGATGCGGCGACAAGGGGCGGCAGGTCCCAGACGTTACGCCGCGATCACTGCTCGACGACGAGGCCAGGGCGCGCCTCGACCAGGTCAGCGACCTGCGGTTCTGCAGGCGCGGTGACTGCGGCGTCGTCTACTTCGGCGGCGGGTCGTTGGGCTTCCGCACCAAGGATCTGCGCGTGCCCGTGTTCCAGAAGTCGCACGACCCGGAGCGGTTCGTTTGCTACTGCTTCGAGCACACGGTGGCCGTGATTCGAGACGAGGTCCGTCGAACCGGCCGATCGGCTGTGCCGGACCTGATCGCCACCCAATGCAAGCTGGGGCGCGACCGCTGTGATGAGACGAACCCGCAGGGCGCCTGCTGTCTGGGCAACGTGCGGCAGGTCGTCAAGGCCGCAGCCGCGGCCTTGGGCAAGGCACCCGCGCGGTCGGGCGGCGCCGATGGGGGGGGGCCCGACTGCTGCGCGCCCGCCACGGCGCGCGTCGAGTCGGAGCCGGCGGGGCTCGATCCGCGGAAGGCCCGCCGGATCGGGCTGTGGTCCGCCGGCGGTGCGCTGGTGGCGGCGCTGCTGTCATCGGCGTGCTGCTGGCTGCCGCTCGCCCTCATCGGTGTCGGCGCCTCCGCGGCCGGCGTGGCGGGCTTCTTCGAGGCCTACCGCGGGTGGTTCCTCGGCGCGACCGTTCTGCTCCTGGGTGCGGGCTTCTACTTCGTCTATTTTCGCAAGCCGCGCTGCGCGCCAGGCGAGGCCTGCGAGGTTCCGAACCCCAGGCTACAGCGCTTCAATCGGGTCACGCTGTGGCTGGCGACGGTGTTCGTGGCGGCGTTCGCCGCGTTCCCCACCTACGTCGGCGTCCTGCTGGGGAGCAGGACAGGAGACGCCGTGGCCGCCCCGGCGGAGGGGGTCACGCGGATCTATGTCATCGAGGGGATGACGTGCGTGGGCTGCGCGGAGCACCTACGCGACGCACTCCGAGGGGTTTCCGGCGTCGCGGTGGTGGACGTCTCCTACGCGGAGCGCCGGGCGACGGTAACCTTCGGATCGGGCGCACGCGTGGACGACGCCGTCGTGCTCGCAGCTATCGCAGCGCTGGGCTACCGCCCCACCGCTCAGCCCTAGCTTGGCCCGAGCTCGGTGACGCTGAGCTTCGCTCATGGGAACGTGTCGTGGGACACGGCGCACCTCGGCGTTGGACCGCCGCCGGGTTGGTCGATCGACGCGCCTCCGCTGGCCGATGGGGTAACAGCCCGGCGACTCTTCCGTATGGGCTGCCGGAGGTCACCCCATGCACACAGCCCGCGGAGCGTTCCCTGCGTCGAGTACACAGTCGACAGCGCCCCCGGCGCACCACCGGACAGCGGCCCCACGCAGGACAAGGGGCCTTCTCGCGACGCTGGCCGCCATCGCGCTCGCGACGACAGCGTGTTCGTCGACCACCGAGACCGCCGCGGCGGTCCAGCCCAACCCGGGCGGGGTCCCGGATGGCGGCGGGTCGGGCGGAGAGCTGCTCCCGCCGAGCGACGACGGCGACGCGAGCCCCGGCGACCAGCGGCCCCCGACGATGGTGGTGGTCGGCGAGCCGGTGGTGCCGAACGTGGGCGCCTTCGTCCTGCGGGATCACGAGACCGGCACCCTGTGGAACCTGCGCGGCGAAGCGTTCGCCGGCCCGCTCGCCGAGCAGGGCGCGGGGCTGCGGCCGCTCCCCGCCTACACGGCGTTCTGGTTCGCCTGGTCGGTCTTCGAGCACGACACGGACGTCTGGCGCGCCGACGCGGCGCCCGAGGCCAACGACGTGCCCCCCATCGAGCCGGCATCCGGGTGCGAGGTGCCCTGCAACGAGATCATCAGCGGTGGCCCGCCCAAGGATGGCATCCCCAGCGTCGACCACGACGACCGGGTCGGTCAGCTCACGCTGGTCGACGCGGACGACGCAGGGGCCGCGTACCTCGCCGCTGATGACCGCGTCCTCGGCGTGGTGGTGCGGGGGCCCGACGGCGCGGTCGACGCCCGCGCCTACAGCCACAACGTGCTGTGGTGGCACGAGATCGCCAACGACGTCGTCGGCGGTAGCCCGGTGACGATCAGCTTCTGCCCGCTGACCGGCAGCGGGATGGTCTTCCCCGGCGGCGAGCGCGGCCTGTCGTTCGGCACCAGCGGGCGCCTGTTCAACAGCAACCTGGTCATGTACGACCGCGTGACCGACAGCCTCTGGAGTCAGATGCTGCGCCGCGCGGTCTCCGGGCCCCTTCAGGGCGAGCGGCTGCCGCTCCTCCCGGTGGTCGACACCACGTGGGCGCGGTGGAAGGCGCTCTGGCCCGAGACGAAGGTGACCACCACCGACACCGGTCACGCGCGCGACTACAGCCGCTATCCCTACGGCGACTATCGCGAAGATCATCGCGACACCTTCCGCCCGACGCGGCCGCCGCACGATCCCGTGGCGCCCGCGAAGACCCTCGCGCTCGGCGTGCGCGTCGGGGACGTCGCCCGCGCGTACCTGTACGACCGGCTCGACGCGGTGGGCGCGCGTGCGGTCGTCGAGGACACCCTCGGTGGCGTGCCGCTGATGATCGTCTGGGATCGCGAGGGCGCGCTGGCGCTGCCCTTCGACCGCCGCGTCGGCGACCAGACGCTCACCTTCGAGGTGGTCGAGGCACAGTGAGGTCAGCGCGGATCGTGAAGGCGTCGACGTTCGCGTCGACCTGCGCGCTGTTGCTGGGCACGGCCGCGCCGGCGCTGGCCGGCCCCTGGACGCTGCCCGCGGGCGAGCTGCGGGTCGGGATCGACTTCATCCGCTGGCAGGCGGACGAGCGCTTCGTCGGCATCCCCAACGTGAAGGGCAAGCCGCGCGAGCGCGTGGAGCTGGGCACGGACATCGCGGGCGCGGAGCTGGTGCAGTCCCAGGTGGCGCTCGCGCTGACGCTCGGCCTCCACGACCGCGTCCAGCTCACCGCCTGGCTGCCCTATCTGCAGGCGACCTTCGAGGACGACGCCCAGGGCTTCGAGACCGTGGGGACCGGCGATCCGATCCTCGGGGCCGACGTCCGCGTCACCGACCACCTCGCCTACGGCTTCGACGTGAAGGTGCCCGCCAGCAACGTGCCGCGGACGCGGCAGCTGCCCATCTCGGAGGGGCAGGTCGACGTCACGGTCTGGCAGCGCGCCGGCTGGGCCTTTGGGTGGCACGGCTGGTTGAGCGTCGACAGCGGCTATCGCCTGCGCTTCGCGCGCGAGGACGACCTCGCGGGTGTCACGGGCGGCACGATCCGTCGGAAGCCCGGCAACGAGTTCGTCGCGCTCGTCGGGGGTGGCTGGCGGCCGGGCGCGCCCTGGGAGGTGCGCTGGTTCGCGCTGACGCTCGACCTCGACGTGCTGATGGGCGCGGACGGCGAGGAACTCGACGGCGCCGACAACGCGCTGCAGCTGCGGCGGCGCGAGTTGATCGAGCTGCGCACCGGCCTGCTCGTCGAGCCCCTGGAGCGTCTGGCGCTGAGCGTCTCGGTGGGCCTGCCGCTCACCGGCCTCAACTACCCGGCGGGCCCCCGCGTGCTCGCCAGCGTGGCCTATCGCCTCGCGGTCTGGTAGCCGTCGGCCGGTCGCTCCTTCGTGCGGCGGCTGCAGCCAGCGGACACCGCGGCGAGTCGGACTTCAGACGCGGTGCTCGGGGTTCGCGTAGTCGAACCGGCACCCGGCCTTCCACTTCTCGCGGTCGTTGCCGTGGTTCGGGATGCCGCCTGCGTCCTTCAGGATCCGCGCGAGGTGCATCAGGTTCCACGTCATGATCGTCGTGTTCCTCTGCGTGAAGTCGTTGTCGAAGCCGGCGCGGCGCCCGTCCTCGAGCGTGTCCCCGTACGACGGCCCCGGGCCCGCCTCCCCGATCCAACCGCAATCCGCCTGGGGCGGGATCGTGTAGCCGAGGTGCGACAGCGCGTACCCGATGGTCATCGCCGTGTGCTTGATGCCGTCCTCGTTTCCGGTGATCACGCAGCCGCCCACCTTGTTGTAGTAGATCGACTGGCCGCGCTCGTTGAGCAGGCCGGACATGCCGTAGAGGCGCTCGATGAGCACTCGGCACACCGACGACTCCTCGCCCAGCCACAGGGGCGTCCCGATCACGAGGATGTGGGCGGCGTCGATCTTCTCCCAGAGCGCCGGCCAGTCGTCGCGGTCCCATCCGTGCTCGGTCATGTCCGGATAGACGCCCGGCGGCACCTGGTGCGACAGCATGTGCACGTGCTCGGCGTGGACGCCGTTGCGGGTCATGATCTCGGCCACGACGTCGAGCAGCGACCGCGTGTGGCTGTCCTCTGGGTTCCGCTTCAGCGAGGTGTTGATGAGCACCGCCTCGAGGTCCGAGTAGTCGGTGGTGCTCTCCGAGCAGAGCTTCTTCTGGGTTTCGTTCAGGGTCATCAGGTTCTCCGGTGCCTGGTGGTGTCGGGGCAGGGCGCGCCCCGGTCGTGGTTCGCCATCACCATCACCTTCGCCTCGCGCGCTGGAGGCGTCGGCCGAGCGCGCCGAGCAGCAGCAGCCCCGCTAGCAGGGCCGGTGTGTCGCCCCCGTCGCGTCCCGGGCTCGCCGCGCAGATCCAGATCGAGATGGGCTCGGTCTGCCCGCTCAGGGCGGGCTTCAGCCAGGCCGAGCCGCAGTAGCCGTCGTCCCGGCTGCACCCGGTCCGCAGCGCGAAGACCGGGTCGAGGGCGCGCGCGAGGGTCGCCTCGGCGTCGGGCGACGGGCCCGCCAGCCTTCGCCCCGCTGCGGCCAGCACCGCGGCGGTGGCGCGGCGGGCGGCGTCCATGCGCAGGCGGTCGAAGTCGTCGTTGGGATCACAGCGATCCAGCCGGTCCGAGTGGGGCAGGCCGTCGCGAGACTCGCGGTCACGGTCGAGCACCGCGTCCACGAAGTTGAGCACCGTGACGACGCGCAGATCGTCGTCGCGCAGCGTGTGGGTGTAGGCGTCCTGGACGGCGTGCGCGGCCTCGCCGAGCCGGACGGCCGGACCCAGCGCGCGGACGGCGACATCGCCATACAGGGCGAACGACCAACGCTCGCGCGCGAAGGCCTCGCCGCGGCGCCAACGCTCGGTCGCCTCGTCGATGCGTCGCTCCACGGCCTCGCGGGCGTTGGCGACCGCGGCGCGGACGCCGTCGGTGCCATCGTCGGTCGAGCGGCGCAGCGCGTGGTTCCCCTGCCGCCCATCGTCGATGTGCCGCACGCGAAGCTCGTTGAGCTTCACGATGGCGAAGCCGCCGGTGTCGGGCCCGCGGACGCCGAGCACGAGGGCCGCCACCACGGCCCGCCGGTGGGGATCCTCGATGTGACCGAGGCCGTAGCGGCGGCTCAAGTCGGCCACGAAGGCGCGGCTGGCGTCGTCACCGGGCAGGCCGGCGTCGCGCGCCCGCTCGGTCAGCAGCGCCAGCAGAGGCTCGAGATCGGCGTCGTCTGCGGCGCTCCACGGCGGCGGCAGCACATCGAGCGCGCCGAGCAGGATGCGCTCGTGACACGGCTCGCTGGCCGGCGTGCCGATATGGAAGGCGCTCGCCAGGGTCGGGGTGCAGGCCAGCGCGGCCGCCAGGAGCAGGGCGAGGCGCGATCGCCGAGATGGACCTCGCGACAGCGTCGTCATGGGGCCGACCACTCCAGGCTGAGCACGGTGGTGTACGAGAAGACGACCAGCGGCAGCCCCTGCGTCACGGGCGCGACCACGTCGAAGGCGAGCGGCGCCAGCTCGATGGCGAAGTCTTCGCCGCAGCCCCAGCGCAGGCTGCCCGGCCGGAAGTCGACGAACCATCCGGTCTCGCCCGCCTCGTCGATAAGGGTGTCGTCGAGCAGGACGCTCGCGCCCGCCGCGAGGGAGCTGCGCACGTGTCCGAGGAACTGGAGCAGCTCGACGCCCACCCCGACGTTCAGCAGATGCAGGCGGTCGGTGTCGATGGTGAAGTCCACGGTCTGGTCGTACTCGACGACGCCGAAGACGCCCAAGCGACCGAAGCGATAGCCGCCGCTGACCGCCGGGCTGAAGCGGCCGATCACGACGTCCCGGCGGGCGTCGTAGACGGCCGCGGCGAGGCCGGCCTGCAGCCACCAACGCTCGGCGCGCACCACCGAGTCGAGCAGGATCAGGTCGCCGCGCTGATCGGTGTAGGGCCGGGGCGCGATGTCCTGCGCGTGCGCTGAGGCCACCGGCAGCGCGCACGCCACCAGCAGCGCCGCGCCTCGTACCTCAGCGAGCCGGCGCATAGGCCCGCGCCACGGTCAGGAGCACCTCGGCGCTCAAACGCACCCGGTGGTCGATGTTGGCGTACTGGTAGACGATGGCCCCGCTCGGGTGCACCACGAAGACCGCCGGGACTGGCAGCAGGGCGGGGGCGTCCTTCGCGCGCCCCGCCTGCCAGGCCGCGAGGGCGGTGTCGCTCCCGAAGTCCTCGGCCCGCGGACGGTACGCCAGCCCGAAGGCCGCGGCGGCCTGGCCGGTGGCGTCCGACAGGACGGTGTACTCGAGCTTCAGATCAGCGATGGTGGAGCGGATGCGATCCGGCGTCTCGCCCGAGACCACCACCAGCCGATAGCCGCTCGCCTCGAGGGGCGCCATCACGTGGCGCAGCTGCTCCATCTGCAGCGAGCAGAACGGGCACCAGCCGCCGCGGACGAAGACGAGGATGGTCGGCTGCGCCGTGACGAGGCGCGCGAGGTCGACCGGCGCGCCGCCGAGATCCGTGACCGAGGCGGCGGGTACGCGCTGCCCGACCTTGAGGGGGCAGATCGCAGCCGGGCTGGGCGCGGCGCCGGGCGCGGCCCGCGCGGTCGGCGCGAGCGTCAGGCACAGGGCCAGCGCGGTGAGCGTCATCGCGGGTCGGGACATCGTGCGGTCTCCACCGGTGTCACTTGGGCCGGGCCGGTCGGGGTGGACGGGTGGGACGACGCTGGTCATGCGAGGGCAGCGAGGAGCGCGACCGTGGCGGCAGCGCAGGCGGCGGCGAGGGGCAGCGTCGCGACCCACGCCATCAGGATGCCGCCGACGACCCGAGTGTTCGTCTTGCCACCGGTCAAGCCGATGCCGAAGAGGGCGCCGGTCGAGACGTGGGTGGTCGAGACCGGCGAGCCGAGCAGCGACGCGCCGATCACGAGCCCGCTGCTGACGACGTTGGCGGTCAGGCCCTGGCCGTGGTTCAGCGTCGTGATGCGATGCCCGAGCGTCTCGGCGAGGCGCCGGGCGTGCAGATGGCCGCCGACCGCCATCAAGGTCGCCACCGCCAACAGACTCACCCGCGGATCCACGGCGAGCACCTGGGCGGCGACGAGCAGCGCCAGCACCTTGGGGGTGTCGTTGAGGCCGCGGGCGAAGCCCAGGGCGAAGGCCGAAGCGGTGTGCGCGATGTCCACCAGCCGCTGCGCCGGCAGGCCGCCGAGCGATCCCCGATAGCGACGGTCACAGCGCTCGAGATCCTCGGCCGTCAGCCTGGCCCCCGTCCGCTGGAGCACCAGCGCACCGTCGGCATCCACCGTGACCGCCTCGACGCGATCCTCGAAGCGCAGGACGGTCGCGGCGCTCCAGCCGAGCTGCAGGCGAGCCCACCGAGCCGCGCGATAGAGCAGCGCGGCGGCGGCCACGGCCATGAGCGGGCTCAGCAGCAGCGGAGCGAAGTAGCGCGATCCGAGCGCGGACCACGCGACCCCTCCGGGCGCCAAGGCGGCCCCGGCCCCGACCAGGCCCCCGATCAGCGCGTGGGTGGTCGAGACGGGCAGCCCCGCGCGGGTCGCGATCAGCACCGTCGCGGCGGCGCCCACGCCCACCGCGACGAGGAAGCGCGGGTCGGCCACCACAAAGGCGGGCACCAGGCCCTTGCCGCTGAAGGCACGCAGGAGGGCGCCCGCCAGCAGCACCGACGCGAGCGAGCCGGCGAGCTGCGCCACCAGCGCCAAGCGGCGGGCCGCGTCGTAGCCGAGCGTGCCCGATCCGTACAACGTCGCGACGGGCTTGAAGTTGTCGTTGGCCCCGTTGGCGTAGGCCAACAGACCGGCGGAGAGGATCAGGAGCAGGGGCAGCATCGAGCGGGAACACCTTTTCGGGGGCCGCTCGGCGAGGGACGGGGCGAGCGGTCAGCGTGGCTCGGGTATAGGCCTCAGCGGGCCAGGATGGGGCGCAAGGCGTCAAGTACCTGCTCGACCGTGGGACGCGTCTTGTAGTCCGTGTCCGCATGGGCCCAGCGGACCTTGCCCTCGCCATCGACCAGGAACATGGACGGAATCGCGATCTTGTGGTGGGTCTGACCCGACGCCGCCTCGATGTCGATGCCGAAGCCCTTCAGCTTCGCCGCCTCTGCCGCCCCGACCTGATGCACGACGCGCCACGCGGCGTGCACCGCCGCCTCGGGGTCGCTGAGCACGGGGAACGGGATCTCCCAGGCGGCGCGGGTCACGGCCTCCTTGTCCGGGCGGTCGACGCTCACCGCGACGACCTGCACCCCCAGCTTCGCGAAGTCGGCGGCGTGCGTGCTCAGCTTGCGGATCTGGAAATTGCAGTAGGGGCACCAGCCGCCGCGGTAGAAGACGACCAGCGTGGGTCCCTTCGCGAGCAGGGCCGCCAGGGTGACGCGCTTGCCGTCGGGATCGGGCAGATCGATGGGCGGCGCGGGCTGGCCGACCTCGACGCCGACCCCCGGTGGCAGGGTGCCGAGGCCCGCCGGGGCGGGGGCGGCGGTCGGCTTCGCCATCGGCTTCGCGGTCGGTTTCGCGGTCGGTTTCGCGGTCGGTTTCGCGGTCGGTTCTGGCGCTGGCGAGTCCTGGGCCGAGGCGAAGGACGCCGCGCTGCACGCGAGGCCAACAAGGACGCCGAGAATGGGACGCATGGGCACCTCCTGGGCCGCGGTACGCGGGCGCGGGTGTTTCGTTACGGGCGCGCTCGTCGGCCCACGCTGTCTCGGTCAGCGGCCCCCAGCAGCGTCGGCTCGGCCACCTGGACGAGGCGGGCGCGCGTGGCGACGTTCAGGTCGCGCCGCAGGCCGGTCGCGTTGACCTCGCACATCGGCACCATCTGTCCTTCGACGGGGACGCGGAAGGCGCAGGCGGCGAGCCGGGCGCGGCCCTCGGTGGTGTCGAGCTGGTCCGGGCTCATGAAGCTGTGCACGACGACGGCGAAGGGGCGCACCCACCACGGCGCGCCGGCCGCGGCGGCGCGGGCGAACGCGGGCAGCCACGCGCGCTCGCCGACGAGGCGGCTCGCGGCGAACAGCGGCCACTGCCACGTATAGCGGGGAGAGCGGGCGAACAGCCGCAGCACGCGGCCCACCGCCTCGGGCGGCGTGGCGTCGTCGAGGCTGAAGCCGGGGAACGCACCGCCCATGAGCTGGCGGAAGAACCAGCGGTCGAGCGCGCGCTGGTCGCGCCTCACCTCGACCACCTCGAACCGGTCGCCGAAGCGGACCACCCACATCAGCGTGATGCGGCTGCAGCGCGGGTGGCCGAAGCTGAACGTGGTGGGGCTGACGCGTCGGCCGAGCCCCTCGCAGATGCGATCGTGCAGCCGGTCGGTGTTCCCCTCGCGCGCCACGCGGGTCCGGCCGACGGCGGCCGTGGGGTTCAAGCCGAGCATGCGAAAGGCGTCCGCGTTGCGCGCCATCCACCGCACGACGTCGGGGATCTGGTCCAGGTTGTCGGCGGTCACCGTCACGGTCGAGGCCGCGTGAAGCGGCCGCCCCGTCGCGCGGCGGGCGTCGCGGATCAGCGTGGCGAAGCGCTCGCGGAGCGGCTCGAGATCGGCTTCACGCGCCGTCGTCGGCTGCCCGATGCGTCCACGCTGGGTGGTGTCGACGTGGATCGACACCTTCATCAGCCCTGCCTCCAGCATCAGCCGGTGCAGGTACGCGGGATCGCGGTCGAAGGTCTGGCCGTGCGTCATCACCATGGGGTCGAGGCCCAGATTCCGCGCGTAGCGGATGATCCGAACGAGGTCGTCGGGCGGCAGGAGCGTCACCTCACCGGCGGTGATCTGCACGTTGCCGCCCGGGCCCGCCGTGGTGCGGATGGCGTCGAGCTGGGCCTTCACCTCGGCGAAGGGCAGGGGCGGCGTCTGGTTGGCGGTCTGGGCGAGATAGCAGGCGGTGCAGGAGAAGTCGCAGCGCTCGTGCACCTGGTGGGTGGCGAAGCAGCCGGGGCTGACGCGGCCGAGCCACTGCTCCGGTGTCCGCAGCGCCGGTTGCAGATCCCGCCACACCCGGGCGCGGGCCCCGACGGCCTCCGCGGTGTCGTCGTACCGGAGCCCCTGAACGAAGGACCGTAACATGGACCACCTCCCGGCGACGGTACGGGTAACAGTGGACGGCGTTACCGTATTCACGGCCATGGACATCCTCACTGCACGAACCCGCCCGCCGGGCTGGTCGCCGCCCGCTTCGCACGACCGCTACGATCTGCTCGTGATCGGAGGCGGCAGCGCCGGCCTCGTCGCGGCCTACGGTGCGCGGCTGTTCGGGGCGCGCGTCGCGCTCGTCGAGCGTCATCGCCTGGGCGGCGACTGCCTGCACACGGGCTGCGTACCTTCCAAGGCGCTGCTCCGCGCGGCGCGGGCCGCGGCCGAGGCGCGCTGTCTGGGTGACTTCGGGCTGGCCGGTGAGGTCCGGGTCGACTTCTCGGCGGTCATGGCGCACTTGCGCGCCGTCCAGGCGGAGGTCGCCGCGCACGACTCGGCCGCCGCGCTGGCGGCGCAGGGCGTCCACGTCTTCTTCGGTGACGGCCACTTCGTCGGCCCCGACGCCTTCCGCGTCGGCTCGGTCACCCTGCGCTTTCGCCGCGCCTGCCTGGCCACGGGATCGGCGCCGGCCGTGCCCGACCTGGCCGGGGCAGACGCCGCGCTGACGACCGACACCGTCTGGCAGATGGAGGCGCTCCCTCGGCGGCTCGCGGTGATCGGCGGTGGCCCCGTCGGATGCGAGCTGGCGCAGGCCTTCGCGCGACTGGGCGCCGAGGTCCAGCTCTATCAGCGGGCTCCTCGGCTGCTGCCGCGTGAGGATGCCGAGGCCGCCGAGCAGGTGCGCGCGGCCTTGGTGGCGGACGGCGTCGGGGTGCACCTGGGCGTCGACGCCACGTCGTTGCGGGACGGCGTCCGGCTGGGAGGCGACGCCCCACGACCGGCCGACGCGATCCTGGTGGCGACCGGGCGTCGCCCCCACCTCACCGGTCTCTGCCTCGACGCGGCCGGCGTGGAGCACGGACCCGAGGGCGTCCGGGTCGACCGGCACCTGCGCACCACCGCGCCCCGGATCTACGCGGCCGGGGACGTGGCGGCCGGCCAGCCCCGCTTCACCCACGCGGCGGACGCGCACGCACGGGTGGTGCTGGCCAACGCGCTCTTCTACGGGCGGCGCCGGGTCGACCGGCTGCTCGTGCCCCACTGCACCTACACCGATCCTGAGGTCGCCCACGTCGGCCTCACCGCGGATCAGGCCGCGGCGCGGGGCGCGGACGTCGAGACGCTGACCCGCCCCCTGCACACCAACGACCGCGCGGTGCTCGACGGGGCGTCGGCTGGCTTCGCGCGGGTCCACCTGCGCGCCGGGACGCAGCAGATCCTCGGCGCGACGCTGGTGGGCGCGCACGCCGGCGAGATCATCGGAGAGGTCGCGCTGGCCATGCGCGGCGGGCGTGGGCTCGGCGCGCTCCGGCGCACGATCCACCCCTATCCGACCCAGGCAGGCGTGCTCTCCCGGCTGGGCGACGACGCCTACGCGCGGTCGCTGCGCCCGTGGCTGAAGCGCACCCTCGGCGTCTGGCTCGAGTTCGCCCGGCGCTGGTTGTGAGGCGAGCGTAACAGTGTGCGGCTCGTGGCCGTAGAGCGGCCCCGGAGGTCCCGAGCATGAAGCGTTTCTTCGTTCCGATGTGGTTGATGCTGGTCGCGGCGATGGCCGCGCACGCGATCTGGGCGCTCTCGGTCGCCCCGACCCTGGCGTGGGTCGGCGTCGTGATGGCCACCGCGACCGTGATGGTCTTCTTCGGTGTGCTCTTCCTTCGGACCACGGCACGCACCAGCGCGCGACTGCCTGGGGTCGGCGCCGTGATCGCCGTGGGCGCGGTCGTCTCCTGGTCGGGCCTGCCCTCCGCTGCGCTCCCAGCAGCCTACGGAGGCGCCGTGCTGCTGGGCTGGTTCGCCTACGTCTCTTGGTACTCGCGCTTCGGCCGGCAGCCGAGCGCGGCGCTGCGCCTGGGCGAGCCGCTCCCGGACTTCACCGTCTACGCCGCCGACGGCGCAGCCCGCCACGCCACCGAGCTCGTCGGCCGCCCCGCGCTGGTGCTCTTCTTTCGGGGAAACTGGTGCCCGCTGTGCATGGCGCAGATCCGCGAGATCGCGGCCGGCTATCGCGAGCTCGCCGCCCGGGGCGTTCAGGTTTGGCTCATCAGCCCGCAGTCGCAGGGACACACCCGCGCCTTGGCCGGGCGCTTCGATGTCCCGTTCGACTTCCTCACCGACGCGGACGGCCAGGCGGCGCGCATCCTCGACATCTTCGACGCAGCGGGTACGCCCGCCGGCATGGAGATGCTGGGCTACGAGGCGGCGACGGTGCTGCCGACGGCGATCGTCCTCGATGCCTCCGGGCGCGTCATCTTGGCGGACCAGACGGACAACTACCGGGTGCGGCCCGAGCCGGCCACCTTCCTCGCGGTCCTCGACGGGCGGGCGCCCTCGGCCGGCGAGGCGGCCGCCTAAGAGCCTCCCCACAAAATCCTCCGCGTCGCGGTGCACCGTTCTGCACGCCGATGCCGGCGTTGCGAAGCGCTTGCAATACTCGGAGTATTGCTGCGGCTCCGCGCCTTGGCCTCGGCGCGCAGCCCGGCACCCCGCTCGGTCCGGATTTTGTGGGGAAGCTCCTGAGCTGCTCTCGAGCCGCTCTCAGCCGCCGCCCTTCGGCGTGAGCGCGGGCAGCAGCTTCAGCACGCCCGCGCCGGCGCCCTCGAAGGCGTCGACGATGCGCCCCTGCTCGTCGAGCACCGTGATCACCGAGGTGTGCCCGATGCTGCCGTCCTTCTGGCGGCGGTAGCGGATGCCCAGCACGGCGGCCAGTTCGCGCACCTGATCGGGCGTGCCCAGCGCGAAGTGATAGGTCGCCGGATCGAGGCCGTGCTTCTCGGCGAGCTTGCTCAGGCCCTTGGGCGTGTCGCGCTCGGGATCGAAGCTGACCAGGATCACTTCGAGCTCGCCCCGGGTGCCTTCGTCGGCGGCGTCGACCAGCCGCTTGATGTCCTGGATCAGCATCGGGCAGACGTGCGGGCAGGTGCCGTAGAACATGCTGATCACCACCCGCTTGCCGCGGAAGGCGTCCAGCGCGAGCGGCTTCTCGGTGGCCGCGGTGTAGTTGTGCTTCAGCTGGTAGACGGAGTCGTCGGGCAGTGGGGCGCCGGGCGGCGCCAGCAGCGCCACGAGCGTCAGCAGGGGAGCGATCATCGAGATGCCTCCTCGAGATCGGCCACGCACCGGAAGCCCAGGCTGGCCGTCGTGTGCCGGGCCTTCAGCGCGCTGCGCATCGCGCTGCGCATGAAGCCGGCGTAGTCTTCGGGATCGGTCGCGTCGGCGGCGCCGCCGGCGCAGAAGCGGAGCGACGCGGTGTCGCCGGCTTCGCGGGCGTCGGCGGTCACCAGCGTCGCGCCGAAGTCCTCGACCCACTCCCACACCAGGCCGTGCAGGTCGTGCACGCCGTGGAAGTTGGCCGGGCGCTGGCCCACGGGGGGCAGCCGCGCGGGCGTGGGCTTGGCGTACCAGCCCAGGATCGTCTCGCGCCAGCCCGGCTCGCCGCGCCCGTCGGGGCCCTTCTGCCCGGCGGCCGCCGCGCGCTCCCACTCGGCCTCGGTGGGCAGCCGCCCGCCGCGCGCCGCGCAGTACGCGCGCGCCGCGAACCAGCTCACCCGCACCACGGGCGCGTCCGGCGCGGCGGCGTCGCCGAGCGTCAGCGGCCCCGCCCAGTGCGCCAGGTAGTCGGGATCGACGAAGAGGCCCTTCGCCGCCCCCCGCCGCCACTCGGGCCGCGCCTTCACGAAGGCCAGGAAGTCGGCGTTGGTCACCGGCAAGCGGTCCATCAGGAAGGCGTCCACGCGCGTCGGCGGGGCCGGCTCGCCCCTCGGGCGGCGAGACGGCGGGCGACGATAGAGGGGGCGCACCTCGCCGGCGGGGATCCGGACGCGATCGGGGGTGTCGCGTGCGGCGGCCGCGGGCAGCATGCAAAGGCCCGCGCCGAGGATCGCGAGGACCGCGATCGGGGCCCACGGGCGAGGTGCGCAGAGCTTCATCAGTGGGCCGCTCCGGCGGGCGCCTCGGTGCTCGCCCGCACCTTGGCCACCTGCTCGCGGGTGACGGCGGCGCCCTCGTTGCCGAAGCTGTTGCGCACGAAGGTGAGGATGTTCGCCACCTCGTCGTCGTTCAGCTGCCGCATCGGCGGCATCACCGAGTCGAACTTCGCGCCGTTGACCTCGATGGGGCCGGACAGACCGTTGAGGACGACCGCGATCGAACGCTCCGCGTCGGCCATCAGGTAGTCCGACTTCGCCAGCGGCGGGAACACGTTGGGCAGGCCGTTGCCGTCGGGCTGGTGGCACACGGAGCAGGTGCCCTGGTACAGCGCCTTGCCCGCGGCGATCTGCTGGGCGAGCGTCATGTTGCCGGCCTGCTGGGCTTCGACGGCCGCGACCACCGGGGCCGGATCTTCGGTCAGATCGCCCAGGTACACCTCGTCCACCTCCTTGCCGCTGTAGACGCCCGTGTAGGCGGCGTCGGCCGCGTCGCCGCCCACCTTCAGCATCGCCACCGCGCCCTTGTTGAACGCGCGGAAGATGCTGTGATCGACCAGCACGTAGGTGCCCGGCACGTCGACGCGGAACTCGGCGATGGCCGAGCCGCCGGCCGGCACCAGCGTCGTCTGCACGTTCGCTTGCCAGTGGCTGCCGCCCTCGTAGAACACGCGGTCGAAGATCTCGCCGATGACGTGGAAGCTGCTGACCAGGTTGGGGCCGCCGTTGCCGACGTACAGCCGAACGCTCTCGCCCGGCTCGGCCTGCAGCGCCTTGTCGCCGACCAGGGCGCCCTCGGCGCCGTTGAACAGGACGTAGGTGGCGTTCTCTTCGATGGCCTTCTGCATGTCGAAGGGCTGCAGGCCCTTTTCGCGGTACTTGCCCACCGTGTAGAAGTCGCCCTGCATCACGTAATACTCGCGGTCGACGGGCGGCAGCCCCTCGGGCGGCTCGACCAGGATCAGGCCGTACATGCCGTTGGCGACGTGCATGCCCACCGGCGCCGTCGCGCAGTGATAGACGTACAGCCCGGCGTTCAGCGCCTGGAACGTGAAGCGCGACTTGTGCCCCGGCGCCGTGAAGCTGCTGGCCGCGCCGCCGCCCGGGCCGGTCACCGCGTGCAGGTCGATGTTGTGGGGCATCTTGCTCGACGGGTGGTTCAGCAGGTGGAACTCCACCGTGTCGCCCTGCCGGATGCGGATGAAGCTGCCGGGTACGGTGCCCCCGAAGGTCCAGAAGGTGTACTCGACGCCGGCGGAGATCTCCTTCACCAACTCGCGCACCTCGAGCTCGACGATCACCTTGGCGGGCGCTCTTCGGCTGGTGGGCGGGGGCACCTCGGGGGGCGACGTGAGCTGGGCCCGGATCGGCTCGCCGGTGGGCGCGGGGAAGCGCGGCGCGGGCGGCAGGGGCGCGTGGCGCTCCGAGCTGGCCTGCACCGGGGCGGCGGGCGGCGCGACGGTGGGCGCCGGCGAGGGCGTCTGCGCGGCCGGCGGGGGCGAGGTCGGCTGGCAGGCGGCCAGGACGAGGCCGGCGAGGGCCGCGGCCAGCGTGGCAGGTCGGGGGGCGGGAGATGGCATGGAGTCCTCCGGTCTGGCCGGCGCCACGTACGGGCGCCATGGGATGAGATGATTCGTCACGACAGACCGCCGCGCTCGAGGCGCCCGTAGGCGCGCGTCAGCGCGTCGGGCAGATCCGCGACGTGCCGCACCAGCGACCAGCCGCCGACGCCGAACATGGCGGGCAGGGCGGCGCGGGCGGACACGTCGAAGCCGAGCGCGTGCACGACGACGCCGCCCCGCCTGGCTTCGGCGACCGCGCGCGCCACGTCCTCGCGCCCGTGGCGCCCCTCGTAGCGGTCGAAGTCGGTGGGCTTGCCGTCGGTCAGCAGCACCAGCAGCTTGTGCCGCTCGGGGCGCGCGGCCAGGCCGGCGGTCGCGTGGCGCACGGCGGGGCCCAGCCGGGTGTAGCCCCGCGCCTTCACCGCGCCCAGCCGGTTGCGCGCCGGTAGCCATGCCTCGTCGAAGGCCTTCAACTGCCAGTAGTGGCAGTGATGCCGTGTGTGCGTCGCGAAGCTGGCCACCGACAGCGCGTCGCCCAGGGGGTCGAGCACCTCACCCAGCACCAGCACGGCCGCGCGGGTCACGTCGAGCACGCGCTGACCCTCGACCCAGCCATCGGCCGAGAGGCTGACGTCCAGCAGGACGGTGGTCGCCCGGTCGGCGCGCAGGGGGCGGCCGGCGATGTACAGGCGATCGCTCCCGGTGCGGCCGGCGTGGCGGTCGGCGAAGGCGTCGACGACCGCGTCGAGGTCGATGTCCTCGCCGTCGGTCTGCCGGGGGCAGCGTACGCGGGCCAGGCGCTGACCCGCGAGCTGGCGGCGCAGGCGGCGGATGGCCAGGGCGTGCGCGCGCGCGACGGCGCCGCCCCAGGCGGGATCGGCGGCGCGGAAGGCGGCGGGGTAGACGGTGGCCCAGTCGGCGCGGTAGCGCCCGGCGCGGGCGTCCCACTCGTCGTAGGTCACGCCGCCGGTCGCCGGCGCCTCGCCGACGTCCGGCACGGCGCCGTCGATCTCGGCGTCACAGCGATACACCGACTCGGCCGCGGGGCCGCCGCGGATGACGTGGCGCAGGTCGACCTCGTCGAGGGCGTCGGCGTGCTCGGCCAGCTCGTCCGCGCCGTCGAGCGTCTTGTGGCCGCCCTGCCAGGCGTCCAGAGCCTCGGCCTTCTCGAAGCTGTGGATGGGGCGGCCCTCGGCGGGCGCGTCGGGGTCGAGCAGGGCGCGCTCGACGTGGTCGCGGGGCCGCCCGGCGCGCTCGGTGCCGGTCGGGGGGCGCGCGTCCAGGCCGGCCTCGCGCGCCGCGGCGTCGGCCTGCTCGGCGTCCGCGGCGTTCAGCGCGTCGCCCCACAGCAGCGTGCCGGGCGCGTCGGCGCCGCCGACGGGCAGGCCGCGCAGGGTGGCGAGCAGGGCGTCCGCGTCGAGCGCGTCGCCGGCCAGCACGGCCCGCACGGCCGCGTCGAAGGCGCGCCCGCGTGGGCCGAGCGTCGCCGGCGCCGGGCGGGCCTCGAGCTCGATCTCGGCGGCGGTGGCCCAGGCGGTGAGGAAGGCTGGCAGGTCGTCGGCCAGGGCCAGCAGCGCCGCGTGGGCGCGGGTCAGGTGCTGCACACGGGCGGCCAGCGGATCGCTCGCCGCCGGGGCCGGCGTGCGCGCCATCGCGCCGGCGACCACGGCGCGCAGCCGATACAGGGCGCCGTTGGCCTCGGGCGTCGCGGCGAGATCGACGTGGGTGGGCAGCAGCAGCACCGGGCCGCGCACGCCGCCGAGGGCCTCGGAGGGGCGCAGCAGCAGCCGGCGTCCGGCGATGGCCTGGGCCAGCAGCGTCAGGCGGCCGAGCTCCGCGTCGAGGGTGGCGGCGCGCGCCACGTCGTAGGGCGGGGCGGCCCGGCGGCGGAGCGCACGCCACAGCCCCTTGAAGATGCCTTCGTCCCAGGCGAGCAGGTCGGGCAGGTTCACGCGGACACTCCATCGAACGCTCGGGAGCGTTCGCTCAGAACACCAGGTTCACGACGTCCTGCAACGCAGCCAGCACCTCGGGCTCGTCGCTCAGCGGCTCGACGACGGCGACGCGGCACGCCAGCCGGGGCGGCAGACCGCCGACCATCAGCCGCGCCGCGTCCACCAGCAGGCGGGTGGACGCGCCCTCGGCCAGGCCCAGCGCGTCGAGCGATCGCAGCTTGCCGCCGAGCGTCACCAGCTTCTTCGCGGTCTTCGGATCGGTCCCCGTCTCACCGCACAGGATGCGGGCCTCGACGTCGGGCGCCGGGTAGTCGAACGACATCGCGACGAAGCGTTGGCGGGTGCTGGCCTTCAGCCCCTTGAAGCCCTGCTGGTAGCGGGGGTTGAAGCTGGCCACCAGCAGGAAGCCCGGGGCCGCCTGCACCTGCTCGTCGCGGCGATCGAGCCAGATGCTGCGCCGGTGATCGGTCAGGGGGTGCAGCACCACGACCACGTCGGGGCGCGCCTCGACCACCTCGTCGAGGTACAGGATGGCGCCCTGGCGCACGGCGCGGGTGACCGGGCCGTCCTGCCACACGGTCTCGCCCCCGCGGATGAGGTAGCGACCCAGCAGGTCGGTGCCGGCGGTGTCCTCGTGGCAGGCGACGGTCACCAGCGGCCGGCCGAGGCGGGCGGCCATGTGCTCGACGAAGCGCGACTTGCCGCAGCCCGTCGGTCCCTTCAGCAGCAGCGGCAGGGCGTGCCGGTCGCAGTGTTCGAAGACGGTCACCTCGTGACCGACGGCCTGGTAGTAGGGCAGGGACTCGTCGAGCGGGCGGACGCTGGGCGGCACGGAGTCGGGGTGGGCGCGCATCGGTCAGCCCTCCACGGTGCGGGCGGCGGCCGGCACGACGAGGTCGGCCGAGGGCGTCGGCGCGGTGACGGGGGCGCCGGCCGGCTGCGGCAGGCCGTACTTGATGAAGTCGACGACGTAGAGCACCACGCCGACGGTGAAGAGCGTCGCGGCCAGCACCAGCCCGAAGAAGTGCACCTGCAGCGCATCCTGCACGTCGAGGAAGTCGAGGCCGGTCATGCGCTCGAGGTACACCTGCGCCACGCCGGCGACGGCGAAGGCGCCGGTCATCGCCACCATGCCGATGGTGGTGGTCCAGAAGGCCCACTCGGCCACCTTGCCCTTGTGGCGGGTGCGGCCGGTCAGCTCGGGCATGGCGTAGGCGATGAGCGCGAACACCAGCATGCCGTACGCACCCCAGAAGGCCATGTGGCCGTGCATCGCCGTGACCAGCGTGCCGTGGGTGTACAGGTTCACCTGGGGCAGGGTGTGGGCGAAGCCGAGGAAGCCGGCGCCGACGAAGCTCATGATGCAGCAGCCCAGCGTCCACAAGAGCGCGTTCTTGTTCGGGTGCTGGCGGCCGCCCTTGCGCGCCATGGCGATGCCGTACATGGCCATGCCGAGGAACGCCAGGGGCTCGAGGGCCGAGAACACACCGCCGACGATGAGCCAGATGCGCGGCGCGCCGATGTAATAGTAGTGATGGCCGGTGCCGAGGATGCCCGACAGGAACGTGAAGCCGACGATGACGTACAGCCACTTCTCGAGGATCTCGCGGTCGACGCCGGTGAGCTTGATGAGCAGGAACGACAGGATGCCGCCCATCACCAGCTCCCAGACGCCCTCGACCCACAGGTGGACGACCCACCAGCGATAGAACGAGTCGAGCACCTGCGACTTGAAGTTGATCATGCCGGGCAGGTACAGCACCGCGGCCAGCACCAGGCCCAGGTATAGGGCGATGGCCGTCGTCGTCGGGCGGTTGCCCTTCCAGATCGTGACGCCGATGATGCCGACGAAGGTGAGCACGTCGACGACCACCAGCCAATCGAGCGGGCGGGGGATCTCGAGGAACTTGCGGCCCTCCCACCAGCCGAAGTGGAAGCCGATGATGGCCGTGACGCCGACGAGCACGAAGGCGGCCCACTGAATCACCGCCAGCTTGGGCGCGACGATGTCACGCTCCACCTCTTCGGGGATGATGTAATAGGCCGCGCCCATGAAGCCGGCCAGCAGCCACATCACCAGCAGGTTGGTGTGCACCGCGCGCGCGGCGTTGAACGGTATCCACGGGTGCAGCGTGTCGTAGCCCATGTGGGCGAAGGCCATGATGAAGCCGTACACCAGCTGCAGGCCGAGCAGCAGCATGCAGGTGGCGAAGAACAGCCACGCGATGCGTTGAGTTGGGTACTTCACGGTCGGGTGGTTCACGGTCGTCTCCTCCCGCTCAGCGGGTCTCGAGCAGGAAGGTCGAGATGGCCTTCCGGTCGTCCGGGGTCAGGGGCAGCTTGGGCATGGCGGTGCCGGGCTTGACGGCCTGCGGATCGCTCAGCCAGGTGTCCAGCGACGCCGCGTCGTAGCGCGCGGTGATGTCGTCCAGCGCCGGGCCGACGGTGCCGCCCTCGCCGCCCACCTTGTGGCAGGCCGTGCAGAGGCTCTTGAAGATGTCGGGCGCGTGCGCCAGCGAGCGTCCGCCGGCCAGCACACCCTGGGGCTCGGGGGCGTAGGGCGGCTTCGCCGGGAAGCCGTTGGCGTCGATCTCGCCGACCCACGCCAAGAAGGCGATCAGGTCGTCGATCTCGGCGTCGGTGAAGTCGTACTGCACCATGCGGCGACGCCCAGGGAACATCGCCTCGGGATCCTTGATGAAGGCCTTGATCCAGGGCTCGCCGCGCCGCTCGACCACCTTGGTCAGCTCGGGCGCGTAGTACGCGCCCTCGCCGAGCAGCGTGTGGCAGCCCATGCAGT
>JAUHXL010000454.1 GCA_030426945.1 bacterium
TGCAGCGGGCGAAGGATCGCTGCCGCGCCCATTACGGCTTCTTCTTCGGCGCCACCCCCGACAACGCCGATCTCACCGCCACGGTCGAGGGCGCCTGTGGCATCAAGATCTTCATGGGCTCGTCGACGGGCACGCTGCTGGTCAACGAGCAGGCGGCCCTCGAGCGCCACTTCGCGGGGGCCCGCATCCCGATCGCCGTCCACGCCGAGGACGAGGCCCGCCTGCAGGCGCGCGCCGCGCGCTACGCCGGCGCCACCGATCCGGGGCTGCACCCGATCATCCGCGACGCGCAGGCGGCGCTCCTGGCGACCCGGCGCGCCGTCGACCTGGCCGAGCGTCACCAGAAGCGCCTGCACGTCCTGCATCTGAGCACCGCCGAGGAGGTCGCCTTCCTGCGTGATCGCCCGGACGACGGCCTCGTCACCACCGAGACGCTGCCCCAGTACCTGTGGCTGGACGCGTCCTGGTACGCCAAGCTGGGCACCCACCTCCAGATGAACCCGCCGGTGCGCGACCTGCGCCACCAGCGCGCCCTGTGGGCCGGCCTGCTCGACGGCACCATCGACTGCATCGCCACCGATCACGCGCCGCACACCCTCGAGGAGAAGGCGCGGCCCTTCGGCGAGGCCCCCAGCGGCATGCCGGGCGTCGAGCTGTCGGTGCCGTTGATGCTGCACGCGGTGGCCGAGGGGCGGTGCAGCATCCAGCACGTGGCGCGGTGGATGAGCGAGGCGCCGGCCCGCCTCTACGGCCTGGTGGGCAAGGGGCGGCTGGCCGTCGGCGCGGACGCCGATCTCACCGTGGTCGACCGCAAGCGCGTGCGCACCGTGCACGCGGACGCGCTGCACAGCCGCGCCGGCTGGTCGCCCTTCGAGGGCTGGACGCTGCGCGGCTGGCCGGTGATGACCGTGCTCGCCGGGCGGCCGGTCTTCCGCGACGGCGCCTTCGTCGAGGGCGTCTTCGGCGCGCCCCTGCGCTTCGATCCCGCGCCGCGCGTGCGCAAGGTGCGGCCGGTGGCGTCGTGATCGCGTCGGCCCGGGCTGCGCTGCCCGCCCTGCTGGTGCTGCTCGCTGGCTGCTTCGAGATCGCGCCGGCGCCCACGCTGCCCGATCTGCCCGAGTTCGGTGTGCCCCAGGGCGACGGCGGCCGCCCCCGCGCCGACGGCGGACCGGTGATCGACGACGCCCGGGTCGCGCCGCCGCCCGTCGACGCGGCGCCCACGTCCTGCGAGGACGACATCGACTGCGCCTTCGACCGCTACTGCCAGCGCGGCGTCTGCATCCAGGGCTGCCGCGTCGATCCCGACAACTGCGCCCCCGCGAACAACCGCCCGACCGCCTGCGATCCCGTGCCGCGCTCCTGCCGCGCCCAGGTGCCGTGCTGCGCCGGCGGCGTGTGCTCCCTGGTCTTCGAGGGCGCCTGCGCCGGCACCGTGGCCCAGGCGAACGACTGCCGCGACGATCCCTGCCGCCCGCGCTGCGCCACCGACGCCCAGTGCCCCGAGGACACCTACTGTCGCACCACGGACCAGCGCTGCGTCGACGGCTGCCGCCTGAACGATCCGACGGCCTGCCCGCGCACCGAGACCTGCGACAGCAGCACCCGCGACTGCGGCCCCCGCGCCTGCGGGGAGGACGCCGACTGCCCGGACTTCCAGCTCTGCGACGCCGAGCGCTGCGCCGCCCCCTGCGCCGACGACGCCGAGTGCGGCCCGGACCGGGCCTGCGGCGACGACGGCCGCTGCACCGAGGCCTTCGCCTGCGCCGACGACGCCCGCGAGCCGGACGACACCGCCGACACCGCCACGCCGCTGGCCCTCCAGCGCGTGGCCGGGCTGGCCAACCTGCGCGTCGAGCAGGGCGTCCTGTGCGGCGCGGACCGCGACGTCTTCGCCCTCGATCTGCAGCAGGGCGAGCGCTTCCGCCTGAACCTCGACACCGCCGGCCCGCTGCGCCTGCGCGTCACCGGTGAGCGCCTCGACGCGCCCCTCGAGGGCACCGAGATCCTCTTCCCCGACGCCGGCGCCATCCGGCCGGCGGGCACCTACTTCGTCGAGGTGTACGCCCTCGAGGGCATGCTGCGTACGCCCTACGCGCTCGACATCGCGGTCGCGCCGGCCGCGCCGGGCTGCTTCGCGGACGCGCGCGAGCCCGACGACGCGCCGGCCGACGCCTTCCGCGCGCCCGGCGACGCGACCGTGTTCGAGGGCACCCTCTGCGGCTCGATGGACTGGATGGTCGCGTCGGTGGGCGCCGACGACGGGCTCGAGGTGCGCGTCGAGACGCTCGCCGGGGCGCCCCGCCTGCTGGTCGACCTGTTCTCGGCCGCGGATCTCGACCGCGCGCCCACCGCGCAGCTTCCGCCCCAGGTGGTGAGCAACCGCGTGCGCCACGCCTTCCGGGTGCCGCCGGCCAGCGATCTGCTCGCGCCGGGCGACTACTACCTGCGCGTGCGCCCCGCCGAGGAGGGCACGGCCATCGACTACACGGCGCGGTTCGAGGTGCTCGCGCCCAGCGCCGTCTGCAGCAGCGACGTCGCCGAGGCGGCCAGCCGCAATGATCGGGGCGAGGACGCGACGCCCCTGCCGGTCGTGGTCGAGGGGCGCCGCTTCGTGGCCGACGGCCTGCTGTGCAGCAGCCCCGACGACGTCGACTGGTACGCCTTCGAGGTCGCGTCGGGCGGCAGCCGGGTCTGCGTGATGGCCACCGCCGACCGCCCCACCGACGGCGATCTCGACCTCGGCCTCTACCCCGAGGAGCCCCCGCCCGCCGGCGACCTTTGCCTGCGCGACGTGCAGTGCGACGCCGGCGCCTGCATCGACGGCCGCTGCACCGCGCCCATCGCCGACGCCGCCACCGAGCTGGGCGCCGAGCTGGCCGCGTTCGGGCGGGGCGCGCTGCTGCCCGGGCGGCGGCTGGTGCGCGTCGGGCGCGCGGCCATCGGGCCGGAGCTGGGCTATACGGTGGCGGTCTCGGTCACGCCGCCTGCGCCCTGCGTGCCCGATTGGCAGGAGCGCGCGCGCCTGAACGACGATCCGGCGGTGGCCACCGCGCTGGGCGACGGCGCGGTGGCCCTGTGCGACGCGTGGATCTGCCAGGACGAGCGGTTGGGCGGCGACTGGTACGCCATCGACGTGCCGGCCGGGGCGGATCGCACCGTCTTCGTCGCCTTCGACCGCGCCGGCGACGGCGACCTGCGCCTCGATCTCACCGGCCGCGACGCGGGCGTCGCCGTGCCCGACGGGAACGCCCAGTGCCTGAACCTGCGCGGCGGCGCCCAGGACGGTGTCGCGCTGGTGCGCGTCGGCGCGGACGCCTTCGTCGACGGGCGCGACCGCCTCGACTACGCCCTGCGCGTCGTCCCCACCGACCTGGGCGTGCGCCCCACCGGCGCCTGCGCCCTGCTCGGCGCCGCCCCCCTGGCCGCCTGCGCGCCCGACGCCGCGGAGGGCGACGCCTGCTGGCCCACGGTGGAGATCGCGGTCGATCCCTGAGCCTCGCTGCGTCCACCGCGGTGCCAGGCTGGAGGGGCCCACATCGCATCTGAGAGCTGACCGCCGGTCGGTCTCACCGCCGGGTCGGTCCGCGCGCCCTCCACCTGAACCAGGGCTCGAGGTCGCCGCGGATCCCTGACGCCGTTCGGGACCTCCGAGACGCCGATTGACAGGCCCACCGGGGCGCGAAACGATGCGCCCCGGAGGTGCTGTATGGTCGAGCGGTGGACGAGGGTTGGGGGGCGCGCGGCGCTGGTCGTGGGTCTCTGCGCGGGGCTGTTCGCCTGCGACGACGACAAGGACGCGCCCGAGGCGCCGCCGCCGCCGACTGCGCAGGCCGGGGCCGACGCGGCCGCGACGACACAGCCGCCGGTCGTCTCGGCCAAGGGCATCGACCGGGTCATCGTGGACGCGCCCGCGCCGGGGCAGGCCGCGCCGGCGCCCGAGCCGCCGCCGGTGAAGGCCGCCGGATCCGCCGACGCGCTGCAGGTGGTCGCCGCGATCCCGACGGGCCGCACCGGCGGCGAGCCCCACCCCACGATCACCTTCAACCGCCCGGTGCGCGCGCTGGGTGATCGCAGCCCGGTGATCGCCCACGTGGCGATCAACCCGACCGTCGAGGGCGAGTGGAAGTGGCTCGGCAGCACGACGCTGCAGTTCACGCCCAAGGCCCCCATGCCCCTGTCGACGGCCTTCGAGGTGCGGGTGCGCGAAGGGCTGAAGGCCCTCGACGGCGGCACGCTGGGGGCCGACTACAGCTTCGCCTTCGAGACGCCGCGCTTGCGCCCGCAGCACGGGACGCCGGTGAGCCCCTGGAACGAGCCCCGCTGGGTGCGGCCCGACGAGACCTTCGAGGTGACCTTCGACCAGATGCCGCGCGAGGCCGACTTCGCCAGCGCCGTCACCTTCCGCGGGCCGCGGGGTGACGTGCCTGCCCAGTGGGTGTCGGCGAAGCGGCTGAGCGACGAGAAGGACGCCGACGCGCACGACCGGCGGGTGAAGGTGAGCTTCAGGCCGGGGCGCGCGCTCGAGGTCGGCGCCGCCTACGACCTCGTCTTCGGCGCGAACCTCGGCAGCGCCGAGGGGCCGCTGACGCCGGACAAGCCGGTGACGTGGTCCTTCCGCACGCACGGCGCGCTCAGCGTCGAGGGCGTCGCGTGCAAGAGCTGGTACGGCGCCTGCCCCACCGGGCCGATGACGCTCAGCTTCTCGAACCCGGTCACCGCGAAGGCCCTGAAGGCGGCGCTGACCGTCGAGCCCGCCGTCGAGCTGTTCTGGCCCGACGAGGCCGACGACGACGAGCAGCCGAAGTCGGCCGAGTGGACGCTGTGGGGTCGGTTCCAGCCGGCCTCGGCCTACACCGTGCGGGTCAAGGGCGTGCGCGACATCTTCGGCCAACTTCAGCAGCAGGACTTCGAGGGCACCTTCCGCACCGGCGACCGCGAGCCCGCGCTGCGGGTGACCGAGGGCCACGCGACCATCGAGCGCGGCCAGCGCGCGGCGCTGCCCGTCGCCCACGTCAACATCGACACCGTGCAGGCCGGCCTCGTCGCGCTGGATCCCATCGCGGCGCTGCCTTGGCTGATCAGCCCCTACAACGCGAAGGCGCCCCCAGGGCTGACCTTCGAGCCGTTGGCGCTGCCCGCGCCGCGCAACGAGCGCGGCCGCACGCCCCTCGACCTGACGAAGGCGCTGGGCGGCGAGGGCAAGAGCGGCATCGTCTACGCGCGGCTGCGGTACCAGGACGCGAACGGCAAGCACGAGACGACGACGCTGGTGCAGGTGACGGGCCTGGGCACCTTCCTCAAGATGTCGCCCACCAACGGCGCGCTGTGGGTGTGGCGGCTGAAGGACGGCGCGCCGGTGGCCGACGCCAGCGTGCAGCTGCTCGACAAGACCGGCGCCGTGAAGGCGACCGCGCTCACCGGCCCCGACGGCGTCGCGAAGCTGCCCGGCGTGGCCTCGCTGGGCCTGCCCGCCGACGACACGCGCTGGGGCCCGCCCTTCCTGGCGGCGCGCGTGGTGGCCGGCGACGACCAGGCCATGGCGCTGCTCGACGACACCTGGAACCTGGGTCCCTACCGCTTCAGCCTCGAGTCGGCCTGGGAGGCGGAGCCGCCCGTCGCCGCCGGCACGGCCTTCGTCGACCGCGGCATCTACCGGCCCGGCGAGAAGGTGTACCTGAAGGGCATCCTGCGCGAGCGCAGCCTGGGCGCGCTGCGTACGCCCGCCGACCGGCCGGTGAAGATCACGCTCTTCGACCCGCGCGGCGAGACGGTCGCCAAGGTGGACGCGCGCACGTCGGCCTTCGGCGGGGTGACCGCCGAGTTCGAGGTGCCGAAGGACGGGCGCCTCGGCGGCTGGTCGGTCAGCATCGAGGACGCATCGACCGAGCTGTCCTGGGGCGCCAACTTCCGCGTGGCCGAGTACCGCGCGCCGAACTTCCTGGTCGAGGTGCAGCCGCCGACGGGCGGGCGCTTCGACGGCGATCCCATCGAGGCCACCGTCGAGGGGCGGTACCTGTTCGGCGCGGCGATGAGCGGCGCCGAGGTGGCGTGGTCGGTCACGACGTCGCCCGGCACCTTCGAGCCGG
>JAUHXL010000455.1 GCA_030426945.1 bacterium
CCCTCGGCGCGACCCCGCCCGCCGCGCGCCACGCGGTGGCCGCCGCGGACGCGCGCCCCGCGCGCCGCGCGCCTGCGCCCCACTCGGTGGAGGCGCCGGCCCTGGCGGCCGCGCACCCTCCGCCCGCCCAGCCGGCCCCCGAGCCGGCGCCGGCGGCGCCCCAGCCCCCGCCCGAGGCTCGGCGCCTGGCCGCCGAGCGCAGCCTGATCGAGGGCGCCCGCGCGGCCCTGCGCACCCACGACACCGATCTCGCGCTGACCCTGCTGCGGCGCCACGTCCGCGATCACCGCGACGGCCAGCTGGCCGAGGAGCGCGGCGTGCTGTTCGTGCAGGTGCTGCTGACCGCCGGTCGCGTGGACGAGGCCCGCGGCGCCGCCGAGCGCTTCCGGCACCGGCACCCGCGCAGCACGCTGCTGCCCGCCCTCGACGCCCTGCTGAACACGCCGCCCGGCGGGACTTTTTCACCACCGCGGTGATGGAGCCGGCGGTCGCCGGCCAATGACGGTTCGAGGGGGACGGGAGAGCCCCCGCCGCTTCAGACACAGGCACCGGCCTTCGACGCCGGGGACCCGGGAGGGACGACGATGCGACGACTGCGATGGACCGCCACGATCGGCCTGATGGCCGTCTCGCTGGCCGGCTGTCCGCTCGACTCCGACGAGGACGTCGGCGGCGGGAACGGCGGCGACGGCAACGGCGGCGGCGCCGACGCCTCCATGGGCGGCGGCGGCCCCGGCGACGGGCGCCCGGACGCCGCGCCGGGCGAGCCCCGACCGGACGCGGGCGATCCCGGCCCTGGGCCGGGCGACGAGCGCTGTCGCGTCGACGCGGACTGTCGCGGCGATCTCGTCTGTCGCGACAACCGCTGCGTCGAGCCCGCGCCCCCCGCCTGCCGCGCCGACGACGACTGCCCCGGCGACGCGGTCTGCCGCGACGGCCAGTGCGCCCGCCCGGAGCCCGGCTGCGGGTGCCCCGACATCGACATGCCCGTCTGCGGCGCCGACGGCCGCACCTACGGCAACAGCTGCGAGGCCCGCTGCGCCAGCGTCCAGTGGCGCGACGGCGCCTGCCCCGACCCGAACGCCTGCCGCCAGGACGCCGACTGCCCCGCGGGGGCCGTCTGCCGCGACGGCGTGTGCGGGCGCCCGGATCCCGGCTGCGACTGCCCCGACATCGACGCCCCGGTCTGCGGCGCCGACGGCAACACCTACGGCAACAGCTGCCAGGCCCGGTGCGCCAGCGTCCAGTGGCGCGACGGCGCGTGCCCGGATCCCGCCGAGTGCCGCGCGGACGCCGACTGCCCCGACGGCGCGCTCTGCCGCGAGGGCGAGTGCGTTCGCCCGGATCCCTGCGCCTGCCCCGAGATCTGGGCGCCGGTGTGCGGCGCCGACGGGCAGACCTATCCCAGCGCGTGCACCGCCCGCTGCCTGGGCGTCCAGTTCCGCGACGGCGAGTGCCCCGGCCCCGCCGAGTGCCGGGTGGCCGAAGACTGCCCCGCGCCCGGCGCCCCCAACTGCGACGCCGTCTGCCGCGAGGGCGCCTGCGGCGTCGTGTGCAACCCCGAGTGCCGCCAGGACGCCGACTGCCCCGACGGCGCGGTGTGCCGCGACAACCAGTGCGTCCGCCCGGATCCTTGTCTCTGCGATCAGCCGGGCGCCCCGGTCTGCGGCGCTGACGGCGAGACCTACGGCAGCGCTTGCGAGGCCCGCTGCGCCGGCGTCGAGTGGCGGGAGGGCGAGTGCCCCGATCCGGTCGAGTGCCGGGAGGCCGACGACTGCCCCGCGCCGGGCGCGCCCAACTGCGACGCCGTCTGTCTCGAGGGCGCCTGCGGGATCGTGTGCAACCCCGCGTGCCGCCAGGACGCCGACTGCCCCGACGGCGCCGTCTGCCGCGAGAACCAGTGCGTGCGGCCGGAGCCCTGCGCCTGCCCCGCCGTGTACGACCCGGTCTGCGGCGCCGACGGTGAGACCTACGGCAACGCCTGCGAGGCCCGCTGCGCCGGTGTCGAGTGGGACGCGGGCGCCTGCTCCGACGTCTGCATCTGCCCCGACGTGTGGGCCCCGGTCTGCGGCGCCGACGGCAACACCTACGGCAACAGCTGCGAGGCCCGCTGCGCCAGCGTGCCCTGGCGCGAGGGCGCGTGCGACGCGCCGATCGAGTGCCGCGCCGACGCCGACTGCGTGCGCGACGACGGCCTCGACTGCGTCGGCGTGTGCGTCGAGAACGCCTGCGTGTTCCGCTGCGCGCCCCTGTGCGGTGACGTGCAGTGCGGCGACGGCGAGCAGTGCGTCGACGGCGCCTGCGTGCCGGTCGAGCCCTGCGCCTGCCCGCGCATCTACGCGCCGGTGTGCGGCGCCGACGGCCTGACCTACGCCAACGCCTGCCTCGCGCGGTGCGCCGGCATCCAGTGGCGCGACGGCGAGTGCGCCGAGCCCTGCGTGCCGGCGCGCGAGGCCTGCAACGGCCGCGACGACAACTGCGACGGCGTGATCGACGACGACGCGCCCTGCCGCGCGGGCCAGGCGTGCGTGCGCGGCGCCTGCGTGCCGGTCGAGCCCGAGCCGTGCCAGCCCGAAGAGTGCGGCCCGCGCCCGCTGCTGCCCAACTGGGAGTGCGCCGACGGCAGCGTCGGCGGCCCCACCGGCCGCTGCCTGCGCGACGACGCGGGCCTGTGCGGCTGGGAGATCGCCGAGTGCCCGCGCCCCGAGGTGTGCGGCGGCCTGCTCGGCGTGCAGTGCGCGCGCGGCCAGTACTGCGACTATCCCGAGGCCGCGATGTGCGGCGCCGCCGACCAGCAGGGGCGCTGCGTCGACCGGCCCGAGGTCTGCCCGCGCATCCTGGATCCGGTCTGCGGCTGCGACGGCGAGACCTACAGCAACGCCTGCATCGCGGCGATGCAGGGCGTCAGCGTGCTGCACGCCGGCGCCTGCCGCGAGCCCGGCGTCTGCGCCCCGGCCGACTGCGGCGAGCCGCCCGACGTCGACCGCGAGGTGTGCGCCGACGGCTCGATCGGCGGACCGACCGGCCGCTGCCTGCCCGACGAGGCCGGGGTGTGCGCCTGGGAGATCCGCGCCTGCCCCGGTGAGCAGCGCTGCGGCACGCGCGGCGCCGCGCCCTGCGCCGACGGCCAGTTCTGCTTCTTCCCCGAGGACGCCCAGTGCGGCGCGACCGACCTCGGCGGGGTGTGCCGACCCATCCCCGACGGCTGCATCGCGGTGGTCGACCCCGTGTGCGGCTGCGACGGGCGCACCTACGGCAACGCCTGCGAGGCCGCGCAGAACGGCGTCTCGCCGCTGCACGCCGGCCGCTGCGCCGACACCGATCCCGCCGAGTGCGCGCCCGAGGCGTGCGGTCCCGAGCCGCGGCTGCCCAACGTGCGCTGCTGGGACGGCACCATCGGCGGGCCCACCGGGCGCTGCCTGGCCAGCGACCAGGGCTGCGGCTGGGAGATCGTCGAGTGCCCGCCCGAGCCGCCCGTCTGCGACCGGGAGGCCTGCGGTCCCGAGCCCGGGCTCCCCAACGAGCAGTGCTGGGACGGCAGCCTCGGCGGGCCCACCGGCGAGTGCGCGCCCAACGACGCGGGCGCGTGCGGCTGGATCATCCGCGCCTGCCCGCCGCCGCCCGACACCTGCGGCGGCCTGCGCGGCCTGACCTGCGCGCGCGACGCGTGGTGCGACTTCCCCGAGGGCACGCGCTGCGGCGCGGCCGACTTCGAGGGCGTCTGCCGGCCGCGGCCCGAGGGGTGCTTCGACGTGCTCGAGCCGGTCTGCGGCTGCGACGGCGTCAGCTACGGCAACGCCTGCGAGGCCCACGCGGCCGGCACCGACGTGCTGCACGACGGCCGCTGCCAGCCATGAGCCGCTGATCCGCGCCGCTCGATGGGCGGGGCGCGGCGTCCGCCCGTCGAGCCGTCGGTCTGCTGCTGCTCCTCCGCTCCGCTCGTGCGCCGCGCCGCGGCGCTCGACGGGCGGGGTCCACGGTGTCCGCCCGTGGACCCCGCCCGCCTCCCCTCGGCATGATGGCCGGCGTCCCACCGACCGGAGCCGACCGTGCCCAGCCGCACCCTGCTTCCCTTCGCCTGTCTGACGTTCCTCCTGCTGGCCTGCGAGGCTGACGAGCAGCGCCCCGGCCGCGGCGCGGGCGGCGACGCCGCCGCCGTGGACGCGCGCGCGCCGGACACCGCGCGCGCGGACGTCGGCCCCGCGGGGGACGCCGCGACGGCGGCCGACGCGGCGACCGGACTCGACGCGGCGGCCGACGCCGCGGCCGACCCGCGAGACGCGGCGGCCGACGCCGCGCCCGGGGACGCCGCGGTCGGCGCGGGCGACGCGTCGACCACCCCGGACGCCGATCACGACGTGATCGCCCCACGGGACGCCACCCCCGACGCCGCCCTGCCCCCGGACGCGGCCCCGGACCCCGACGCGGCCCCGGACCCCGACGCGGCCGGCTCACCCGATCTGGCCCCGCCCCGCGACGCCGCGCCCGACCTCGGCGCCGTCGCCGACGCCGCCGCCCGCCGGGACGCCGCGCCGCCGCTCGACGCCGCGCCGCCGCAGGACGCCACGCCCGACGCCGTGATCGTCGCCCCCACCGAGGACGCCTCGCCGGGCGCCGACGCGTCGCCGGACGCCACCGCCGACGCCGCGCCCGACGCCGCCCTCGGGGTCGCCCCCCGCCCGCCGGCCTGCGCCGACGCCGGCGACGCCCTGTTCTGCGAGGACTTCGGCGACGGCCTCGCCCTCGACTGGCGCGGCCCCCACCCCGTCTTCGGCGGCGTGGGCGAGGCCGAGGTCGTGGACGGCGGCTATACCCTGCTGTCCGACCTCGTGGGTGGCCACGCGCGCCCGCTGCCCGCGCCCCTCGAGGACGCCCGCCGCATCACCGTCACCTTCGCGGTGCGCTACCTGGGCGGCGGCGCCGGCGTCACCCTGCTGGCCCCCGATCCCGACGGCGTCGGCCCGCTCAGCTACACCCTGCAGGTGCTCGACGAGGGCGTGCCCTTCGTGTGCGTGCTGCACCGCCCGAGCGGCCAGCTGCTGGCCTTCGCCCCGTCGCCGGTGGACCTCACCGACACGCTCTGGCACGACGTCGAGATGACCCGCGAGGCCGACGGACGGTGGGTGATGCGCGTGGACGATCTGCCCACCATCGGCGGGGTGAGCCGCGCGGACGCGGTGCCCTACGACACCTTCGAGGCGGTGGGGGTGCACGTGCAGCCCCCGGCGGGCGGCCCGGGAAGCTGGCTCGACGACGTCGTGATCCGGCGGCCTCCCCCCGAGTGAGCAGCCCGCGTCAGCCCGCGTGGGCCAACCGCACGAGCTCCGGATCCAGCCCGTCGATGGTCGGCTCCATCGCCGGCACGTCGCCCGGCGCCACGACGTCGCAGCCGGTCGCGCAGGTGGCGGCCAGCCGCCGCACGGCGTCGAGGTCGATGCGCTGGAAGTCGCTGCTCGCGTAGCGCGCGTTGAGATCCTCGACCACCGCCGCCAGCTCGTTGGCGAAGCCCACCTCGACCGCGCGGAAGCCGCTCAGCCCCGCCGCGACGAGGTCGTCGCTCGGCGCCTGCGTGCCGCGCCCGACGCCGGTGTAGCCCACCGGCCCCTCGGCGAAGGCGCCCGCCTTCCACACGTTGGCCGCGTCACAGACGCCCAGCAGGCCCTCGCGCCCGGCGAACAGCGCCGGCCCGCCGTCGCGGTAAGGCTTGTGCGGCTGGCACATGATCACCACCGCCGCGCCGGCGAGCGCCTCGTCGAGATCGTGGGTGAAGCGCTGCGCCACCGGCGACGCGTTCAGGTTGGCGTCGGTCTTGCGCACGTAGGGATCGTGCACCGTCACCTCGCAGCCCTTCGCCAGCAGGTGGTCGGCCAGCTGGAAGGTCGGCCCGTTTCGCGTGTCGTCGCTGTCCGCCCGGTACGCCAGCCCCAACAGCGCCACCTTCTTGCCGTCCAGCGTGCCGAAGGCGCGCTCGGCCAGCCCCGCCGCCCACGCCGGCGAGGCGTCGTTGATGCGGCGCGCGGCGTGGATGAGGCTGCGGTCGATCGAGCCGGGCTCCTTCTGGTTCATCCGCCAGCGCAGCAG
>JAUHXL010000456.1 GCA_030426945.1 bacterium
CGGTCAAGGTCAAGGGGGGGCAGGGCACGGTCAAGGGGGGGCAGGGCACGGTCAAGGTCAAGGTCAAGGTCAGGGGGGGGAGGGCAAGGGCAAGGGCAAGGGCAAGGGCAAGGGGGTGGGCGCCGGGGTGGGTGGAGCATTCGGCGGGGGCGAACGCTGATCGGGCACGGGCACGGGCACGGGCACGGGCACGTTTTGCGGGCGCTGCGGCGGGTGGGGCGCTTTGCTTAGGGCGTGCCGTCGACCCAGTACAGCAGGACGGTGTCGTCGGGGGTGGGGACGGGGCGCAGGACGGTGCGTTGGCCGGCGGTGGCGCCGGGGGCGGCGGGGGCGGCGTAGCCCAGGTTGGCCAGGGCGGGGTGATCGGCGGCGGTCCAGGTGGGGGCCGCGGGCTCGGGGGGGCGCGGGAGCAGCAGCAGGGCGACGGCGGCGGAGGCGGTCAGCAGGCCGGCGAGGGCGGGCACCCAGGCGCGGCGGGGGCGCTCGGTGGCGTCCAGGTGGGCGCGCAGGCGGGTGAGGCCGCCGGGCGGCGGTTCCTCGGTGGGGAAGACGCGGCGGATCAGCTCATCGTCGTCCATCGGTGCCTCCTTCGGTGGGCGCCAGGTCCTTCAGGGCGCGGCGGAGCTGCTGCAGGGCGGCGTGGCGGCGCGAGGCGACCGTGCCCTCGGGGATGCCCAGGGTCTCGGCCACGTCGCGGTAGGCCATCTCGCCCAGCTCGCACAGCGTGATGACGCGGCGCAGCTTCTCGGGCAGGGCCTCGATGGCCGCGCGCACCCGGGCGTCGTCGGTCGCGCCGCCCATCAGCCGCTCCGGGTGGCGCTCGTCGCGCGGCGTCGCGGTCTCGAGGCCCACCCAGCGGCGCACCTTCGCGCGGCGGCGCCGGCTGGCGGCCAGGTTCAGCGCGATGCGGTACACCAGCGGCCGCGCCGTGGCCGGGTCGACGCGCGTCCGCATGGCCCACAGGCGCAGGAAGGCCTCCTGCACCACCTCGGCCGCGTCGTCGCGCTGCCACAGCCAGCGGTACACCACGTTGAACAGCGGGCGCTCGACCTCGGCGTACAGCCGCTCGAGGGCCGGCCGGTCGAATGCTTCGGTGGCGGTCAACGCTCATTCGCCGAAGGTCGTCACGCCGCCGCGTACGACGTAGAACGCGGTGGCGGTCTCGGCGTCGGGAAACGCCGCCTGCACCTTGCGTCCGCCCATGCCCGCGTAGCCCAGCACCACCACCTTGTCGGGCGGCAGCATCACCTCGGTCTGCAGCTCGGTGCCGCCGGTGGGCGCCAGCTTCAGCGTGGTCAGCAGACCCCCGCGGTGGGGCACCGCGCGCTGCTGCACCGCCAGCGTCTCGCCCACCGACTCGGCGTGGCGCCCGGCCAGCGACGCCACCTTCACCCGCCCGGCCAGCACCAGGTTCATCGGCCCGTGCGCCGCCTGCAGCGCCTTCACCACCGGCTGCAGCGCCGGCTCGAACGCGGCCGGATCGGCGGCGTTCTCGGCCGGCCGCCCCAGTAGCATCCAATACTCCATCGCCACGGTCGGCGGCGGCGCGGGCGGATCCTTCTTCAGCCGCTCGACCAGGTCGGCGACGCCCGCGTGGAAGGTCGCCGGCGCGGTGACCAGCACCTGATGACCGGGGCCGGCCGTCACGCTGCCCAGGCGAGGCGCGTCCTTCCCGCGCCCCAGCAGCGTGTGCACGATGGACACCGCCTCGTCCTGCGCGCCCTCGGGCACGACGTAGGTGCGCAGCTCCAGCGGCGCCTCGGCCGTCGGCGCCGGCGCGGCCGCCTCGGGCCGGCAGCCCGCGGTGAGGGCGAGGGCGGTGATCAGGGCAAGGGTCAGACGGCTTCGAGTCGAGCGCATGAGCGCCTCCGTGCGTGGGTTCGGCCGTCTGCTACGCGCCCGCCTCGAATCTCGTCGGTGATTTCTGCGGCGGGCGTCGTTTTTTCGGAGGGCTACTTCGCCGGCTCGTTGCCCTTCGGCTTGCGCGCCTTCCGGTAGGCCGGCTCGCGCGTCAGGTTCTTGCTCAAGAACACGTGCGGTCGAGGGTGGCCGAAGCCGTTGCGGGCGAAGAACTTCAGGGCGCGGTCGTTATCGGCCTCGGTGTCGACCAGCAGCATGCGGGCGCCCTGCTCGATGAAGCGCTCGGTCAGATCGGCCAGCAGCTTGCCACCGACGCCGGCGTTGCCGTAGGCCGGGTCGACGCCGAGCCAGACGAGATAGCCGTAGGTCCAGGCGCTGCGGCGCTTCTCGAGCACGGTGCCGAGGGCGAAGCCGCAGATCGTGTCCGTCTGCTCGTCGATGGCCACCAGGCAGGTCTCGGGATCGCCCTGGAAGAAGCTGACCACCTCGTAGGGATCCCAGGTGCGGTGCAGCGTCGGCGCCTGGTCGGCGGTGAAGATGCGCTCGCCGAGGGCGAACACGGCGGCCAGGTCGTCGAGCTCGAGCTCGCGGACGTCGATGCGTTGCAGGGGCTCGCGGCGGTTGGGTTCGCGCACTGGGACTCCCGGGGGTTCGCGTGTCACGGGTGTAGTCCCCGGGCACCGTCCGGTCAACGGGGGATCACGCGCGCAGGTCGTCGCGGCGGGGCAGTGAGAGGGCGCCGGCGGGCCCGGCGGCGATGCTGAGGGCGCCCGCGCCCGGACCGACGCCGCGCGCCTCGATGGCGTCGAGGGCGGCGCGCGCGGCGTCCTTCAGCGCGCGCGCGCGGAAGAAGCCACGGCTCCAGGGGCGCAGCGGGCCCAGCGACCGCGGCGTGCCGATGTGGCGCAGGACGCCGATGGCCGCGACGCGGCGATCGTCGTCCTCGAGGAAGCCCAGGGCCCGCGCCTCGAGCGCGGCCCAGGGACCCTCGCCCAGCCGCGCCGCGAAGCGCGGCCCGACCAGGGGCTCGGGCGCCTCCTGCAGCTCGAGCAGGGCCCACACCGCCCCGTGCACGTCCTCGATGTCCAGCGAGGGCGCCAGCCGCTCGATCCAGGTCGCCGCGTCGGCCACGCCCAGCCAGCCCAGGTGGTCGAGCATGGCCTCGCGGTCGTCGCGCCGGAAGCGGCTGCGCGCGGCCTCGCGGTCCAGCGCCAGGAAGGGGGTGAGCGTCGCCTCGCGCTCGGCCGCGTCCTGCACCAGCAGCAGGGCGTCCAGCGCCTTGAAGCGCAGGCGCCGCGGCACGCGGCTGTCGCCGAGGATGGTGCGCAGCGCGTCGGCGCCGTCGGCGGAGGGCGCGAGGCCGTTGCGCAGGCGGTCGCCCAGCGCGCTCGTCAGCCGCTCGAGGAAGCGCGCCTCGGTCCGCAGCGCGCCCCGCAGGGCGGCCTCCCCGTCGAGCAGCCGGCCGGCGTCGCGGGGATGGTCCAGCCAGAGGTCGAGGGCCTCGTCCGCCAGCCTGCGTCGCGCGTCGCCCACGTCGCGCGGCAGCGCGACCGTCCGCTCACCGAGCGTCACCGTCGCCCCGGCGGCCATCGGCGCCGCGAGAGACGCGGCGTCCAGGGTGAAGAGGTCGGCGATCGAGATGGGCACCCGCGCAGTGTCGGCGTCGCCATCCCGGTTGGTCAACGGGCCCGGTGCCGAGGAGTGCTCGGAGCCTTGGCACTGAACGGCTCGTCGCGCGCCCAGTGAGAGACGATGTCGGGCTCGCGCGTCCGACCGGGTCGCTCGACGCACCTTGGTCCGCAACGAAGCGGGCTGCGTGCGAGCACCGGCGCGAGCTGCGCTGCGCTAGACTGCCCCCGGGCCAGGGGAGGGGCGACATGCACACCACCATCCTCGGCGCGGGCGCCATCGGCGGAGTCATCGGCGCGCGGCTGCAGCGAGCGGGGCACACGGTGACGTTGGTGGCGCGCGGCGAGCACCTGCGGGCGATGCAGGCCGACGGCCTGCGGCTGGCCGAGCCGGAGGGCGTCGAGACGCTGCGCGTGGACGCGCGCGACCGCGTGCCCGACCACACCGACCTGGTGTGGCTGGCGGTGAAGAGCCAGGACACGGCCGACGCCCTCGGGGGCGTGCCCGATGGCTGTTCGGTCGTCTCACTACAGAACGGCATCGGCAACGAGCGCCTGATCGACGCCGCGGGGCACCCGGTGGTGGGCGCGATGGTGTGGTTGCCCGCCGTGCACCTCGAGCCGGGTGAGGTGCGGTTGCACTGTCTCGCCGCCGAGGGGCGCGTCGATGTCGGCGACTGGCCGGTAGGCGCGGGCGACGTCGCCGCGACGGCCCGCGACCTGCTGCGCGCCGCCGGCTTCCAGAGCGACCTGCGCGACGACATCATGGCGTGGAAGCGCACCAAGCTGCTGACCAACCTCGCCGGCGGCCTGCAAGCGGCCTGCGGCACGGTGCCCGAGGATCTGCTGCGATTGCTGCAGGCCGAGGCCGAGGCCGTCTTCCGCGCCCTCGACTTGCCCTACCACCCCGTCGCTGACCTGCTCGCCCACTGCCCGACCACCAGCACGCCCCTCGCCGATGGGCGCACGCGCCCGGGCGGGTCGACCTGGCAGTCGGTGGCGCGGGGGCGCCCAACGGAGGCCGGCGCGCTGTACGGTGAGCTGGTGCGGCTCGCCGGTGACGCTGGCGTCGACACGCCGTTCTGTCGCCGCATGATCAACCGCTGCGGGGCGTTGCAGCGGCCCGCAGAGTGGACCATCGGTGGTCTGCGTTGGGCGCTGCTCGAGGCTCCCGAGGGGGAAGAACTCGTCTTGCGCCGGGCCTCCCTGGAAGCCGTTCGTCGCCGCCCCGGCATGTACTTCGGCGATCCGGACGACGTCGCCGCTCCGATCCAGCTCCTGCTGGAGGTGCTCGGCAACAGCCTCGATCAGCACCTCGGCGGGCGCTGTACGCGCATCGACGTCCGCCTCGTCGCCGATGGGTTTCGCGTCACGGACGATGGCCCAGGGGTCGAGCCCGACCGGCTGCACGGCTACCTGAGCGCGCTGCACTCTGGAGCCACGGCCGACGGTCATTGGCCCCACGTTCACCCTCGGCTCTCGTTCGCGGGGGTCGGCCTCGCGCCGGTCAACGCGCTCTGCCGTCGCTTCGAATGGACCACCCGGTTCGCGGGCCGCGCGACCCGACGCCGGTACGCGTTCGGCCAGCCGCTCGGGCCCGCCGAAGACCTGGGCCCGACGACCACGACCGGGCTCGAGATCGAGGCCGTCCTCGATCGCGACATCGTCACGCGACCGGTCGACCTCGTGCTGGTCGTGGACGCGCTCGAGCGACTCGCGGCCCTGAGCGACCTGGAGCTGACCCTCGACGGCTACCCGGTGCGCGCGGATGGCCTGGCCGGCCTGGTGACCCGCCGCGCGGGCTGCGCCGGCCGGCTGGGCTTCCGCCCCGCCGACGTCCAGGTCCGCCGCCGCCACGGCGACGTGGCGGTCGACCTCGCGATGTTCGTGAGTGAACGCGATGACCGGCAGATGGGCTGGTCGTTCATCAACTTCAGCGAGACGCTCGGCGGTACGCACGTCGACGGCCTGCGCCGGGCGGTGAAGGCATCGCGCTTCCGCCGCCACGGCCTGCTGTATGGCCTGCACGTCCTGCTCGAGGGACCCCGCTTTCGTGCGCCCACCCGCGACTGGCTCGACAACCGGGAGGCCGAGGTCGCCGTCCACGCCGTCGTCGCCGAGGCCCTCGCGCAGCTGCGCCGATGAGCGTTGTCGCCGACGGGGCGTCGCGCCACCCGACTCAGCAGCGCATGCACGCGCTGCCCACCGGGGCCTTCGATCTGGAGGGGGGCCACGCAGCCGGAGCTGCGCTGGGCGTCGAGGCGCGTCGGGTACGCTCGGTGGGGGCGGGTGAGGGCTACTTGCCCTCTTCGACCACCGTCGCCTTCTTGATGGAGTCCAAGTTCGGGAACTCGGCCTTCAGGTAGGCGTTGCCCTCGGCGTGGATGCGCCCCTGGCTGGGGCCGCGGCCGCGGGGGGCGCCCTCGCCGTACTCGGTGTTGATGGCGTCGAGCACCTTCATGCTCTCCTCGCGCACCTTGCCGAAGGGCGCGAAGCCCATGCCGTCGAGCTGCACGTTGTCGCCGAAGTTCAGGAAGAAC
>JAUHXL010000457.1 GCA_030426945.1 bacterium
ATCACGTGCTCGACGTCGGGCGGATCGAAGCCGTCCGGATCCTCGACCACGATGACGTCCACGCTGCGGCGCACCAGCCAGTTGAGCAGCTCGTCGTCGAGATCGAGCATGCGCTTGTAGAGCACGGTGGGCCCGGCCTGCATCAGCGCGCCCATCCAGGGATCGAGGCGGTCGATGTCGGGGCGGTCGCCGACCCAGGCCTCGTGGTCGATGATCGCGCGCACCTGCTCGCCGGACGCCAGGGCCAACAGCTCCGTCGAGTCGGCCAGGCCGATCGTGCGCAGGTAGAGGTGCAGATCCTCGGGCGGCAGCTGGGGCACCAGCGCCGCCGCGTCGTGGGGCGACAGCAGCGCGTCGAGCAGCGCCGCACCCGAGCGCTTCGTCGCCAGCTGCGCCTTCCAGGCCGCCAGGTCCGTGCGGGGCGGCGCGCCCGCGCCCGGCCTCGTCACGCGCGGGCCTCGCGCACGCGCCGCGCCAGGCTCGGCGCCTGGGCGCGCAGCCAGCGGCGCTGAGCGTCCGCATCGTCGGCGGGCAGATCGGCCTCGGCCAGCCGGGCCTTCAGATCCAGGATCGCCCGCTTGCGGCCGCGGAAGGCCACCTTCTCGAAGCCCTCGAGCAGCACGGGCCGCTTGTCGACGATGACCACGCGGCCGAAGACGACCTCGAGGGGCTGCAGGCGCTCGGCGAGCGCCGGATCGGCGATCCAACGCTCGGCCTCGGTCAGGTGGTCCTTCAGCCGCACGCCGCGCCCCAGCTTGGACTCGGTCACCTCGTGCAGCGAGGCGTGGCTGGCGGCGAGGGCCGCGCGGAGCGCGATCACCGGATCCGACAGGGGGCGGTCGGCGGGCGCCGCGTGGGCGATCGCCGGCTCGCCCTCGGCCGGGGGGCGGTCGTACAGCGCGTGCTGCAGGAAGGCCGCGTCGTCGAGGGGCTCGGCCGGGGCGGCGTCCCCGAACCACTCCGCCGCCGCGTCGGTCAGCGCCCCGGCGTCCAGCGCGCCGCGCGCCGCGTCACGCAGGGCGCGGCCGTGGAACTCGACCCACTCGGCGTGCGTCTCGAGGCTCTTCTCCTCGCGCGCGCGCGCCTCGTCCTCGGCCTGGTGGCACTTCTTGTACTTGTTGCCGCTGCCGCAGTGGCAGGGATCGTTGCGTCCGATCTTCACGATCGCTCCTCGCTCTCGGGATCAGAAGTGCAGGGTCGCGCCGACGCCGTAGCGCTCGTCGCCGTCCCGCAGACGGACCTCGAGGGCGACCCCGAGGCCCTTGATGATGTCGACGCCGGCGCCGACCGTGCCGAGCAGGCCGAGCTCGCTGTCGCTGGCGCGGCCGTCCTGATCGATGAAGGTGACGGCGAGGCCGAAGCCGCCGCCGACGTAGACCTCGCGCCCGCCGCCGATGTCGAAGTGGCGGGACACCAGCAGCTGCGGATCGACGCCGCCGAGGAAGGCGGCGTCGGACTTGAGGATGGCGCCGTAGGTGGCGAAGGCCAGGTCGACGGCGCCGCCGGTGTCCTCGGTGCGCAGGAAGCGGAAGCGCGCCCCGCCCTCGACCTCGAAGCCCGACTGATCGTCGAGCAACACCAGGCCGGCGCGCAGCGCCGCGTCGAGCTCCGGCAGCAAGCCGATGCGGCCGTGGGCGCCGATGAACCAGGCGTCGGACCCGGCGGTCAGCGCGGCGCCCGCCTCGGCCTTCTGCGGCGCGAGGGGGCGCGCGTGGTCGAAGCCCACCGTGGTGATCGCCCCGGCGGGCGTCGCGGCGAGCACGAGGATCGCCGCCATCGAGTGGGCGAGGGTCTTCACGCGGATGCAGCCTGCGCCATCCAAAGGGGGCCGGAAGCTAGCAGGGCCGACGCAGCGGCGGCAACCGTTTGGGTGCAGCTCCGTCTCTCCCGTCGGGTCGAGGTCGTGGACGCGCGGTTCGACGAGGCGGCCGTGTGGCCGTCTCCGACCAAGGCCTCGACGACGGCCGGGACCACGACGCATCGCGGGGCCGGGCTCGGATCCCAACCGTTTCGACAGCCGCCCCGGTGGGGCGCGACCGCCGGGTCAGGCGGCTTCCCGTTCGTCGTAGAAGGTGATGCGGGTCAGGCCTTCCTGGCTCGACACGCGACAGCGGCCGAGGAACTCGGAGAGGCTGAGGCCCAGCCGGCCTCGGTTCGTGTACCAGTAGTTGAGGGCGCGGCGCTTGGCCTGTCGGGGGCCCCGGCCGCTGAACTCCGTGGGGCGCGTGTTCATGGCGCAACCTCGTCTCGGACGCGCTGAGCGCGTCGGCTACGGGATCACGTCGGGCAGGCGGGGGACGCCGCCGATGCGGCGTCGGGTTCGTCAGTGCCGGCCCGGTCGTCGAGCGACCGGGCCTACGGAGGACCGGTCACTCGGCGTCGCTGATCCGTGGTGACATGTGGCGATTCGGCGGTTCGTCGCCGGATTCGCTCGGGTCCATCACTTCCATCCTGGGGCCAAAGGGCCCATTCCGTCCTGGCGCTCGCATCATGGGGGCGCAGGACCGATTCGTCAAGGGTGTCCTGGAGATGCGGCGGCGGGCGCGGGGTCGCGGGTTTGCCGCGGTGGGCGCGTCGGGCGGCGCTCAGGCCCCGCGAGCCACCACGCGATCGACGAAGGCCTCGTGGGGCCCCACGCGCAGATCGGCCACCGCCCGGTCGGCGATCACGCCGTCCGCCCCGATGAGGTACGACACGCGCCGCACGCCCAGCCCGAGGGGCAGGGTGGCGCCGTAGGCCTTCACGATCCGCTTGTCGGGATCGGCCAGCAGCGGGAAGTTCAGGTCGTGCTTCTCGACGAAGGCCGCGTGGCTCGACGCGCCCTGCGGGCTGACGCCGAAGACGCGCACCCCGGCCTTCACCAACCGCGGGTGCGCGTCGCGGAACATGCAGGCCTCCTTGGTGCACACCGGCGTGAAGTCGGCCGGGTAGAAGTAGAGCACGAAGGGGCCGTCGGCCCGCAGGCCGTCCAGCGTGACGGTGTCGCCGCGGTCGGTGTGGGCCTCGAAGGCCGGGGCGCGGTCGCCGACGTTCAGCATGGGAACCTCGCTCAGTTCGTGGCGGCGGGTGTGGGCAGCGCCTGGGCCACCAGGTAGACGATCAGGTAGCGGGGCGCGCCGCCGCCGGGCAGCGGGCCGCCGGCGACGCCGAAGCCGATGACGCTCATCTCCGGCGCGAGGGCGTTGGCCTCGTCGGCCAGAGGCGCCGAGTCCAGGGCCACGGCGGTCAGCGCCCCGGCCGCGAAGCTGCCCCGCACCAGCTTGCCGTCGCGCACCTGCTGCATCAGCGTGGGCACGACCTCGGGCCACTTCGTCTGGCCGGCCAGCGCGGCGTCCGCCAGCGCCTGGGCCCGCGCGTCGAGGCCCGCGTCCCCCGCCAGGGGCGCGTGGCCGGCCTCCCCCCGCAGCGCGTTGACGCGCGCGAGCAGGCGCGGCCGCGCCTCGGCGGCGGGCACCGCGGCGAAGCGCACCAGCGACACGATCACCGCGTCGAAGCCGCCGCCCCGCGCGTAGGGGCGCACGCCGATGGCCAGCTGGCCGGCCTCCGGGCCGGTCACGACCCAGTGGCCGGTCGGCGTCTGCAGCAACAGCTGGGCGGCCTGCGCGGCGTCGACGCCCGTGGTGAAGGCGAAGCGGAGGCGCGCGTACGGCCACCCCCGGTCGTCGAGCATGCCGGGCGGCGCCTGGGGCGTCTTGCGCTCGGGCAGCCGCCGCATCCAGTCGTGCAGGACGCTGGCGAGCCGGGGCTCGAGCGTCAGGGCCGGCAGGCCCGCGGTGGTGCGGGCGGCGTTGATCTGCTCGCCGAGGCCGGCCGCGAGGTCCGCCGGCTGCGCCGGGCCCTCGGGCGCCGCGCGCACGGTGTACCCGGCGGGGCCGGGGCCCCCGACCTCGAGCAGCGCCAGCGTGTGCCGGAAGCGACCGTGCCGGCGCACCAGCTCGACGCGCGCGGGTCCGGCGCTGGCCGGGATGCTGCCCTGGAAGTCGCCGGTGGGGCCGCGGGCCAGCTTCAGCTCGCGGGGGCCCTCGGCGTCGTCGATCCACAGCTCGACGACGCCGTCGCCGCGCAGCAGCCGGCCCTCGAGGCGGCCGGCGCCCTTGCGCGGCACCGGGGCCAAGGTCAGCTCGGCGGGGCCGGCGAGGAAGGCCGCGGTCACGCGCCCGTCCGCGCCGCGGGCGGCGCCCACCGCGACGGGCCGCTCCCGAAGCGCGGGGGGCAGCGTGGCGACGTAGCGCTCGAGGGCGACCACGTCGGCGCCGGTCACCGCCTGCGCCACCGCCGGCCGCGTCCAGTAGCCGCAGTGCGCGGCCATCTGATCCACGGCGCCGGGATCGGGATCCGTCTGCAGCGCCGCGAAGGCCGCGGCGTACTCGCGGGCCAGGCAGTCGAGGGCGGGCGGCGGCTCGATGGCGCGGTGCAGCGCCAGGCGCAGGTGCTGCTCGAGGGGCGTGGGTGGCAGGGGCTCCGTCTCGGCCCAGCGCTGGGCGCCGGGCGTGACGAAGGTGCCGACGCCCGGGGCCGCGGGCGCCGCGTCGGCGCCGCCGGCCGGGTGCGGGGGCGTCGGCTTGGGGGCGGTGCCGCCACAGGCGGCCAGCAGGGCGGCGAGGATCGCCACCGAAGACGGCGCGGTGCGGCGCATGGGCGGGCTCCGGAAGGGGGCGCGGCCCCGCGCGGGGCCGCGCGGGGTGGGCTCAGTCGACGCGCTCGATGATGGTCGCGACGCCCTGGCCGAGGCCGATGCACATCGTCGCGAGGCCCAGGCGACCGCCCTCCTCGTTGAGGATGTGCGCCAAGGCGCCGGTGATGCGCGCGCCCGAGCAGCCCAGCGGGTGGCCCAGGGCGATGGCGCCGCCCTTCACGTTGATGATGTCCTGGCGCTTCTTCAGCTTGAGCTCGTTGAGCACCGCCAGCGACTGCGCCGCGAAGGCCTCGTTCAGCTCGATGTAGTCGATGTCGTCCAGGGACAGGCCGGCGCGCTTCAGCGCCTTCTGCGTGGCGGGCACCGGGCCGCGGCCCATGATCGACGGCTCACAGCCCGCGGACGCCATCGACACGATCTTCGCCAGCGGCTTCAGGCCCAGCGCCTTCGCCTTCTCGGCCGACATCACAAGCATCGCCGCGGCGCCGTCCGAGATGGCCGACGAGTTGCCCGCGGTGACGGTGCCGGTGGGGTCGAAGCTGGGGCGCAGCTTCGACAGCGCCTCGACCGTGGTCTCGGGCCGGATGACCTCGTCGTAGCCCACCATGAACGGGTTGCCGTCGGCGTCGTGGCCGAGCGTCGGCACCAGCTCGTTCTTCCACTTCTTCTTCTCGGTCGCCTCGGCCGCGCGCTTGTGCGACGTGTAGGCGAACTCGTCCTGGGCCTCGCGGCTGACGCCGTGCAGGCGGCCCAGCATCTCGGCGGTGATGCCCATCATGCCGGCGGCCTTGGCCGCGTGCTGCGAGAGCGCCGGGTTGAAGTCGACGCCGTGGGTCATGGAGATGTGCCCCATGTGCTCCACGCCGCCCACCACGAACACGTCGCCGTTGCCGGTCATGACCGACATCGCCGCGGTGTGCAGCGCGCTCATCGACGAGCCGCACAGGCGGTTGACGGTCTGCGCCGACACCGTGTGGGGCACGTCCGCCAGCACGCCGATGAAGCGCGCGATGTTGAAGCCCTGCTCGAGGGTCTGCTGCACGCAGCCCCAGATGATGTCCTCGATCTCGGCCGGATCCAGCGCCGCGTTGCGCGCGAGCAGCGTGCGCACCAGGTGGGCCGAGAGGTCGTCCGCCCGCACGTTGCGGAACACGCCGCCCTTGCTGCGCCCCATCGGGGTGCGCACGGCGTCAACGATGACCACGTCCTTCATGGGTGTTCTCCTTCGACCCTGCGATCAGTAGTAGGTGGCGCCGGTCTCGGCCATCTCGCGCATCTTGGCGGTGGGCTCGTACAGCTTGCCCAGGTGGGCGTACTTGTCGGCCGTCTCGCAGACGGCCTTCAGGCCCAGCGTGTCCGCGTACTTGAAGGCGCCGCC
>JAUHXL010000027.1 GCA_030426945.1 bacterium
GCGCGAACCGCACCGGCCCGACCGGCCCGGCCAGCGCCTCCAGCCGCGCCGCCGTCTCGACCTCGGCCGCGCCGGCGCGGAGACGAATACGCTCGAGCAGCGCCTCACCCCGCGGCGCGTCCCAGCGTGTGACCGCCAGCGCCCGCTCGACGTGCAGCGCGCGCGGCGCGCCGTCAGCGTCCCGCCGCCCGTCCGCGTCGTACCGCCGGTTCCAGTCCCAGTACCGATAGGTCAGCCCGCGCCGCCCCGCCCGCACCCGCTGCGGCTCGACCAGCGTGACCCCCGGCCCGATCGCGTGCGGCGTGCCCGCGTCGATCACGAACAGATCGCCGGGCGCCACCGGCGCGAAGTGGAGCAGCGCGCTCAGATCGCCCTGCGCCTCGAGCGTCGCCCGCACCGCGGCCTCGTCCACCCCATCCTCGAAGCCCAGGTACAGCCCGGCGCCCGGCTCGGCCGCCAGGACGTACCAGCTCTCGGGCTTCCCCCCCTCGTCGTCCGCCAGCGCGGGATCGTCGTCGCGCGGGTGGATCTGCACCGACAGCGCGTCGTCGGCGTCGAGCAGCTTCACCAGCAGGTCGAAGCCCTCCGCCTGACCCAACCACCCGCGTGGATCGTCGGCGATGTGCGCGGTCAGCGTCCGGGCGTCCTCGGCGTCGACGCTGGGGAAGTCGGGCTCGACCGACACCTCCCACGACTCGCCCACCACGCGATAGGCGGCCTTGTCGGGCGCCAGCGGCGCGGCGCCCTTGAACCGCGACCGCAGCCGCGTGCCGCCCCACGGCGTCCTCGCCGGCGGCGTGAAGTTGTCGGCCCGCAGCAGCCGCGGTCGGATCACTTGCCGCGCGTCGGCAGCGGCATGCCCGGGATGTCGAGATCCGGCAGCTTCGACCGCACCACCGCCTTCAGCTGCACCTCGCCGCGCGGCGCGGTCGCCAGCCCCGTCGCGGCCTTCGTGTCGCCCTCACCGCCGCTGGGCGGCCCGCCCCACACGCCGTACTGGGGGCTGTCGCACTTGACCTCGCCGGTCCACGGGTGCCGGATGATGTAGCGCCCCTGGAAGTTGTTCGTGTTCGCCTGCCGCACCTCGCCGGCCTGCTCGACCGACTTGCCGCCCCACTCGGCGCGCCCGCCGGTGATGGCCCCGGCCTCGCGGAAGACGAGGTCCTCGGACAGGCTCTCCTTGCTGTAGCGGGTGTGCAGCCGCGTCAGCACCCACGACGCCGCGGGCCCGAAGAAGGGCTGGCCGGGCACGGGCTTCGCGTCGTCGGGCTTGGCCGTCAGCCCCAGCAGATCGCCGCCCAGCGTCACCAGGTCGCTGTCGGTCAGCGGCGGCACCGGGCACGGATCGCAGCCGTTGGTCTGCCACGCGTACTCGGTGACCACGCCCTTGCCGCCGGCCTTGGCCAGCGTCGCGTCGAACAGGCTGACGTAGAACGCGCCGAAGCTGTGACGCACCTTGTCGAGCACCTCGACGTTGGTGGGGATGAACAGGTTGGCGTAGTTGGCGACCTCGAAGCGATTCGTCGGGTGCAGCACGTACACCAGCAGATCCTGGTGCCCCTGGGCGTTCAGCAGCCCCAGCCGGACCGGCAGCCGCAGCGTCTCGCTCTCGAAGCTGAACCGCAGCGGCGACAGCACCACCACGCCGCGCGCGTCGCGCTTCACCTTCTCGATGTTCACCTTGGCGACGAAGAACTTCATGCCGTCGGTGACGTACGGGGCGAGCGCTTTGTCGGCGCCCTTCGGGATGTTGTACTTGTTCTGCCGCAGCCAGGTGTCGAGCCCGGTGGCCTCCTTGGCCGACAGGATCACGATCTGGTACTCGCCGGCCTCGAACTGCGCCTCGACCTTCACGCCCAGGTCGGGGCCGGCCCCCGACTCCATCACGGCGCCGTCGTCCCTCGCGAAGGCCATGAACCGCGCGGCGGGCGGCGGCGGGACGTAGCAGGGATCCTGCTCCCAGTACTCCACCAGCCGCGGCGCCGACAGCTGGTCCACCCGGTCGAACACGTCCGGCGCCAGCGTCTTCACGTCCTCCTTCTGCAGCACCGTCGGCACCGGCACCACCATCGCGAAGTCCTTCGGCGGCCCCTTGTAGGTGTTCGACATGCTCATGACCGTGCGGTTGCCCTTCCGCATCAGCACGACCTGCGAGGCGTCGTTGTAGAGCTCGGCGTCGGCGCCCGAGACGAAGAAGCCGCAGAACGCCGTCGCGGCGCTCGGGGCGAGCAACGAGATGGCCAGCGTGATCAACGCGCGGCGCATGGTGGGGTCCCTCCGTTCACTGTTCGGCCGCCAGCTTCCCACCGGCGCCGGAAGGTCGCAACGACCCTGTGCGTTCAGCTCGCCGAGCGCCCGGTCGAAGGAGGAGATGGGAGGTGCACATGACGACCCCGACCGACACCGCCCTCGCCGCGGTGGGCTGCGCGGGCCTCGCCGCCGGCGCCACCGTCGTCGCGGCCGGCGCCCTGGCCACCGGGCGCGGACCCGTCGCCGCCTTGACCCTCGTGTTCGCCGCTTCGCTCACCGGTACGGCCGCCCTCGCCCTCGCCCTTCGGGCCACCGAGCGGGTCTGGAGCCGCCCGCGCTGATCTTGCGGCGGTGCCCCTTGCGGTCGGCGCGCTCGGGTGTTTCCGTGCGGCCGAACCCACCGACCGCCCGAGGGAGGCACCATGGAACGTCCCCGTCATTCGAGGCTCGCGTACGCCGCGGGTCTGCTGTTCTTCGTCTGGCCCACCCTGGCCCTTGCGGGCTGGGACACGTTCGTCGCCAACATGCGCGCCGACGGCACCCTGCTGATGCTCAAGCGCCTGGCCCTGGGCCTGGCCATCCTGTTCGTCGGCTGGATCGTCGCCCGGGTGCTGGCGTCGGCGACCTTCGCGCTGCTCAAGCGCACCACCCTCGACAACAAGCTCGCGACGCTGCTGGGCATCGACCTGCTGCTCGAGGGCAAGCAGAAGAAGGACGACGTCGTCGAGCGCTTCGGCAGCAAGGTCGTCTTCTACCTGGTGATGCTGCTGGTGGTGGTCGCCGCCCTCGACTTCGCTGGGCTCACGCAGGCCGCCGGCCCCATCTCGGGCTTCGTCGACACGGTCGTTCAGGCCCTGCCGTTGATCGGCAAGGCGGCGCTGATCCTGGTCGTGGCCTACTTCGCGGGGCTCATCCTGCGTAAGGGCACGTCCCTGGTGCTGGGGCGCCTGCGCCTGGACGAGAAGCTGGCCGAGGCCAGCGGCGAGAAGGCGCCGTTCAGCGAGACGGCGGGCACCCTCGTCTTCTGGCTGGTGATGCTGGTGGGCCTCGCCGGGGCGTTCGAGGCCCTCAAGATCGAGGCCGTCGCGACGCCGCTCAGCAACATGCTGGACCGCGTCGTCCTGCTGCTGCCCGCGTTGGCCGTCGCGGCGCTCATCCTGGTCGGCGGCTGGATCCTGGCGCGCATCGCCCGGGCGGTCGTGCAGAACCTGATGAAGGCGGTCGGCGCCGACGCGCTGCCGGCCAAGGTCCGGCTGCAGTCGCTGTTCGAGAAGCGCTCGTTGAGCGACGTCACCGGCCTGCTGGTGATGGTGTTCATCATGCTGCACGCGGCCATCGCCGCCCTCGATCGCCTGGGCCTCGAGGCGTTGAGCGTCCCGCTGTCGACCACCATCGCCCAGTTCTGGGCGCTGGTGCCGTCGCTGGTGGTGGCGGCGCTGATCGTCGTGGTGGGCGTGGTGCTCGGGCGCGTCGTGCGCTCGCTGGTCGTCGGGCTGCTGCGCGGCGTCGGCTTCGACGGCTGGCTGGCCCGCCTGGGTCTGGACCTGAAGCAGCTTCGGCCCGCGGCCGAGGGCGAGACCGAGCCCTCGCCGGCGCGCCTGCTGGACACGCCGAGCGAGATCGTCGGCACCGTCGCGCAGGTCGCGGTCGTGCTGGCCGCGGTCATCGAGGCGCTCGCGACCCTCGAGCTGCACGCCTGGGCCACGATGGTGGCCGCGTTCCTGTCCTACACGCTGCTGAAGGTGCTGGTCGCGGTCGTCATCGTCGGCGCCGGCTTCGCGGTCGGCAACGTCGTGCGCGATCTGATCGTCGGGCGCGGCGAGGCGGACGACGCCAGCCGCGCGTGGATGGGCAGCGCCGCCCGCATGGGCGTGCTCGTCTTCGCCTTCACCATGGCGATCCAGCAGCTGGAGGTGGCGCCCACCTTCGTCCTTTTGACCTTCGGGCTGCTGTTCGGCGCGCTGTGCCTTGCGGTGGCGCTTGCCTTCGGGCTCGGCGGCCGCGAGGTGGCGGGCAAGATCGTCGAGAAGCAGTACGGCAAGGCGGGCGGCAAGCCCCCGAAGAACCCGCTCAACCCGCTGCGCTGAGCGGCCGCGCCGTCAGCCCCGCCGCAGGTGGTCGGCCAGCAGGCCGGCCACGCTGACCAGCTCCAGCCCCTCGGCCTCGAGCTCCACGGCGCGCGGGTGGCTGTCGGTCGCGATGACGCGGCTGAACAGTCCGCTCGCCTGCAGGCGCGCGAACGCATCGCCGGGGAAGACGCCGTGGCTGCACACCGCCACCAGATCGGCGGCCCCCGCGTCGCGGTAGGCGCGCGCGGCGCTCATCAGCGAGCCGCCCGTGCGGATCATGTCGTCGTAGATGACCACGCGCCGGTTCGTCACCTGCGCGCTCAGCGCGATCACCTGCGTCTGCGTCGCGCTGACGCGCCGCTTGAGGATGAACGCGGCGTCCACCTGCAGGTCGTTGGCCAGCGACTCGACCCACTTGGCGCGCCCCGAGTCGGTGCTGCCGAGCACGAAGTCGACGCCGCCCGCGTCGCGCAGCGTCGGCGTCAGCACCGGCTTGCCGTAGACGTGGCGGGCGGTCAGTCGCTCGAAGTAGTGGGGGATGCCCTCGCTGTGCAGGTCGAGCAGCAGCGCGCGGTTGCCGTAGGCCGCGGGCGGGATGGCCGACAGCAGGCGCGCCCGCGTCTTGGCGACCACCGCCTCGCCCGGCATGACCGCGCGCTCCATCGTGCTGTAGCCGAAGTAGGGGATGACCAGGTGCAACCGCCGCGCCTCGAGCGTGACCAGGGCCGACGCCAGGTCGTACAGGCACAGGGTCCGCGCGTCGTCGACCGTGCCGCCCACCACCACGACGTCCCGCCCCTCGACGTCGGTGATGACCCGCTGATAGTGCTCGCCGTCGGGGAAGTCGCGCCGCTCGACGGCGCCCTCGTCGGCGCCCAGCGCCGCGCGGATGTCGGCCGCCAGGCGCTCGTAGCCGGGGACCGAGAAGATGATCGGCGGGGTCTTCAAAGCAGGTTGAACGCGGCGCTCAACAGCAGGCTGTTCTGCACCTGCCACACGTCCACGATCAGCGGCAGCCGCTTGGCCGACAGGACGTAGTCGAGCGACGCCCACTTCGCCAGCTTGTAGCCCATGCGCAGGCCCAGCTCGACGTTGGTCAGCTCGGCGCCCTCGAGGTCGGTCTCGGCGCTGGTGACGAAGGGATACAGGACGTTGGCGTTGGCGCCCCAGGTCAGGCGCTCGTCGTAGGCCCCGCCGACGTCGATCTCGACCTCGACACCCAGCTGCTGCGAGTCGCTCAGCTCGGTCACCTCGATCGCCGGCGTGGTGTCGTCGTCGGTCACCGCGCGCCCACCCTGCGTGATCACCTCCTGGGCGCCGAGGCCGCCGGTGATCAGCAGCTTCAGCGTCTTCGTGTCGTAGGGGCGCGCGAAGGCGCCGGCCGACTGACGCATGACGAAGGGCTCGAAGGCCGAGGTCAGCGGGTAGTTCTCCTGCGCGGCGATGCCGACGCTGGAAGCGCCCCCGTCGACGTCGAGCAGGCGCACCCGCGCGTCCTCGCCGCGCACCAGGTAGCCGGGCAGCAGCGCGGTCTGGAAGCGGGCGCGGCCGAAGGGGCCCAGCCAGCGGAGATCGGCCAGCTCGTAGAGATAGATCGACCGCAGGTTCAGCTCGTCGCCGGTCTTCACGAAGGGATCGATCGCCGGCGTCTTGGTCTGTTGATGCGTGATCGTCAGCGCGTTCTGCCAGTCGTGCTGACCCTTGCGGTAGTCGGCCGAGCCGTCGATCACCAGGCCGAACTGCAGGGTGCCGCCGTCGGGCTGACCCACCACGTCGCTGCTGTGGCCGAAGGACGAGTTGAGACCCATCGACAGCGCCAGCTGCCAGCCGTCGGGCTGCGCGGCGGCGGCGGCCTTCTCGCCCTCCTTCTTGGCCACGGCGTCGGCCACGTCCTTGCCCGGCACGAAGTCGGGCTGGTCCTGCGCGGTGGCGAGGGTGGGGGCGAGGGTGAGGGTGAGGGCGAGGGCGCTTACGCGGAGCACGGCAAACCTCCCGAGTCGTCGGCGTGCCCGTTGTCCCACAACCCGGCGCGGGTGTCCAAGCTGCGCGCGCGGGCGTACGCATCGTCGGCGCGCCTGCGCTATGCTGCGCTCCGTGCGTGTCGCCGCCCCGCTGCTGCTGTTCGTCGCGCTCGTCGGTTGCGCCACCGGGGACGCCGATCCGCTGCGCCTCGACGACGGGCGGCCGTGCGAGCCGGGTGAGCGGCGCTGCGTCGCCCGCGCGACCCAGACCTGCGGACCGGATGGCCTGTGGGGCGTGCCCCAGGGCTGCCGCACGGGGGAGGGTTGCGCCGAGGGGGTCTGCGCGCTGGCCTGCCAGGGGTGCACGGTCGGCGAGCAGCGCTGCGCGCCGGAAGGGTTGCAGCGCTGCGTGGCCGCGGAGGGCGGCTGTGGGGCCTGGTCGCCGCCCGAGGCGTGCGAGGAGGGCGGTCGCTGCATCGAGGGCGTGTGCGTGACCGACTGCCCTGCGGCCTGCGAGCCCGGCAGCCGGCGCTGCCTGGGCGCCGATGCCTACAACATCTGCGTCGGCGGCGCGTGTCCGGAGTGGGCGCCGGCCGAACAATGTCCGCCCGGCGAGGTGTGCAGCGGTGGCCAGTGTGCCGTGCCCGGCGCGTGCACCGATCAATGCCAGGCCGGCGCGCGGGGCTGCCTCGACGCCGAGACCGAGGTGCGCTGCGTGCAGGTGGACGCCGGCGCCTGCCTCGACTGGGGGGAGCCGACCACCTGCCCCGAGCGCACCCGCTGTCGCGCGGGCAGCGGCTGCGTCGAGGCCTGCGTCGACGAGGGCTGCGTCGCCGGCGAGTGGCGCTGCACCGACGGGGGCCGGCAGCGCTGCGTGGTCGTCGAGCCCGGCTGCCACCTGTGGGGCGCCATCGAGGCCTGCGTCGGCGGCACCACCTGCGAGGACGGCGCGTGCGTCGAGGCGCCTTGCGAGGACACCTGCCTCGAGGGGCAGCGGCGCTGCGGGGGCGGCGGCGTGCAGACCTGCGTGCGCGACGCCGACTGCACGCTGTGGAGCGACGCCGTCGCGTGCCCCGGCGGCACCGAGTGCGCGGGCGCGGGCGAGTGCGGCGTGTGCGCGCCCGGCGCCACCGAGTCGCGCCCGTGCGGCAACTGCGGCACCCAGACGCGCACCTGCGGCGGCGACGGCCAGTGGGGCGAGTGGAGCACCTGCGGCAGCGAGGGCGCGTGCCAGCCCGGCGCCCGCGACGCCTGCGGCAACTGCGGCACGCGCACCTGCACCGCGGAGTGTACCTGGGGGGCCTGCCAGGGCGCCGGCCCCTGCGCGCCCGGCCAGACCGGCGACTGCGGCCAGTGCGGCATGCGCACCTGCAACGGGCAATGCCAGTGGGGCGAGTGCAACAACGGCGACGGCACCACCTGGCGCCGCTGCAACCAGTGCGGCTGGCAGTTCTGCTGCCCCAACGGCGACTGGTGCAACTGCGCCGCCCACTTCCCCGACGCCTGCGGCGGCCGCCAGTGCGTGGGCGCGGGGACGTGTCAGTAGGGCAGGGGGTCAGCTCGGCAGCGGGTCGTCGAAGTCGTCGGCGATGTGGATGTCACCGCGCCCCCGCCCGGGCCGGCGCTCCGGTCCCGAAGCGAGCACGCGCGGCGAACCCGAGCCGACCGCCGCGGGTAGCCACACGTGCACCGCGGTGCCGCCCTCGGGGCGGGCTTCCAGGCGCACCGAGCCGTCGTGCGCCTCGACGATCTCGCGCACCAGCGCGAGGCCGAGGCCGCTGCCGTTCTTCTTCGTCGAGTAGAAGGGGATGAGGGCCTGGCGCATCACCTGGTCGGTCATGCCGCGGCCCGCGTCCACCACCGACAGCTGCACCCCGCCGCGGGGCGGCGCCTCGATGCGCAGCTCGATCGCCTCGGGCGCGCTGCCCGACTCGTGCGCGTTCTTCAGCAGGTTGATCAGCGCCTGCTGAAGCTGCGCGGGATCGAAGACGCCCTCGGCCGGCGGCTGGCCGACCAGCCGGAAGGGGTACAGCGTCGCGAGCGTCTCGAGGAAGGGGGCCCAGGGCACTGGCTGGGTCTCGGGGGGCGCCAGCCGCGCGAACCGCGCGTAGCCTTCGAGGAACGTGCGCAGGTGCTCGGCCCGCTCTTGCACGGTGTCGAGGATGCCGGCCAGGCGATGGGTGTGCTCGGGACGGTCCAGCACCAACTTCGCCGAGTGGACGAGCGACGAGATCGGAGCCAGCGAGTTGTTCAGCTCGTGGCTCACCACGCGGATGACCTTCTTCCAGATGGCCACCTCCTGCCGGCTGAGCTCGCGGGTGAGCTCCTTCACGACGTACAGCGTGTGCCGCTGCATGTTCAGGTCGAGGTGGGGGCGCGAGACGTGCCAGGCCTCTTCACCCTCCTGCTGGTCGACGGTGATCAGCACGTTCGCCTGGTCCTTCACCGCCTCGGCGGTGCCCGGGGGGCACGCGTCGAGCACGGCGTCGAAGTCCCGGCCGGTGAGCTCGGCCCCGCGGTGGAACAGGTCGCGGGCCGTGCGGTTGGCCAGCACGACGACGCCCGCAGCGTCGCACAGCACCACCGCCAGCGGGGCGGCGTCCAGCACGGCCTCGACCTGTTGCACCCGCTGGCGCAGCGCGTCGGCGCCGTCGTCGGCCGGGGGCGGCGGCGGCGCGGGTGTGCGCAGCAGCCACGCCGCGCCGCCGGCGCCGACGAGCGCCGCGCCCACCACGCCGGCCACGCCCCCGGCGGCCCCCTCGACCAGCACACCCGCCGCGATCGCGCCCGCCGCGGCCAGCGCCGCCGATGGCCAGCGAACGCTCATCGCGAGGTCGCCCGGCGCTCGACGACGATGCCGAGGCGGTCCATGCGGCGGTACAGCGCCTGCCGGCTGATGCCCAGCTCGGCGGCGGCGTTGGCGACGACGCCGTCGGCGCGCGCCAACGCTTCGCGCACGGCTTGGGCCTCGGGATCCGCGGGGGCGGCCGCCGCGGCGCTCGCCGGCGCCGGCGCCCGCGCCGAGCGTTCGACGCGCAGATGCAGGTCGGCCTCGGTGATGCGCCCGCCGGTCGCCAGCAGGGCCGCCCGCTGGATGCAGTTGCGCAGCTCGCGCACGTTGCCCGGCCAGGCGTGGGCGACCAACGCGCGGCGGGCGTCCTCGGCGAGCGTCGGCGGGGCCTCACCGGCGGGCGCGAAGTGTTCCAGGAAGTGGCGCGCGAGGGGCAGCACGTCTTCGGGTCGCTCCGACAGCGGCGGCACGCGCAGCTCGATGACGTTCAGGCGGAAGTAGAGATCCTCGCGGAAGGTGCCCGCCGCGATCATCGCCGGCAGATCGGCGTTGGTGGCGCTGATCACCCGCACGTCCACCTTGCGGGTGACGCTGCTGCCGACCCGCTCGAACTCGCCCGTCTGCAGCACCCGCAGCAGCTTCATCTGCCCGGCCAGCGACAGGTTGCCCATCTCGTCGAGGAAGATCGTGCCGCCGTCGGCGGCCTCGAACCGGCCCTCGCGCTTCTTGGCGCCGGTGAACGCGCCCGCCTCGCTGCCGAACAGCTCGCTCTCGATGAGCGACTCGGGCAGCGCCCCGGCGTTCACCCGTACGAACGGTCGCTTCGCCCGCCGCGAGTTGGCCTGGACGATCTCGGCCACCTTCTCCTTGCCGGCGCCGTTGGGGCCGAGGATCAGCACCGGCACCTCGGCGGCGGCGACCTTCAGGGCCAGCGTCACGACGGCCTCGGTCTGCGGACTGGCGAACACGAGGCCGCAGAGATCGTGCGCGCGGGCGAGCGCCGAGGCCGAGCCCGCGGCCGCCAGCGAACGCTCCCGCAGCCGCATCAGGCTGCCGACGCTCTCGACGAGCTTCACGTCGTCCCAGGGCTTCTGCACGTAATCGCTGGCCCCCTCCTTGACCATCTGCACGGCGGTCTCGAGGGCGGTCCAGGCGGTCATCAGCAGGATGGGCAGCTCGGGATCCTCGGCCCGCAAGGCGCGGAACAGGCGCACGCCCTCGTCGCCGCTGGTGGTGTCTTCGGTGAAGTTCATGTCCTGCACGACGACCCCCACGTCGCCGCGCCGCACGCAGGCGAGCGCGGCGGCGGGGCCGTCGGCGACGACGCACGCGTAGCCGTGGATCTCGAACAGCACCTGCAGCGCGGTGCACACCGCGGGCTGGTCGTCGACGATGAGCACCTTCAGCACGGGTCACTCCCTGGGGCGGTGGAACGGCGGTGCGTCGTACAAGGGGCGTGCCACGCGCGGGGGCGCCGACGCAAGGGGGGCGCCGTCGGTGGTTTGGTCGAGGGACGTGGGTGGCGGGGTCGGTCGGGCTTTCAGCGTTCAGCTTTCAGCTCTCAGCCGGGCTCCGTGCGCCCTGCCGAGCTGGCAGCGACGGGACATAGGCGAACCAGAGGCTGCTCGACAGTCGGTCCCGACCATCGCGACGACTGGCAGCCGAGAGCCAGTCGTCTCCGGCCGGACAGGTGTCCGGGCGCGCCGGACAGGTGTCCGGCCGGGCCCGGACACCGACCGGACACTGAGCATGCGTTGGTCTGTAAGTGGCCGAGATGATTGAGTTGAGCGGGTTGGCACGCCCGCTGCTAATCCCTCCTGCCGACAGCGAAACACTCCACCGCAACACGCAGGAGGTGCCCCATGGGACACACCGCCGACGGGTTCTCCGTCATCGACGCTTTTCTCCGCTTCGCCAACCTGGGCGCCGAGTGGGTCATGTGGCTGCTGGTCGCGCTCGGCCTGGCCCTGGCCGTGCTGGTGCTCGAGCGGCTGCGGCTGTACCTGACCACGCGCATCGACACGCCGAGCGTCGGGCGGTCGCTGGTCGAGCGGCTGGAGGCCGACGACCTCGACGGCGCCCGCGCCCTGGTGGCCCGCGGTCGCGCCATGGAGGAGCGGGTGCTGGCCGACGCCCTCGAGGTCTACGGCCAGGGCGCCGCGGTGGTCGAGCAGATCATCGCCAGCGCCGTCGAGCGGGAGCGTCAACGCTTCGATCGCTTCCTCGGCTTCATGGGCACGCTGGGCAGCAACGCGCCCTTCGTGGGGCTTCTGGGCACCGTGGTCGGCATCATCGTCGCCTTCCAGCAGCTGGCCCAGAACCCCAAGGGCGGCCTCGAGGTGGTCGGGCCGGGCATCGCCGAGGCGCTGGTGGCGACCGCGGTGGGTCTGCTGGTCGCCATCCCGGCGGTCGTCGCCTTCAACAGCTTCAAGGGCACCGTGCGCGAGCGGCTGGGCAACACCGACTTCCTGGGTCGGATCGTCCTGGCCCGCCTCGCCCGCGTGGCGCCCCCGTCCACCCTCGACACGGAGGTTTGAGTCATGGCCATGGGACCGCAGACGGACGACGGCATCGTCGGCATCAACGTGACGCCGCTGGTCGACATCATGCTGGTGCTGCTGATCATCTTCATGGTGGCGGGCAGCTACCTGGTGAACCCGGCCATCGAGGTGGATCTGCCGCAGGCGGCGTCGGGCGGCGAGACCGTCGAGACGACCCTGGCGGTGACGCTCGAGCGCGACGGCACGCTGCACCTCGACGGCGCGCGCATCGGCGAGGAGGCGCTCGCCGAGCGTTGCCGCGTGCTGAGCGCCGCCAACCCGCAGGTGCAGGCGATCATCGCGGCGGACGGCCGCGCGAGCCACGCCCAGGTGGTGCGGCTGATCGACCTGGTGAAGCTCAACGGCGTGCGCCGCTTCGCGCTCAACATCGAGCGCAAGGTCGAGGGCTGAGCCATGTACGCCCTCGAACACGAACCCGAGCGCGCGCGGCGACCTCGCTTCCTGCTGGGGGCGGGGGTGGTCGCGGCGGCGCTGCAGACCGGCGCGCTGGCGCTGGCGGCGCGCATCGAGCCGCCCGCCGCGCAGGCACCGCGGGCGGTCGAGACGGTCAGCCTGACCTTCGTGGCGCCGCCGCCCCCGCCGCCGCCCGCGCCCGAGCCGGCGCCCGCGCCTGCGCCGGAGCCGGCCCCCGAGCCCGCGCCGAAGCCGACGCCGAAGCCCCGGCCGAAGCCGAAGCCGAAGCCGAAGCCGAAGCCCCGGCCGACGCCGAAGGCGCCGCCGCCGGCCGAGGCCCAGGCGCCCGAGCCGGCGCCCGCCGCGCCGCCGAAGCCCCGGCTGATCGCCGGCCTGACGCTGGCGAGCACGGTCGAAGGCAGCGGCCCGCGCTTCGGCGTCGGTGACACCACGATGGGCGCCCCGGGCCGCGTGGCCAGCGCCCCCGGCGGCGGCCGGCGAGGCCCGGCGCGCGCCGGCCGCAGCGACGGCGGCCCGGACGGCGTCGGCGCGGCCGAGCCGGCGCGGGTGGCCGCGAAGCTCAAGAAGAAGACGGTGCCCGACTACCCCGCGGCCGCGCGGAAGGAAGGCATCGAAGGCACGGTGGTCCTGTCGATCGTCGTCGACACCGAGGGCCGCGTCGTCCGCGCCACCGTCGTGAAGGGTCTGGGCCACGGCCTCGACCAGGCGGCGGTGGAGGCGGCCAAGGCAACCCTGTGGCACCCGGCGACGGTCGGCGGGCGCCCCACCCAGAGCACGAGGCGGTTCCATGTTCGTTTCACTCTCGAAGCCTGACTCGGCCCGCGCCGCGACGCGGACCGCCCTCGCGCTGCTGCTGGTGACGGCGGGCCTGCTGGCCCGCGACGCCGCGGCGGCCGAGGGCCAGCTGACGCGCCCGCCCGAGCTGCTCGAGTTCGTGCAGGCGCCCTATCCGGCCGAGGCCCAGGCCGCCGGCGTCACCGGCGCGGTGACGCTGCTGTTGACCATCGAGGCCGACGGCGCGGTGAGCGCGGTCGAGGTGACCGAGCCGGCGGGGCACGGGTTCGACGCGGCCGCCGCCGAGGCCGCGCGGGCGTTCGTGTTCCGGCCCGCCGAGATCGACGGTCAGCCCGCGCCGGTGCAGATCGCCTATCGCTACGCCTTCACGCTGGCCGAGGCGCCGGCCGTCGTGTCCACCGGAACGCTGGTGGTGCGGCTGGTCGAGCGCGGGACGCGCAAGCCCCTGGCCGCGATCACCGTGCGGGCCGGCGACGCCGAAGCGGTGAGCGACGCCGAGGGTGTCGTGCGCTTCGCCGAGCTGCCCGAGGGACCGTTGCGCCTCGAGGTGCGGGACCCGGCCTTCGTGACGGTGGAGGATCGCGAGACGATCCGCGCCGGGGAAGAGGTGACGGTCACCTGGCGCCTCGAGCGCACGGGCTTCGCGGACGACCTCGAGGCCGTCGGCCGGCGGCCCGCGAAGGAGGTCACCCGCCGAACGCTCAGCGTGCAGGAGATCCGCACGGTGCCGGGCACCAACGGCGACGCGCTGCGCGTGGTGCAGAACCTGCCCGGCGTCGCCCGCGCGCCCTTCGGGCTGGGGGGGCTGGTGCTCCGGGGCGGCGGCGAGAGCCGCGCGTACCTCGAGGGGCACCCCATCCCCACGCCCTTCCACTTCGGCCTGCGCAGCACCGTCAGCACCGCGCTGATCGAGTCCATCGACCTCTACCCCGGCAACCACGGCCCCGAGTTCGGGCGCGGCAACGGCGGCATCGTCGACATCCGGCTGCGCAAGCCCGGGCGCGACGGTTGGCATGGCTACGGCGAGGTCGATCTCTTCGACGCCGGCGCGTTCCTGGAGGCGCCGGTGGGTGAGAAGGGGGGCATCGCCCTCGGGGCGCGGCGCAGCTACATCGACGCGCTGGTGCCGCTGCTGCTGACCGACGAGCAGCTGGACGCCTTCCCGGTGGCGCCGCGCTACTACGACTACCAGGCGCTGTATCAGACCGATCTGTCGGGCGGGCACGACCTGCGGCTGATGGCCTTCGGCGGCGGCGACCGCACGGTGTTCCTGGTCGAGGAGCCCGCCGACACCGATCCGGCCGTCCGCGGCAAGGCCGATCTCGAGCTCGACTGGGTCGGCGGGCAGGCGGAGTGGGGCTGGCGCGTGGCGCCGGACGCCCGCCACCGGCTGAGCGCGGGCTATGTGTTCGAGGCGCAGCGCGGCGCCTTGGGCAAGGATCTCGCGTTCGACTACGACATGCACCGGGTGACCGTGCGCGACGACGTCGAGGTGAAGGCCGCCGAGTGGCTGAAGGTGCGCGGCGGCGCGGATCTGGAGGTCGAGCACATCCGGGCGACGGTCTCGCTGCCGCCGCCCACCAAGGACGGCGAGACGGCGGCCCCGGTGGGCGCGACGGGCGTGCTGAAGAGCGACTCGACCGAGACGTGGTTCATGCCCGCCGCCTGGGCCGAGCTGGAGCTGACCTGGGGCGACCTGACGGTGCTGCCGGGCTTCCGGGCCGACTACTGGACCATCGTGGACGCCGTCGCGCTGCAGCCGCGGGCGACCGCGCGCTACAAGGTGACCGATGACACGACGGTGAAGGGCGGCGTCGGCCTCTACAGCGAGCGGCCCGACCTGGACGAGGTGGATCCCGTCTTCGGTGACCCCAGCGTCGGCCTCGAGCGGAGCGTTCATTACTCGGCCGGCGTCGAGCAGCGGCTCGGCGAGTACCTCACGGCCGACCTGGTCGGCTTCTACAAGGACTTCGACGACCTCGTCACCCGCACCGACGACGCCGACGAGGGCAGCACGGGCTTCGCCAACCAGGGCGAGGGCCGCGCCTACGGGCTCGAGGCGCTGCTGCGCTTGGAGAACCACCCCCGCCTGTACGGCTGGGTGGCCTACACGCTGATGCGCTCGGAGCGTCGCGACGCGCCGGGCGACGACTGGCGCCTGTTCGGGAGCGATCAGACCCACAACGTCACCGTGGTGGGCAACTACAAGCTGAGCACCACCTGGGAGCTGGGCCTGCGCTGGCGCTTCGTCAGCGGCAACCCGTACACGCCCATCGAGCGCGGCACCTACGACAGCGACGCCGACGCCTACGTGCCGGTGCCCGGCGCGCCCCTGTCGCGGCGCCTCGAGCCCTTCCACCAGCTGGACCTGCGGGTGGACAAGCACTGGATCTTCGACGCCTGGCGCATGACCACCTACCTGGACGTGCAGAACGCCTACCTGCGCCAGAACCCGGAGGGCGTGACCTACAACTTCGACTTCACCGAGCAGGCGATCATCGGCGGGCTGCCGCTGGTGCCCTCCTTCGGTGTGCGGGGGGAATTCTGATGCGTTTCGATATCTTGACCGTTCTCTCACTGGTGCTCTCGACCCTGACCGCCGGCTGCGACGGAGACTTCGCCTCGCGCAGCGAGATCCTCGACTACCGGGTGCTGGGCCTCGAGGCCGATCCGCCCGAGGTCGGCCCCGAGGGGAGCGTTCGGCTGACCGCGCACGACCTCGATCCCGAGGGCCGGCCGGTCTCCTACGCCTGGACGCTGTGTCTCTACTCGGTCGGGCCGCTGGTCGACTTCGCCTGCGCCGATCCGGCGCTCGCCTTCGACCTGCAGGGCGGCCGCACCGTCGACCTGGACCTGGCGGCCTACGATCTGCGCGCCTTCGTCGACGCCCTGGGCGGCGTGCCGCGCGCCGACGGCACGTTCGCCACGCTGAGCGACGGGTTCGACGTGTACGTCGTGCTCGAGAGCGGCCCGGCCGCCGGGCCGCGCACGCGGTCGGTGAAGCGGGTGCGCGTGCGCGAAGGCGGTGACCCCAACCGCAACCCCACCGCGGCGCTGCGGGTGTCCGCCGAGCGCGCCGCGCCGGGCAGCACGGTGACGCTGACCGTCGTACCGGGGCCGGACGCGCGCGAGACCTTCGACGGCGCCGAGGGCGGCCGCGCCACCGAGGAGCTGGTGTACGCCTGGTACAGCACCGGCGGCGAGCTCGCGTCGGCGTTGACCTACGGTGACGACGCCGAGGTCGAGCTGGACCTGCCGGCCGAGCCGGGCCCGGTCGACGTGGCGCTGGCGGTCCGCGACGGCCGGGGCGGTCTGGCCGTCGTCACCCGGCGGATCGAGGTGGAGTGACGGTGCTGCTCTGGCCGGGTCGGCGCAGCCGCTTCCCGCCGGGCCGGCGCGGTGCTACGGTGCGCCGGATGCTGGCCGACGCCCTGAGTGATCCGCGCGCGTACCTCCAGCAGAGGATCGCGCTCTTCAGCGGCCTCGCCTGCGTCTTCTTCACCGGCCTGCTGGCCCTCGACTTCGCCGGCGGGGCCGAGGGCGAGGCCACCTTCTCGAGCACGCGCGTCGCGCCCCTCGTCGTGCTGAGCGCCAGCGGCCTCGTCTGGCTGGCGACGCGGCGGGGCGAACGCTCCCGAGTCATGCTGCGCGCGCTCGAGCTGTCCTTGCTGGCCGCGGCCGCGGGGGTCTACGCGACGCTGCCGCTGGTGCCGCCGGTGCCGGGGCACGGTGGCCTGATGGCGATGTTCGCGCCGGTGCCGATGGCGGTGATGGTGCTGCTGCGCGCCGCGATCATCCCCAGCCCGCCCTGGCTGTCCGCGGTCGTCGGGGTGGCGTGGGGCGCGTTGATGACCACCGCCAACGTCTTCGGCTGGGAGGGCGTCGAGTTCACCTTCACCGGTGAGATCATCCACACGCCGGAGGTGGGTCGGGTGGAGCCCTGGGCGTTCCCGCTGGGGCTCGGCGTGCTCACCACCTTGGCGTTCTCCTTCGTCGCCGGGGTCATCTCGCACGTCGTCTATGGCCTGCAGACCCGGGTGCGCGACGCGATGCAGCTGGGGCAGTACACGCTGCAGGCCAAGCTGGGCGAGGGCGGCATGGGCGTCGTCTATCGGGCGCGGCACGGCATGCTGCGGCGGCCGACGGCCATCAAGCTGCTGCCGCCCGACCGCGCCGAGGCCGACGCCGTCGCGCGGTTCGAGCGCGAGGTGCAGCGGACGGCACAGCTGACGCACCCGAACACGGTCACGGTGTTCGACTACGGGCGCACCCACGACGGCACCTTCTACTACGCGATGGAGCTGCTCGAGGGCGCGACGCTGCGGCAGGTGGTCGCCAGCGACGGACCCATGCCCGCCGCGCGGGTGGTGCACGTGGCGACGCAGATCGCGGGATCGCTCCGCGAGGCGCACGGGCTGGGGCTGATCCACCGCGACATCAAGCCCGAGAACATCATGCTGTGCGCGCAGGGCGGCGCGCCGGACGTGGCGAAGGTGCTCGACTTCGGGCTGGTGAAGTCGGTGCACGGCGAGGACGCGGGGCTGACGCAGGCGGGGCTGGTGGGCACGCCGCGCTACCTGGCGCCGGAGGTGATGACCACCCCGGACGAGGCGGACGGCCGCGCCGATGTCTATGCGCTGGGCGCGGTGATGTACTACCTGCTGGCCGGGGTGGACGTGTTCGAGGGGCGCACCACCATGGAGGTCTGCGCGCATCACCTGAACAGTCCGCCCCTGCCGCCCTCGACCAAGCTGGGCGGGCCCGTCCCGCCGACGCTCGAGGCCCTGGTGCTGGACTGTCTGGCCAAGGATCCCGCGCGGCGGCCGGGCATCGAGGGCGTGGTCGAGGGGCTGGCCGCGTGTCGGGTCGAGGTGGGCGCGTGGACCGAGGCCGAGGCGCGGGCCTGGTGGGGCGGGCCCGGCGCCGTCGTGCGGGCCACCGCGGGTGACGGGAGCGATCTGGGCGAGGCGGTGACCATCGCGGTGGACGCGCACCGGACGGGCTGATCAGCGGGGCAGGGTGATCGTGAAGCGGGCGCCCTCGCCGACGGCCGAGTCGACCGTGACGCTGCCGCCGTGCGCCTGCACGATGGCGCGGACGTAGCTGAGGCCCAGGCCGAGGCCGGGCTCGGCGCGGCTGGGATCGGCGCGGTACAGACGGGCGAAGACGCGATCGTGATCGGCCGGCGCGATGCCGGGTCCGTCGTCGGCGACGGTGACGCGGGCGGCGGCGTCGGTGGCGGCGATCGTCACCGCAACGTGCCCGCCCTCGGGCGTGTACTTCACGGCGTTGTCCACCAGGTTGGCCAGGGCCTGGCGCAGCCGCACCGGGTCGGCCTCGACGGTGGCGCTGCCCGACGCTCGGAGCCTGATGGCCTTGTCCTCGGCCACGTGCTGGTAGAGCTCGACGGCCTGCGCGGCGAGCACGCCCAGGTCGACGGGCTGGGGCGCGAGGCGCATGGCGCCGGTCTCGGCGGCGGTGATGTCCATCAGCGCGCGCACCATCGCGATGAGGTGGTCGGCCTCCTCGACGCAGTCGGCGAGCGCCTCGCGGGACTGGTCGGGATCGTCGCCGGTGAGGGCGAGCTCGGCGACGCCGCGCAGGCGCGTCAGCGGGGTGCGCAGGTCGTGCGCGACGTTGTCGAGGGCCTCGCGCATCGAGCGGACGTGGGCCTCGTTGCGGGCCAGCATGCGGTTGAACTGGTCGATCACCGCGTCGAGCGGGCCCTGGTCCTCGGGGACGCGGGCGGACAGATCGCCGCTGTCCGCGACGCGGCGCGCGGTGTCGGCCAGCGCCGTCAAGGGGCGCCGGGCGCGGCGGGTGAGGATCAAGCCGCCGAGCACGCTGAGCGCCAGGGCGACGAGGAAGCTGTAGCCCACCGCGACCGTCACCTCGTACAGCACCGCCTCGCGGCGCTCGGCGCCCAGGCCGGGCTGCCGCTCGGTGACGGTGGCGATCTCGACGCTCTCGCCGCGGCCCCCGAAGCGCGGGTCGACGAAGTGGCTGCGGCGGGTCACCTGGCGCTCGACGACGGCCTCGTCGAGCGCGTGCAGCCGGCTCTCGAGCAGCGCCCGGGCAAAGACCAGCAGCGCGGTCGCGCTGAGCAGGAAGACGCTCAGGTACCAGGCGTTGAGGGACCAGCCGAAGCCGCCGAAGCGGCGCTGTCGTGGGGCGGGCTCAGGCGTCGGCGCGGAGGACATAGCCCACCCCGCGGATGGTGTGGATGAGCTTGGCGTCGTAGTCGCGGTCGACCTTGTTGCGCACCCGACACACCAGCACGTCGACCACGTTGGTCTGTGGGTCGAAGGCATAGTCCCAGACGTGCTCGAGGATCATCGTCTTGCTCAGCACGCGCTCGGCGTTGCGCAGCAGGAACTCGAGCAGCGTGAACTCCTTGCCGGACAGGTCGATGACGTCGTCGCCGCGCGAGACGCGCCGGGTGCGCAGGTCGAGGGTGAGATCGGCGTAGCGCAGCTCGGTGGCGGGCGCCTGGCGGTGCGCGCGTCGGGTGAGGGCCTGCAGCCGCGCGTGCAGCTCGGTGAACGAGAAGGGCTTGGTGAGGTAGTCGTCGGCGCCCGCCTCGAGGCCGGCGACGCGATCCTCGACCGCGTCGCGCGCCGACACCACGATGATCGGCGTGGCGAGGTCGCGGCGGCGCACCTCGCGGATGAGAGAGAGGCCGTCGCGACCCGGCAGCATGATGTCGACGATGATCACGTCGAGCGCCTCCCGCGAGCCCCCGGCGAGGGCGAGCGCCAACGCCAGGCCGGCCTTGCCATCGCTGGCCAGGTCGACGACGTGACCCTCCTGTGTCAGCCCCTTCCTCACGAAGTCGGCGATCTTGGCGTCGTCCTCGACGAGCAGCACCCGCATGGCTTCAGGTTGGACCGTCGGGGGCGACGCTGGCAAGGGCCGCGGCGGGCACCCAGCCGAGCTGGCCGGCGACCTCGACCTGGACGAAGCCGTCGCGGCGGGCCCGCGGGGACAGAACGACGCCCGGGCGGAGGTCGAAGGCGGCGGGCGCGGTGGGCGCCGGTGAGACGCGCGCGATGGCGTCGGGGGCCACCACCACGGCGTCCGACAGGGGCAGCGCGGCGACGTGGGCGAGGGCTCCGACGGCCAGCGTCAGGACACTCAGCGCGGTCGCGAGGCGGTAGCGCCGGGTCCAGAGGACGCCGACCGCGAACAGGACGCACGCCAGCGAGGCCAGCAGGGCGGCCGACCAGGACCACACCTCGAGGCGCACCCGGCGGACGAGGTCGACGACGCCGTCGTCGGCCGGCGCGAGGCCGGCGGCCAGCGTCACGGCGTCCAGGCGCTCGGCGACCTCCGGATCGCTCGGATCGAGGCGGGCGGCGCGCAAGTAGGCCAGGGTGGCTCGGCCCAGGTCGCCCGCGCAGCGGTGGGCGTCGCCCTCGACGACGAAGCGCTCGGTCGACCAGCCTCGCGCGCGGGCGACCGCGGTGAGCGCGTCGGCGCAGCGATCCTCGACGAGGGCCGTCCGGGCATCGTCGAGCTGGTCCGCCCGCGCCGGGGTGATGCCGCCGAGCAGGACGACCAGGAGCGGGAGCGTTCTCATGCGGGGTCCTCCTTCAGGGCCGCGCGGAGCGCGCGACGCCAGTGCGTGTAGTCGACCGCGTCGACCCCGCCGCCGAAGCGGACGCGGTCGGCGGCCTCGAAGAGAGCCAGCAGCGCGCCGGCGTCGGGCAGCCGGGCGGCGATCTCGTGGCCGGTGATCGCGTCACTCTCGACGCCCCAGGCGCGGCCGAAGTGGTGCTGGGCCGCGCGCTGGGCGGCGAGCAGGAAGTCGGCAGCCTGACGGCGCCGGGCGGCGCGCCGCATCCGACGCAGGGCGGCGCGCTCGGCGCGGCGGCTGCGGGCGGTGGGGTCGCGGCGCCAGCGGCGCAGGCCGACGCCGACGATCATGAGGAGCGACAGCGCGAGGGCGCCGCCGGGCAGCGCCCAGAAGGTGGCCTGCGTCCAGGGGGCCGCCAGCGCCCCGTGGTGATCCGTCGACGGCGCGGGGGCACCTGCGGCGACGCTCGGGGGCGCCGCGGGGCTGGCCCCGGCGGCGGGGGTGGCGTGCAGGGTCAGCGGTCGCGTCTCGACGGTGCGATAGGCGTCCGCCTGCGGATCGAAGAAGGTGAAGGCGACCGGCGGGATGGTCACGTCACCGTCGGCGCGGGCCACGACGGGCTGGGTGAAGACCTTGGCGCCTGCCCGCCCCGCCGGCGAGGCGCCGGCGGCCACGGGGTAGGCGCGCAGGGTGTCGGTGGAGGCCGCGCCGGCGGTGCGCACCTGATCGAAGTTGCCCTCGCCGGTGATGGTGACGGTGAGCGTTCGCGGCTCGCCCACGGTGGTGCGCGCGTCGTCGAGCGTGGCCTCGATGGTGAACTGTCCGACGGCGCCGTCGAAGGTGTCCGGGCGCCCCTCGGTGGGCAGGCCGGCGACCTCGACGGCCTTGCGACCGGCGCGCAGGGTGAGCGACCTCTGCTGCAGCGCGCCGCCGAGGGCCGCGAAGGGATCGGCGTCGAAGGCGGAGCCGAAGAAGGGATCGTCCATCAGCTGCCCGAAGGGGCCGCCGGCGCCGAAGGGGCTTCCGGCGCCGAAGGGATCGCGGAAGAAGGGATCGTCGAAGGGGGAGCGTCGACGCGCGCGCGGCCGACGCCGCGAACGGTCGCGCCAGCGCACGGTGGCGGGCAGCGACGCGGTGATGGCGTGCGCGCCCTCCTTGACCGCGGTGAGCGTCCCGCGCCAGGTGGCGGTCAGGTAGCGCTCGCCGCGGACGGTGTGTTCGCCCTGATCGAGCTGCTCGAGGCCGTCGACGGTGAAGCCGTCCGTCTCGAGCTCGGGGCGGCCCTCGACGGTCACCTGCGCGTCGGGCCGGAAGTACGCGCGCACCACGATCGGGGTGGTCTCACCGACCCGCAGCCCGTCGCCTTCGTCGGGCAGGTAGAAGCGCAGGAAGGCCGTGCGGGGACCCTCCGACGCGTCGGCGTCCTCGGGCGCGGCGTCCGCCCGCGGCGAAGCGGCGGCGGCCACGACGGGCACGTCGACGGCGGCCGTGCGCTCGCCGCCCACCTGCACCGACGGGATGACGTAGTCACCGGGGCGCTGCGCCACCACGCGGTAGACGTACTCGGTGGTGGCGGTGAGGGCGCCGTCGATCACCTGGATGCGGCTCGAGCGTCCAGCGAGCGTCAGGTCGAGGCCGGGCACGCGGGGCGTCGGCGGGCGCTGCGCCGCGTCGCCGTCGAGGCGGATGGTGAGGCGACCGGCGCGGCCGACCTCCAACGGCAGGGGCTCGAACTGCACGCTGGCGGCGTGGGCCGTGCCCGCGAGCAGCAGCAGGGCGATCAGCACGTTCTTCATCGGGATCTTCTCCATGAGTCTCACCAGTCGCGCTCGGGATCGGTGGGGCCGGGCGCGGCGCGGTCGGCGGTGGGCATGCGGCGGACGCGGCCGCGCACGCCGCGCAACAGCAGCCGGGCTTCGCCGGCGGACAGCGCGTCGGGCGCGGGGCGGAAGGCGTCGGGCACGGCGGCGACGCCGTCGCCGTCGCCGTTCGCGCGCGGGCCGTCGCCCGCGGCGGGGGCGCCGGCGGCCTGGCCGACAGGTGGCTTGGCCGGATCCTCGTCGGGGCCTGTCGCGGCGCCCGAGCCGGCCGGGGCCGGGGCGTCGGCGCCGTCGCGCGCGGCGGCCTCCCGGCCGGGTGCGTCTTCGTCTTCGGCCGGCTCACCGGGCGCGCCCGGGCGGTCGGCTTCCTGGCCGTCGCCGTCCTGGCCAGCGGCGTCCTGGCCGGCGGCGTCCTGGCCGGCGGCGTCCTGACCTTCGCCCTGCGGGCTGTCAGCATCCTGGCCGGCGCCTTCCTGCCCAGCGCCTTCCTGCCCAGCGGCGCCCTGACCTTCGCCGTCCTGACCGTCGCCGTCCTGACCGTCGCCGTCCTGACCGTCGGCGTCCTGGCCGGCGCCGTCCTGACCTTCGCCGTCCTGACCGGCGCCTTCCTGGCCTTCGCCGTCCTTGCCGGCGCCCTCCTGGCCTTCGCCTTCCTGGCCTTCGCCGTCCTGACCGGCGCCTTCCTGGCCTTCGCCGTCCTTGCCGGCGCCTTCCTGGCCTTCGCCGTCCTGACCGGCGCCTTCCTTGCCGTCACTGTCCTGACCGTCGCCTTCCTGCCCGTCGCCTTCCTGCCCGTCGCCTTCCTGCCCGTCGCCTGCCTGCGCCCCGCTCTGCGGGTCGGCGTCGTCGGCTGCCTCGGCCTCGTCGAGGGCGGCGAGCGCGCGGGTGACGACGTCCAGGTTGTGCGCGGCGTCCTCGTCCTCGGGCGCCAGCTCCACCGCCGTACCGAACGCGTCGCGCGCCTCGAGCCACCGGGCCCGCGTCGACGCTCGATCCGTCCCCAACGCCGCGTGGCCCTGCCGGAACCGCGCGCTGCCGATCGCGTACCAGGCGCGCGCGTGGTGCGCGGGGTCCGGGTGGGCCAGCACACGCTCGGCGGCCTCGACCGCCGCCTCGTCGTCGCCGGCCTGCACCGCGGTCGTCGCCGCGTTCAGCGAGAGGACGGGATCGCTCGGATCCGCCTCGGCCGCGGCGCGATAGCCTTCCGCCGCGGCCGCGAGATCGCCCCGCACCCACGCGTCCCAGGCCGAGCCGGGATCCGCCTGCGCGGCCAGGGGCAGCATCAGCAGGGTCGCGGTCACGGCGGGTAACGTCCGGCGCCGGCGCCGGCGCTCGCCGAGCGAGGCCTCGGCGAACAGGCACAGCAGCGCCAGGGCCAGCGGCCACTGGAAGCGTTCGATCGGCACCCGATGGGTCCGCTGTTCGAGCGTCTCGGGGTTCAGGCCGGCCAGGTGCGTCTGGTACAGGCGGGTCAGGCCCAGGCCGTCGGCGCCGAGCGGTTGGTAGGCCCCGTCGGTGGCGGCGGCGACGGCCTGCAGCGTCTGCGCGTCGAGCGTCGACCGCACGGCCTCGCCCTGCGCGTCGCGCACGAACCCCCCGGCCGTCGGGATCAGGGCCCCCTCGGGGCTGCCGATGCCCACGGTGAAGATGCGCAGCCCCTCGTCGGCCGCGCGCCGCGCCGCGACCAGGGCGTCGCCCTGCAGATCCTCGCCGTCGGTCAGCATGACCAGCAGCTTGGTGCGCTGACGCTCCGACCGGGCCGCCTCGCGGGCGGCGTCGATGACCGCGGCGAGGTGCGTGCCGCCGCCCGGCGCCGCGCCCACCGTCACCGCCTGCAGGGTGTCGGTGAAGAGGGCGCGATCGAAGGTGAGGGGGCACTCGAGCGAGGCGCCGCCGGCGAAGGTGAGCAGGCCCACCCGGTCGCGCGGGAAACGCTCCACCAGATCGTGCACCGCCAGCTTGGCCCGCGTCAGTCGGTCGGGCGCGGGATCGGGCGCCTGCATGCTGCGCGACGTGTCGAGGGCGATCAGCAGGTCCAGACCCTTGCGCTCGACGGTCGAGACATCGAAGCCCAGGCGCGGGCGGGCCAGCGCGACGGCGATCGAAGCGACCGCGATCAGCAGCAGGGCGGCGCGCAGCGCGCGGCGGCCGGGCGAGAGGCTGGGCGTCAGGGCCGCGCGCAGCCGCGGCGCCACCAGGCGCGCCAGGTCGCGGGCCCGGCGGCGCGCGCCCCACAGCATCAGCCCAGCGACGCCCAGCGTCGCGAGCAGGCCGTACATCAGCCAGTGGGTCTCGGAGAAACTCATCGATGACTCCTCGTGGATCGGTTCGCGGCGCACCTCACGGCACCCGCCGCAGCGCGGTCACCGCCAGGCCCAGCTGGGTCAGCAGCAGGCCGAAGCCGAACACCGCGGCGACGTGGAAGCGCTCCTCGGCGTGCTCGAAGCGCTTCACGCTGCGGGTCGTGGTCTCCATCGCGTCGATGCGCTGGTACACCTGCGCCAGCGCGTCGGCGTCGGTGGCCCGGAACGCTTCGCCCCCGGTGGTCTCGGCGATCTTCTGCACCATCTCGGTGCCCACGCCGACGCGGGCCATCACGATGCGCGTGTTGCCGGCCTCGTCCCGGACGGGCACGGGGGCCTCGCCCTCGCTGCCGACGCCGATGGCGTGCACCTTGATGCCCAGCGAGCGCGCGGCCTCGGCCGCCATGCCGGGCGCGATCTCGCCCGCGTTGTTCTCGCCGTCGGTCAACAGCACCACCAGCTTCGACGCCGACTCGACGTCGCGCAGGCGATCGACCGCCGCGGCGAGGGCGTCGCCGACCGCCGTGCCGTCCTCGACGCGGCCGGTCTCGAGGCGCTCGAGGTTCTGCAGCAGCCAGCCGTGGTCGAGCGTCAGCGGGCTGACCAGGTAGGGCGCGCCGGCGAAGGCGATGACGCCGATGCGATCGTTGGGGCGCGCCTCGACGAAGGCGGCGATGACGCGCTTGACGGCCTCGAGCCGGGACTCGCGCGCGGCGGCGTGTTGCATGTCGAGGGCCTGCATCGACTCGGAGACGTCCACCGCGAGCATCAGATCGACGCCGCTGGCTTCGACCTCCTCGGTCGCGTCCACCTGCTGCGGCCGCGCGAGGGCCACGATGAGGGCCGCGTAGACGCCGTAGCGCAGCGCGCCGACCAGCCAGGTGAGCAGCGGCCAGCCGCCCGCGGCCTCGGCGGCGGCGTCGACCGCGCCGAAGCGGACGGTGGGGGGACGGCGCAGGCGTCGCACCACCCACAGGAGGGGCAGCGCCGCCAACAGCCACAGCAGTCGAGGGTAAGCGAAGGTCATGCGGGGGACTCCGTGGGTGCGTGCACCAGATCGAGGGCGGCGGCGTGCACGCGCTCCCGCTCGTCGCGGGGCAGCAGCGCCGCCCCGAAGCGGGCGCGGTCGCAGGCGTCGAAGATGCGCGCCAGGGTGGGCACGCGATCGCTCCAGGGCGGGCGGTCGGCCAGCACGGCGAGCACCTCGTCCGAGGTCTGGCGGTCGGCGGCGACGCCGGCGCGGGCGCTGAGCAGGCCGCGCACGGCGGCGGACACCGCGGCGCCCCAGGCGGGCAGGTCGCCGTCGCGTGCGTCCGCCTCGGCGCGGGCCAAGGCCACCTCGGCGGCCGCCTCGGGCGAGAGGGGGCGGCGCGCGCGCCGGCGCAGCGCGCGGACGATCAGGAAAAGGCCGACGAGGGCCAGCGCGACCGCGCCGACGGTCCAGGCCGCGGCGATCCAATCGGTCACCGGCAGCGGCGGGGGCACGTCGCGCAGCTCGGCGGCGAGGGCGTCCAGCTTCGCGGTGGTCTGAGGGTTCATGCGGCTCTCCGGGTGAAGAAGGTGCGCAGCGTCGGGACGGGATCGGCGGCGGCGTCGAGGGGGACGCGCTCGACGCCGGCCTCGCGGAAGCGTCGGTCGAGGGCGTCGGCGCGGGCGGCGGCCGCGCGGGCGTAGGCCTCGCGGACGCGGCGGCGGCCGGTGTCGAGCTCGACCACGCGCCCCGACTCGGGATCCTCCAGCGCCACCCGGCCGACGTCCGGCAGGGCGGCGTCGGTGGGATCGGTCACCTGCAGGGCGAAGAGATCGTGGCGCCGGCCGAGGCGCAGCAGGGCCATCTTCAGCGGCTCGAGATCGGTCTGCAGGTCGGACAGCAGCGCCACCATCGCGGGGCGGCGCACGCGGCGCTCGACCTCACCGAGGGCGCCCGCGACGTCGGTGTGGGTGCCGCGCGCGGCTTGCCCCAGCACGGCGCGCAGGACGCGCGACACCTGGGCGCGGCCCTTGCGCGGCGGCAGCCAGGCGCGCACCTCCGCGTCGAACAGCAGCAGGCCGACCGGATCGTCGACGTCGACCGCCGAGAAGGCCAGCAGGCCGGCCAGCTCGGCGATGCGCTCGCGGCGGGCGCGGGCGCTGCCCAAGAGCCTCCCCACAGAGTCCTCCGCGTCGCGGTGCACCGTTCTGCACGCCGATGCCGGCGTTGCGAAGCGCCTGCAATACTCCGAGTATTGCTGCGGCTTCGCGCCTTGGCCTCGGCGCGCAGCCCGGCACCCCGCTCGGTCCGGAACCTGTGGGGAAGCTCCGAAGTCACCCGACGCGCTGATGTCGACCGCCAGCACCAGGGGCATCTCGCGCTCCTGGCGGAAGCGGCGCACCATCGGCGCGTCGGCGCGGGCGGTGGCGTTCCAGTCGATGTGCCGCACCTCGTCGCCGGGCGCGTAGGCGCGCACCTCCTCGAAGTCGGTGCCCGCGCCCAGGCGGCGCGCGCGGGCGCGCCCGGCCAGGACGGCGTCCGCCATGCGCCGGGCGTTCAGCTCGATGGCGCGCAGGCGGAGGTCCAGGTCGGCGCCGTTCACGGGACCGGCACCGCGTCGAGCAGGCGCGCCACCACCTGATCCGCGTCGATGTCCTGCGCCTCGGCGTCGTAGGTGACGGCCACGCGGTGGCGCAGGATGTCCGGGGCGAGGGCCTTGACGTCCTGCGGGGTGACGTAGCCGCGCCCCCGCAGGTAGGCCCAGGCCTTGGCCGCGCGGACGATGCCGATGGTGGCGCGGGGCGAGGCGCCGAAGCGGATGAGGGGGGCCAGATCGTCCAGGCCGGCGGCGCGCGGATCGCGGCTGGCGAAGATCAGGCGGACGACGTAGTCCTTCACGCGCTCGTCGACGAAGACGTCGTCGACCACCGCGCGGGCGGCCGAGATGGCGTCGAGCTCGACCACCGCGTCGACCGCGGTGCGCGCGTCGCTGCGCGCCATGGCGTCCATGATCACGCGCTCCTCGGCGGGCGTCGGATAGCCGACGACGACCTTCAGCAGGAAGCGGTCGAGCTGGGCCTCGGGCAGGCGATAGGTGCCCTCCTGCTCGACGGGGTTCTGGGTGGCCAGCACCAGGAAGGGGCGGGGCAGGGGGTGGGTCGCGTCGCCGAGCGTCACCTGACGCTCCTGCATGGCCTCGAGCAGCGCGCTCTGCACCTTGGCCGGCGCGCGGTTGATCTCGTCGGCCAGCACCAGGTTGGCGAAGACCGGGCCGCGGTGGGTGCTGAAGCCGCCGTTGCGCGGCTCGTAGACCAGGGTGCCGACGATGTCGCTGGGCAGCATGTCCGGCGTGAACTGGATGCGGCTGAAGTCGGCGCCCAGGGCGCTCGACAGGGTCTTCAGCGTCAGCGTCTTGGCGAGGCCGGGCACGCCCTCGAGCAGCACGTGGCCCTCGCACAGGAGGCCGACGAGCAGCTTGTCGACGAGGCCCTGCTGGCCGACGACGACCTCGCCGATGGCGCGGCGCAGGGGCGCCACCCAGCGGCGGCTCTGCTGGACGCGCTCCTCGATGGCGCGCACGTCGACCGCCGGGGCGACGGGGCGGGTGGGCGCGACGACGGACGGGACGCTTCGGGCGCCTGCGTTCATGGTTCCTCCTCTGCCGGGCTCGCTTGCCGGACCAGGAGGAGTGTCGTCAGCGCACCTTGCGTGGGGCTGTCACGCGCATGACAAGACTGAAAGGAACGGGCTCAGAAGGTGCCGGCCACCCCGTTGGGCGTGAGGCGGATGTCGAAGCCGGTGGGCGCGTCGTCCTCCGGCACCTCGTGCAGCCAGGGCACCAGGACGCCGATGCCGCCGCCGACGAGCGCGCCGACGAGCACGTCGCTGGGGAAGTGCTGGTGGGCGACGACCCGGAGCGCGCCGGTGGTGACCGCCAGGCCGAGGGCGCCCCCGCTGAAGATCCAGGCGGGGGCCGTGCTGCCCTTGCGCGCCAAGGTGAGGTAGGTGGCCGTGCCGGCCAGCGCGAACGCCAGGGAGGTGTGGCCGGAGAAGAACGAGACGGTGTCCTCGGTGGTGGTCGGGTCGGGGCGGCCCGGCTCGTAGGTGTACGGGCGGGGGCGGCGGGTGATGACCTTGGTGAGCTGGGTGGCGGCCAGCGTCAGCGACAGGCTCTGGGCATAGAGCACGTAGTCGACGAGGGGCTCGTCGTCCCGAACCAGGGGCTCGCAGGCCGCGAGCCCGAAGAGCGCGCCGAGCGTCGCGTAGGACACACGGTTGGCCGTCTCGCCGCCGCTGAGATCGGTGCGCAGCACCCAGTTGTCCAGCACGAGGACGTCGTCGGGATCACCCAGCCGCGCCGGCTCGATGCGCCCCTGCGCCACGTAGCCGGCGCCGAAGCCGGCCAGGCCCAGGCCGATGGGCAGGGCGTCCCAGGGGCCCACCTCGAAGCGCGTCTCGGCGACGGCCGGCGGGGTCGTCAGCGCGAAGAACAGCGCGATCGCCGTCGCGGCGCGGGCGCGGTGAGCCGAGGCGCGGGGACGGGCGAGGGGCACGCGGACTCCAGACCGGCTACGGGGCCCGCCAGCATAGGCGGCTCGCCGCGCGCAGCCAAGGGCGAGCGGCGGTTGACGCCGCGTCCGCTGACGTCCACCGTCGCCCCATGCAGCCCCTCGTCGATGCCGTCGCCCGCCGCCTGGTTCACCTCCTCGAGACCGCCGACGATCGGTCGCCGCCGGTCTCCGACGGCGCCTCACCGGATCGCATCGCGGCCGCCTTCGAGGCGGCGGGCGTGCCGCTGCCGCTGCGGCCCGACGAGCCGGCCCACCCGGTCGAAGCCCTCGACGCGGCGGTCGGCGCGGTGCTGGCGCACTCCGTCCGGACGCTGCACCCGCGCTTCTTCAACCAGAACTTCGCCGGCCCCGACGTGGTGGCGGTGCTGGGCGACTGGCTGGGCGCCGCCCTGAACACCACGGCGGCCACCTACGAGGCGGCGCCCGTCGGCACGCTGATCGAGCGCGCGGTGTGCACCCGCCTCGCCGCGCTGGCGGGCTGGGACGCGCACGACGGCGTCTTCGTGGCCGGCGGCTCCCTGTCGAACCTGCACGCGATGCACCTGGCCCGACATCGCGTCGCGCCCGACGCCGTGGAGCGCGGCAACCCGCCGGGCGGCCTGGCCGCGTTCACCTCGGCGGAGGCCCACTACAGCGTCGCCAAGGCGATGGCGCTGATGGGCCTGGGGCGCCGCGCGCTGCGCGTGGTGCCCTGCGACGCGCGCGGTCAGATGCGCCCGGACGCCCTCGAGGCGGCCATCCACGACGCGCGCCGCGCGGGCCAGCGGCCCTTCTTCGTCAACGCCACCGCCGGCACGACCGTGCTGGGTGCGTTCGACCCCATCGACGCGCTCGGCGACATCTGCCGCTACCACGATCTGTGGCTGCACGTGGACGGCTGCTTCGGCGCCAGCGCGCTCTTCTCGCCGCGGGAGCGCCACCGGATGGCCGGCGTCGAGCGCGCGGACTCGCTCGCGTGGAACCTGCACAAGATGATGGGCGCGACGCAGCAGTGCAGCGCCCTGCTGGTGCGCCACCCGGGTCTGTTGCGCGCGGCGTTCGCCAGCGGCGCCGACTATCTGTTCCAGCCCGACAAGCCGCACGCGGCGCTGGACAGCGGCGATCTGACCTTCCAGTGCGCCCGGCGGGTGGACGCCCTGAAGGCCTGGCTGACCTGGAAGGCGCGCGGCGACGCCGGGTTCGCCGCGCGCATCGAGCACGCCGTGGACCTGGCCGCGCGCACCGCGGCGCGCCTCGAGGCGGATCCCCGCTTCGCCCTCGCCGCGCCCCCGTCGTGGGTCAACGTGTGCTTCTGGTGGGTGCCCGCCGATCTGCGCCCGCTGGATCGCGCCGCCCCCGGCGTCGACGTGCGCCTGCATGGCCTCGCGCCGCGCATCAAGGCGCGCCTGCTGCGCGAGGGCAGCGCCATGGTGGGCTATCAGCCGGTGCAGGGCGGGCCCAACGCCTGGCGCCTGCTGTTCATCAACCCCGCGGCCACCGACGACGACGTCACCGCCACGCTGGACGCGATCGACGCGGCCGGGCGGGGGCTGCCGCACCCGGTCTGATCCGGGGCCTCAGCGGGGATCGCCGACGAGGGCGAAGGCCGCCCAGTGACGCCCGCTGAGGCCGGGTGGACCGCAGGGCAGCACGCCGCGCTGCGGCGCGCATCGAGTCCGGCTCGTGGTGGGCGGCGTGACGGTGCAGCGGGCGGAACGGTCCCGCAGCGCGCGCTGGGCCTCGGCCAGCGCCTCGACCGTCGGGCGCCCCGCCGCGAGGGCCCGGTAGAAGTCGTGCGCGAGGTCGAGCGCCGCCGCGTCGTCGACGGGCCAATGCGTCGAGACCACCGTGCGCGCGCCCGCCGCCAGCAGGGCCCGATCCAGGGCGCCGAGGACCTCGTCGCCGGGGCTCGGGACGCCGACCGCCGTGTCGCAGCCGAAGAGCGACACCAGGCGGGCCCGCACCTGCAGCGCGCTCAGCTCGCGGGCCGTCAGCCGCCCATCGTCGGCCGGCGTGGGGGCCAGCCGCAGCCAGGCGTCGCGGTGGGGGACGGCCTGTTCGGCGTGGGTCGCGAAGTGGACGATGTCGGCGCTCTCGAGGGCGCGCCGCGCCGTGGCCTCGGTGACGCTCGGCCCGACGTACGCCGCGCCCTCCGTGAAGCGGCGCGCGACCATCCGCGCCTCCGCGCGTCCATCCGGCAGGTCGCCGGCCGGATCGCCCAGCGCGATCACGCGGATCGGCGGGGGCAGGGCGGGGGTGCCGAGGCTCAGGGCGACGTCGCCGGCCGAGGCGCCGCGGAAGACCGCGAAGCGGTCGAGGATCTGGCCGCCCTCGTAGTCGAGCACGGCGAAGGGCAGCTGATGGAGGACGTCGTGGCCGATGATGCCCAGCCAGCGCGCGCCCGACTGGGCCAGGGCCGGGCCGATGGGCTCGACGAGCACCTGGCTGAGCCACTGGCGCTCGGCGTCGGCGTCGACGTCGTCGGTGCCTCGTTGAAGCGCGCGCAGCAGGGATCGGGCGTGTTGACCGACCTGGCCGCGGTCGACGGGCACCGCCACGACGTCCACGGCGTGCGCGTGGACGAGGGCGATGACGACCTGGTCGTCGAGCAGGACGAAGTCGAGCAGCGCCACGTG